>CAIKKJ010000199.1 GCA_903827955.1 uncultured Verrucomicrobia subdivision 3 bacterium
ACAAATAATTTCTACGTGCCGGGCGCGGGCTATTATCACGCGCCATTCCGCAAGTGGTTTCCCCTGCCCTACAATCATCTGGACGCGGCGAAGCAGCTTTATTTTTACGGCGGACAATGGGGTGCGACACCGTTTGAAAGCATCACGAACATCTCTTCGCCGCTGCCCGACGCCGTGGTGCTCGCGGAAAATTCCCGCACCGACGTGACACGCGGCGGCTTTGGCAACAGCTACGGCTGGCATTCGTATTCTTCCGGCGGCGGCTGGTCGGGATTTCATTCTTGAAATGAAACGCCACGCCTGCCAGCCCCGGCCCGATTGGCGCGAAAAAGTTGAGCGCATCGGCCTCACGTTTCATTCGCACGAAAGCGGCCCTTACTGGGATGAATCCGCGTGCTACGAATTTACGGCGCGCGAAGTGAGCGAACTGGAAGCCGCCGCGAACGAACTGCATTTCCGTTGCATTGACGCGGCGGAAGCGGTCATCAAGCACAACTGGTGGCAACGCATCGGCATTCCCGCCAGCGCCATCCCGGTAATTTTGAATTCGTGGGAGCGTGATGATTTCAGCCTCTACGGCCGTTTTGATTTTGCTTTCGACGGCAACACGCCACCAAAACTGCTCGAATACAACGCCGACACGCCGACCGCGCTCGTTGAGGCGGCCGTCGCGCAATGGTTCTGGCTGCAAGACGTGCAGCCGCACGCCGACCAGTTCAATTCGATTCACGAACGGCTCATCGAAGCTTGGAAACGCTGGCACGGCCAGACGATACATTTCAGCGGCGTGAAAGAATTTGTCGAGGACGAGATGACCATTCTCTATTTACGCGACACCTGCGAACAGGCTGGCGTGAAAACCAAATCCATTCACATCGAAGACATCGGCTGGGACGCGCAGAAAAAAAACTTCGTGGATCTCGACCACGCGGACATCGCACACTGCTTCAAATTATATCCATGGGAATGGCTATGGCGCGAAGAATTCGCCATGCATCTGCCGCAGGAACGCGTGCAGTTCATCGAGCCCGCGTGGAAAATACTTTTGAGCAACAAGGCGTTGCTGCCAGTGCTGTGGGAACTTTTTCCCGGTCATCCCAATCTGCTGCCCGCGCACGATTCCGCTGCGCCGCTCGGCAGCCGTTACGTCCGCAAACCAAAATGGAGCCGCGAGGGCAGTAACATTTCCTTGTTTGAAAACGGCACGCTGGTCGAGGAAAACGGCGGCAACTACGGCGATGAAGGCTTCATTTTTCAGGCGACGGCGGAGATTCCCAATTTCAGCGGCAACCATCCGGTGTTCGGCGTCTGGGTGATTGACCACGCCGCTGCCGGGCTGGGCATCCGCGAAGACACGCGGCGCATCACGGGAAATTTAAGCCGCTTTGTGCCGCACTTTTTCACATGAGCTTCGAGAACCCAACCCGTCTGCGCATCGGCATGCACGGCGATTTTGCCGGGAAAGATTTCCGGCTCATCGGCCGCGTCGTAATGGGCGTGGATATCGCCGGCGAAACTTACTACTGGAATGAATTCAACCTCGAAGCCAAGGCCGGCGAAACAGCCACGCTAGTTTTTGAAGAGACCGAAAATGGCGGTGTGTGGCGGCTGTTCACGGAATTTGAACCAGATTATCCACTGACCGCTGCCGATGCCGCCACGAAACAAGTCGGCGACTCACTCAATCTCACCGGCACGGATGTGCGGGTGACGCTGGTGCAGAGTTCGCAAGTTTATTACCTCGAAGCCGAGGCGCCCGAAGGCGAGCGCGTCGGCAGCGTGGCGAATTATTTTAACGCCGAAGCCGGCGATGTGATGCAGGTCGTCAGTTGGACGGGCGACGAAGTGGAATATTACAACGGCATCACACTTTCGCCAAATGCGGTCGACATGGCCTTTGGCCTGCCGCGCGCTGCCGCGCCAAAAATGTTCAGCGGACTGGGCGGTGGATCGGCGGCGGGCGATGCCGACTCGGAAAGCACCATCAGCATGGGAAAATTCTTTTTCTGGGCGCTGATCATCGGCTTCATTTTTTTCACTATGTTCGGACGGAATTTTTCCTGCTCGAGAAGTTACGAAGCACCGGCGGTGAAAAAAACTTACGCCGCTGCGCCGCCGTTAATGGTCGGCACGACGGGAAGATGGGACGAAAAAAACCAGCGTATCACCGCGCACGCCACCATCGAAATGGCCGAGGTCGGCGCGATTTACGAGCGCCACGAATATGAATTGACCGACGACGCTGACCGCGTGACGTTGCTCGTTTGCGGCGACGAGTCTAGCCCGCAAAACTGGATGTTCTACACACCGCTCGCACCATTGATCCCGCCGACACCGCAGCAATGCGCCGCACAAAAAACCGGCGATGCAGTGAACGTCGCCGGCGTCACCGCCACCATCAGCGAATTATTTCAGGCCACCGTGCGTGGGGTGGATAATGTCGCGGCGACCGGCTGGCATCCGGGCGATGTGAGCTTCGGTTATTTTGCGCGCGGCCAATATGGTGATCTGCTGGGGCGCTGGGATAATTCTGGCGGGAAGTTTTATCGCGGCAAAAAAGTTATTGCGAAGGATGTGACGGCTGCGTTCGCGGTCGTAAAATAATATCTCCGGAAAATCTTTCCTGGTCACTGCACGATTAAACGGAAGAACTGCTGCGAGTTGGTCGGCGGCAGTGTCACCGTAGAATTTGCGCCGTCCAGCGTGACGTTCAAGCCGGTGTCACTCCACGGGCCGGATGGCTTGCTCGCCGATTGCACCACATACGAACCTGCGGCTGTCGGCCACGAAAGCTTCAATGAATTTCCGTTCAACGCGGGCGTCAGCACGGGCGCAGGCGGAACGGACACAGAATAATGCCCCAGGGAAGCTACCGGCTGCACCAGTCCCAGCGTGAAACCCTGCAAGGCCGGCGCAGCCGAACCGAACGCTGCCGGGCTGGGAATGATGCCGCCGTCGCCAAGATAAATGGCGCCGCTCACCGCCGACTCGCCAATCCAGCCGTCAAACGCAGGATTACCGGAGCCATACCAGTTTTGCACGGCGGGGATGTCCGAGCCGATGTTGGCCGACCAGCCGATGACGACGAGTTGCACGGCGCTGCCGCCGGGAAAACCAGTCACTGGCGTCCGACCAATGAAGTCTGAGCTGGTGCTGGCCAACCGCCCCGCGCGAAAAGTATTCGTGCCGTAAGCCACGAGCGTCCAAGCGGAATCATTGAAGGCATACTCACCCGCATTGCCGAGCGTGGCATTGATTTGGCCGTTCACATTGGTCGCCGTCGCGGAGGCGAAGAGCGCGTAAATATATTTTCCACCGTTCGTGGTGGTCAGGCCGGTGACCACGCCGCCCACGTCCGAGTTGGTAAAAATTTTTGTGGCGGAGTTGTTGTTGTTCAGAAAAAACACATAGCCTGACGGCGGGAAAACGGCAAGTGTGGCGTTCGCACTATTCGTCGTGCCGTAGGGATTGGAAACCGTTACGGAATAGCTGCCGCTGTTATTTGTCTGCGCATTGGAAATGGAATACGACGCGCTGGTCGCGCCGGGTAAATTGGTTCCGTTCAACTTCCATTGGTAACTCAACGGCACGGTTCCACTCGCCGCCACGGAGAAAGTGATGCCATTGCCAACCTGCACCGACGCGCTTGCTGGTTGTGTGATTATCGCGGGCGGAAAGGTCAGCACCGTGAGCGCGGCGTTGGCGCTGTTGGTTGCACCGAAAGCGTTCGTGATGGTCACGGCGTAATTGCCAGCGTTGGCCGGTTGCACGTTGGAGAGCGTGAGTGACGCGCCGATGGCGTTCGCGAGGTTTGTGCCGTTAAATGTCCATTGGTAACTCAATGGTGTGCTCCCGCTGGCGGAGACAGAGAAAGTCACGTTGCTGCCTGCACCGATGGACTGGCTGGCGGGCTGGGCGCTGAGAATTGGGGGCGTGCCAGTAATACCCGTCACGGTGAGCGACGCATCAGCACTGGTGGCAAAGCCGGCAGCGTTGGAGATGAACACGGAATAATTTCCCACGTTGGTCACCTGCGCATTCGTGACGGTCAAAGTATAGATTGCTCGCCGGATCGAGAAGTAACCATCGGGATAGTTGGTGCTGGTGACGATGTAATTTCCGGCATTGGAAATATTGGTTCCATTCAAACGCCATTGACCTGCAACCGACAGGCTGAGATCTGCGTCAGCTTTGACTACAAAGCTGGCCGTGCCACCTACCGATACAGTTTGGTTGGTAGCTTGCAACGAAATTATCGGCGGCGAGAAAAGCTCGTATGAAAAAATCTGCCCCAGCACGAAACCGGCAACTTGGCCGCTGGCCACACCGAATACAGATGGAGTCACAATCGCCCCCCCATCACCCAAATACGCCGTGCCACTGACAGCTGATTGGCCGATTAATCCGGCACTCACCGGGTTTCCATTATTAAACCAAGCCATGACTGCTGGAAGCGTCGTGCCAATATCGGACGACCAGCCGACTACAACCACCTGCACTGCTCCGCCACCCGCTACGGCTGGGATGACTGTTGTGCCATCACTTTGGGTTTGTCCCAATAACCTTCCAGCCGTCGCGGTGTTCGTGGCATAGCCTGCAAATTTCCACCGCGCGTCATTGAAGGCATAACCGTTGTTCGCAGCGCCGACGATAGGAGCTGTCTGCCCCATGACGTCATACGCGCTGGTCGAATAAAACAGCGCATAAATAAATTTTCCGGCGGTGGCTTGCGTGAGTCCGGTAGCAGCACCTCCAACCACTACATTGGTGCTGATCTTGGTGGACGCAGCTGGCGAGTTTTGAAACCGAATAAATCCCTGCGCCTGCAACGTCGCCGCCGTGGTCGCGAGGAGCACCAGAATTGCGAGTAATTTTTGCATGAGACGTTCCCGTTTTGAGCTTGATTTGCTAAACGACTCTAGCTGTGAGCAATGGCTTGTCAAGGGAGGTTTGGTAGCGTGCATCCGGGTAATTTGCCAATGCGCTCCAGCTTTGTTAAACTGCCGACAAATGAGCAATCCGATTGAAAATGTTCCCGCTGCGCCAGTCGTGCCCGTCGCGCCGCCGGTGCCTTCCGATTTTATCCGCGACATCCTGGCGGCGCACGTCAGTGAGCATAAATACCCGCGAATTCACACGCGTTTTCCGCCGGAGCCGAACGGCTATTTGCACATCGGTCACGCGAAAAGTATTTGCCTGAACTTCGGCATCGCGCGCGAGTTCGGCGGCATTTGCAATCTGCGGATGGATGACACGAATCCCGCAAAGGAAGACATCGAATACGTCGAGAGCATCCAAGCCGACGTGAACTGGCTCATCGGCGGCTGGGCGGAAGATCGGCTCGGCCTCAAGCACGCGGGCAAAGCTCCCGAAGCGAAATCTGTCGAAGGCAAAAACGATTTTTTCCAGCCGCCCGTCTTCGGCACTTCGGAATCGGAGCGCAAACATTCCGACGTGAAGCTGGAACCGTTTTACGCGAGCGATTACTTCGACCAGATTTACGAATTTGCCGTCGCGCTCATCAAAAATGGAAAAGCCTTCGTGTGCGACCTGACGCCGGATCAGACGGATGAATTTCGTCGCCTCGGCAAGGCGTCGCCGTTCCGCGATCGTAGCGTGGCGGAAAATTTGGATTTGTTCACGCGCATGAAAGCTGGCGAGTTCGCCGATGGCGCGCGGGTGCTGCGGGCAAAAATAATCGTGGACGCACCGAACATCTGGCTGCGCGATCCGCTGATTTATCGCATCAAAAAAACCGACCACCATCAGACCGGCGCGAAATGGTGCATCTATCCGATGTATGATTTTGCGCATTGCTTGAGCGATTACATCGAAGGCATCACGCACTCCATCTGCACGCTGGAGTTTGAGGTGCATCGTCCGCTTTACGATTGGATTTTGGAATCGCTCGAACTCGCGCGTCCCCTGCCGCATCAATACGAATTCGCCCGCCTCTCGCTCGGCTACACGGTGATGAGCAAGCGCAAGCTCATGCAGCTCGTGGATGAAAATCTCGTCACCGGCTGGGATGATCCGCGCATGCCGACGATCTGCGGCATCCGCCGACGCGGCGTCACCGCGTTGGCGTTGCGAAATTTCGCCTACAACATCGGCATCACCAAATACAACGGCATCACGGACGTCAGCGTTTTGGAGCACGCCATCCGCGAAGACTTGAACAAGCGCGCGCAGCGTCGCCTCGCCGTGTTGCGGCCGATCAAAGTCGTCATCACGAATTATCCCGAAGGCAAAGTTGAGGAACTCAACGCCATCAATAATCCAGAAAATCCCATTTCTGGCGGACGCAAAGTCCCGTTCAGCCGCGAGCTTTACATCGAGCGCGATGATTTTCAGGAAATTCCACCGCCGAAGTTTTTCCGCCTGAAACCCGGCGGCGAAGTGCGTTTGAAATACGCCTTCATCATCAAGTGCGACGAGGTGGTGAAAGACGCCGCGGGAAATTTAGTGGAGCTGCGCTGCACCGCCGATCTCGATAGCAAAATGGGCGGCGCAACTTCCGGCCGCAAAGTGAAGGGCACGATTCATTGGGTTAGCGCGCCGCACGCCGTGGACGCCGAGGTGCGCCTTTACGACCGGCTTTTCACCGTGCCCGAACCGGATGCCGATGGTGATTTCAAGAAGCATCTCAATCCACATTCGCTCGCAGTCATCACCGCCAAGTGCGAACCGAGTTTGAAGGACGCCTCGCCGGATGAACGCTACCAGTTCGAACGTCTCGCCTATTTTGCGGTGGATTATGATTCCAAGCCCGGCCAACTCGTCTTCAACCGCACCATCACGCTGAAAGACGCGTGGGCGAAGGAAGCGCAGAAAGGTTAAACCACTGGCCTTGAGATTTCCCCGCCATCGGTTATGCTGCGACTGGTTTTGGAAGGGCGGAGAATCGCTCCGGGCGCAAGTCCGGGGAGGAAAGTCCGAACTCCATTGGGCGCGACGCTGCGTAACTCTGGTTTCGCCGGAGATACACGCAGGCAGTCCGTTTCAAGACGGACTGACGGACAGTGCCACAGAAAACAGACAGCCTCGGCGCAAGCCGGGGTGATGGTGAAAAGGTGCGGTAAGAGCGCACCGCGTGAAGCGCAAGCGACACGGCACGGAAAACCCCGTCGGGTGCAAGGCCAAATAGGAAACCGAGGAGCGGCCCGCTCCGCGTTTCGTGAAAGCGAAACAGGTTTCGGGTATCGGTCGCTAAGACAAATGATTCTCTCCGCTCGCAAGAGTGCAGACAGAATTCGGCTTACAGCCCTTCCAAAACCAACTCAAACCAAATGCAGAATGAGGAAACCTAGCCGCGACTGCGGAAATGGTTTTTTCATTTCCGCGTCCACACCGCCGCTTCGCTCACATTTTCTACGCGGCTCACGGCACGGACGGCAATGGCGTCGGGACTGGCGTTGTCGAGGTAAACATCCGTGCGGCTCGCAGGGAAGATTTGCGTAGTCCAGCTGCCGTTCGCACGTGTTTGCAGCACCCACCCGTTGATCGGTTCCTTCCCGGAATTTTTCCATTCGATGTGAAAAGATTTTTTCCAGATGCTCACAGAAAGTTTTGGCGGCGGCGGCACGGTCGGATTCAGCCACGGACTCGCCGGAATGAGCGCGGGCTGGCGATAAGTATCAACGCGCAACGCCTCGGCGAGCGCGGGATTTTTCATCAGCGCCATCACGCTCCAGTGGATGTGCCCGGCGTCGGCGTAACGGCGGGTAATGCCAATTTGATTGACGATTTCTGCCGGCTGCCACTTGCCGCCAACCTTGAGCGAATCCATGCCCGGCCAGACGTGGCGATGCTTGATGTTCTCGCCATTCCACCAATCGAGCAACGTAGTGAAGCTCGTTTGCGGCGGCTGGATGCCCCAGTAGAGTTGCGGCGCAACGTAATCGCACCAGCCTTCGCGCAGCCATTTGCGCGAGTCGCAATAAATTTCTTCATACGCGTCGAACCCACTGATGCTCGGCGGATTTTTCGGACGCCAGATGCCGAAGGGACTGACGCCGAATTTCACCCACGGCTTCTCGGCCTTGATGGCGCGATAAACCTGTTCCATGAAGATGTCCACATTGTGCCGCCGCCAGTCGTCGCGAGAAATATCAACGGTAGTTGAACGCTTTTTCCAGCTTACCTCGTCGGGAAACGGGATGTCGCCAAGGGAATTGGTTTCATGATAGGGATAAAAATAATCGTCCATGTGGATGCCGTCCACGTCGTAGCGTTTCAGCACGTCCATGATTACGCGCAATGAGTAGTCACGCACGGCCGGTTCGCCCGGATCGAGCCAGAGATATCTCGCGTAACTGCGGACGAGTTCGGGATGCGTCTTGCTGATGTGGCTCGCCGCGATGGGCGACACGGTTTGAAAATGATGCGCCCGAAACGGATTGAACCACGCGTGTAACTCTAACCCGCGCTTGTGCGCCTCAGTCACGGCAAACGCGAGCGGATCATAATACGGCGACGGCGCCCGGCCCTGCACACCGGTCAAATACTCCGACCAAGGCTCTAGCTTGGATTCGTAAAAGGCATCGCACGCCGGACGCACTTGGAAAATCACGGCGTTCATTTTCAACGTCGCCGCGCGGTCGAGAATGGCGAGGAGTTCCGCCTTCTGCTGCGCGGTGGTGAGGCCGGGTTTGGACGGCCAGCAGGAATTGCCCACGGTCGCAATCCACGCCGCGCGGAATTCGCGTTGCGGCTGCGGAACAATCACTGCGCCTGCCGGTGACGGCAACGTTTTTTCCGCCGCGCACCCAAACATTGGCGCAAGCAAAACCAGTGCGAGAACAAATAATTTTTCCTTCATGCGTGCCACATGAAACGCCGCCCGATGTGTTTTGGCAACGGTTTTCGGGCTTTTCAGCGTAAAATTTGACAAGCCGGTGGTTCCGTGATTGAATCTCTCCGTTGCAGCCTAAGTCTGGCTTCCTTCCTGAAGCCGGACGCGGGAGACCCAAATTCCTCGGAGTCGAGGACGGGGCGAACGAAGTCAGGCAACTGATTTCAAGGCCACTTTCAAGGCCAAGCCCGACAGCTAATCTCGTAGGCAATTGGAAGGGCGATCCTCTGGATGGCGCGATTGCGCCGTCATCACGGTCACCCCACTGAAAACGCGTTGTGCGCGCACACGGCGATAACCCGTGCCTGCGTGCATGACCACATCGGAGCGAGTCATGAATTGTGTAAAACCGTGTCCGGAGTGCGGGCAGAACAACCTGTATTCGGCGATAGCAATTGCCCGAGGCGGTTACGGCCCGGATCTATTGCCGGGATTAAGCGGCTTCTTCACCTCGGCCAATTTCCAGGTCGTCGCCTGCGCCGACTGCGGCCTCACGCGGTTCTTCGCCGCAGAAGACGCGATTAAGAAATTGCCCACGGCAAATAGCTGGAGGCGGCTATGAAAACGTATCAGCACACCCAGAAAGGCACGGCCATCGTCGTCGCGATGATGGTCATGGCCGGCACGTTTTTCATTCTCGGCATTTGTCTGTTCAAACAGTTCTTCATCTCCGTGCCGATCTTGCTCGTGATCGCGTGGCTGTTTCATTCGCTCACGATCGAGATCGCTGAGGGCGAACTGCGCTGGAGGTTCGGCCCGGGATTCATCCGCCATCGTGTGCCGCTGGCGGAAATCGCCGACGCCGTGCCCGCCCGCAATCGTTTCAGTTGGGGCATCCATTGGCAGCCGGGCACGGGCTGGCTCTACAATGTTTCCGGCTTCGACGCCATCATCGTGACTCGGCGTGACGGAAAAAAATTCATGCTCGGCACAGATGAACCGGCGGCGCTCGCCGCAGCCATCCGCAGCCACATCCGTTGAACAACTTCAGCGACAACTCACCACCATCAACTCAACGCACATTTTCTTATGAACCTTTTCAAAAGCTTCAAGAACCTGGTCATCGGCCGCGCCAAAAATTATTCAGATAAACATCTCTTCCACAAAGGCTCGCTCATCGCGATGTTCGCGTGGGTCGGTCTCGGCGCGGACCCGGTGTCGTCGTCATGCTACGGCCCGGAGTCGGTGTTCCTTGCCTTGGGCGAACACACTTACCTCAGCCTCTTCGTGGCGCTGGCGGTGATCGTGACCATCGTCATCATCTGCATGAGCTACTCGCAGATCATCGAGGAATTTCGCACGGGCGGCGGCGGTTATCTCGTCGCGAGCAAATTGCTTTCGCCGAACGTCGGCATGGTTTCCGGCTGCGCGCTCATCGTGGATTATGTTCTCACGATCGCGACGAGCGTGGCGGCGGGCGCGGATGCCGTTTTCAGTTTGCTGCCGCCACACTGGCACACGCACAAAACGGTTTTCGCCGTGGCGGGCGTGATCTTTCTCACGCTCATCAACCTGCGTGGGGTGAAAGAATCGGTGATGATCTGGGTGCCGGTGTTCGGCCTCTTCATCGTCACGCACGTGTTCGCCATCATCTACGGCGTGTCGGTTCACGCCGGAGAGATGGCCGCCATCGCGAACGGCGTTTCTGCGGATGCGCACGCGACTTACAATCAGGTGGGCCTGTGGGGAATGCTCGCCATCATGTTGCGCGCCTACAGTCTCGGCGCGGGCACTTACACCGGAATCGAAGCCGTCAGCAACGGCCTGCCGATTCTCCGCGAACCCCGCGTGCGCACGGGCAAACGCACGATGATCTACATGGGCGTGACGCTCGGTTTTCTCGTCGGCGGATTGCTGCTCACCTACCTGCTCTACCGCGTGCAACCGGTGGACGGCAAAACGTTGAACGCTGTTTTGTTCGAGCACATCACCGCCACTTGGCCCGCGACGGCGGCGAAAATCTTTATCATCGCGGCTTTGTCTTCGGCGGCGTTCCTGTTGTTCATCGCGGCGGAAACCGGTTTTCTCGACGGCCCGCGCGTGATGGCGAACATGGCGATTGATCGTTGGCTGCCGACGCGGTTCGCCAGCTTGAGCGACCGGCTCGTCACGCAGAACGGCGTGTTGCTCATGGGCGTGGCGACGTTGCTCGTGTTGATCCTTTGCGGCGCGGCGGTGGACACGCTCATCGTGCTTTACAGCATCAACGTCTTCATCACGTTCAGCCTGTCGCAACTCGGCATGGTGCGGCATTGGTGGCTGAATCGCGCGAAGGAACCGAAATGGAAAAGTAAACTGCTCATCAACGGCCTCGGCCTCATACTCACGAGCGGCATTCTGGTTTCGCTCTGCGTCTTCAAATTCTTCCAAGGCGGTTGGATCACGCTCGTCGTCACCGGCATCATAGCGGCGGGCGCGGTCTGGGTGAAACGCCATTATCAACAGACGCAGAAACAGCTCGCGCGACTGAACGATCTCGTGACCAGCACGACGGCCAACGACGCTTCCGCCGAATCCAAACCGATGCCCGCGGTCATTCCTTCAGCGCGCACGGCAGTGTTTCTGGTGAACGGTTACAACGGGCTTGGCTTGCACACGTTATTCGCCGTGTCGCGGATGTTCCCGAAGATCTATCAGAACTTTGTCTTCGTGCAGGTCGGCGTGTTGGACGCGGGAACGTTCAAAGGCGCGGATGAAGTGGAAAATCTCCGCGAACATTCCCGCCGCGAAGTGGAGCGTTACGTGAACTACATGGGCCGCCACGGGCATTATGCCGAATCGCACTTCGCGCTCGGCACGGACATCGCCGATGAAGCGACGAAGCTGTGTGAAAAAATCGCGGAGAAGTTTCCGCAGGCGCAATTCTTTGCTGGTCAATTGATCTTCAAAGACGAAAGCCTGCTCACGCGGCTGCTGCACAATCACACCGTGTTTGAATTGCAACGCCGCCTCTACCGCACCGGCCACGCGATGCTGATATTGCCCATCAAGGCGTGATTCGAAAGATGGTTTGGAGGTGGCAGGGCAGCAGCTCTGCCTACCGACTTGGTAGGGCGGCGCTGCGGCGCTGCCTAAACTTTAACTATGGATCACCAACTGAATATTCTCCGGCAGATTCTTGGCGACTTCGGTGATGACGTTGCCTTTGAGTAGGTTCACCAGTTTGGTGCGATGTGAGGAACCCAGCATGAGGACATCCGCACCGATGGTCGCGCTGATGTCGAGAATCGTAGCGGCGGGATTTTCGCTGACGACAAACACCGGCACAACCGGCACGCCGATTTCCTGTCCGAGCTTGACCATGGCATACATGATGTGTGCCGCATCCCGGTCATCCTGCCAGCGGGGACGTTCGACGTTGGCGAGCGGGCCGGGCAGGTTCACGGCGAGTTCCTTGATGTAAAGGACGTAGAGATTACCCTGCCGGAACTTGGCTTCTTCCACGGCGAATCGCAACACCGGTGTCAGCCCGCGCGCGGCGACGAGGATGGATTGTCCAGGCGTGAGGTTTGGGCGGAAATGCGTCGTGTCATTGCTGACAGCGGCGGCGAATTCGCGCTTGATGATGATGGTTTCAAAACCCGCGTGCTTCATCGCCCACCAGCGCAGGGCAAAGCCGATGCCGAGCACACACGCAACAAAGAATAGGGCTGCAGGTTTGGTTTGGGCGATGGTGATTTCAACGGCAAATAAAACCAAAAATGTGCTGACCATGATGACGCGTTCCCACAGCTTCAATTTCAGCCGCTTATTAAAGCAGCACGAACCGAGGTTGACGGTGATGGCGCCGACCACTCCGATGGCATACATATCGGCTAGCGCGTCCAAGTCGCGCGAAATGGCCACGAGAATCATGGGCAACCCGACGGCCACGACGAGCGGCAGCCACGGCACGCCATGCGAGTTGAGCTTGGTGAACGGCTGCGGCATTTCCTTGTCGCGCGCCAGCATATAAATCAAACCGATCAACGCGCCAATCGCCGTGTTCACCGCGCTTAAGAGCAGCAAGCCAACCACCAACCCGATAACCACCCCGAAAATTTGGCCAAAGTGCGGGCCGAATGCCGCCGTGCCATAATGTTCGCCTAGAAAACGCAGCATATCCTCGTAGCGTGCTTTGATGTCGGCAGCAGAAACATCATTCATGGATAGCATCGCCCAGCCGAGTAGCGCCGTGCCAAACACGACTTCAAACGCCACAGGGTAGATGGATTTCTTGGCAGTAGCGCTGACGTTAGGAGCTTCGGGCGTGCAGCCCAGATTCAATTTCATCACGCCCGTGAGGTTGGCAATGGCTTCGACACCGCTTAACGCTAGAATAACGCCACAGAAGGCCACCCAGTTTACCCCAAACGATGCGTGCGGCGGTTCAAGCTGCTTGAAGGAAAGGTGCGGCGCGCTCAAGGCGATAATGCCCACCACCACCACCATCATCGGCACGGCCAGAAGAAACGCCAGGCTGCCAGAATGTTTCGGGCCGAAGTAATTGATAACACCTACGAGCAGGATAAATCCCAGTGTGGCAATTTTGAAATATTCCCGGTGAATCCCGAAATAGCTCATCGCATCCCAACAGCTCATCGCCGCCGTGACCATGAAATCCGCCAGCAGCAGCAATGACCCCAACACCGCCAGCACGCGACTTTGTTCCCGCGCCGCCGAATACACACCACCGCCATCCGGGAAGTTTTTGCAGACGATGATGTAATTGTAAGCCACCAGTCCCGTCAGCGCGCAAACGGCCAGGATGATAGGAAAAGATGAGAATCCCGCCGCGACAAACGCGAGGCCGATGACGTAGGCTTTGCTGGTGCCCCAATCGCCGTAAAGCAACGCAGCAGCTCGTGTCCAGCCTAAGTTGCGCGGCCGATGTATTCCGACAGTGTCCATGAGAGGCGAAAGTGTAGTCGGCAGCGACGAAATGTCGAGAATGGCTGACGGCACCACCACAACGCCTTCAAATTTGCCACGCCGCCGTTAACAACGCGGCCGAGTGAGGCTCTTTTTACCGACGCCAAAAAGTTCGCAGGGATTGCATCTGAATGCGGATGATGAACGAACGACAGTGATCAAAGTAGAGTCTGCGGTGAAATTCACGGCGTGCGAACGCGATAGAAACGGAAGGTAAAGTTAGTCGAGACGTTATCCGTGAATTGCAACAAGCCGCCGGCTGGCGAATTGGTCAGGAGCGGCGTCCAGCTTTTGAAATTCGTTGTGGCCTCAAAAATATAGTTCGCGCCAGTCGTGCCCGTCGCGCTCATGTGGAATTTTTTCCCAGTCATGCCGGCGGAGTTTGCCACCCATTGCGGCGCGGCGGGCGAAGCGAGGGCGATGTTGAAAATCACGCTGTTAGTCGCCATCGCCGCGCCGTCAAAGGCGATGACGGTGGCAGCATAGGTTCCGTTCGTTGTGAAAACGTGCTGCGGATTTTGCTGCGTGGAAGTGGTTCCATCGCTGAACAACCATTGATAGGTGCAGCCGGGTGAGCCGATGAATTCCAATTCAGACAACTGCACCGAATTGGCGGTCAGCGGATAATACACACTATCAATTTGGAACCGGTAAATATTGAATGCCGTGGTGTTCGCCACATTGTAGCTGTGCGTTTCGTAGCGGTTGGTGAAAAATTCACCGGTGCGCGTGTCGAGCGTAGTCCAGTTGGTGCCGCCGTTATTTGAACCGAGCAGCCGCCAGTCGCGCGGGTCGCGTTCCGGCGCGTCGTTGGCGGAAGCGACGGTGTATTGGGTGATGACATTTTGCGCGCCATTGGCGTAGCGATATTGAATCCAACTGGCGCGGGTGGCGGGATTGTTCGTGGCAAAATCCAACCACTTGGTCGCCGTGGTGTCATCAAAAGCGTTGGCGGCCACTTCGCCGGCTGGGGAATTATCGCCCTGCGCGGTGACGGTTCCAAGATGATCGTCGGTGGTGTTGGAAGCGTTTCCCAGACGGCCGGCAAAACCTTGCGCGGTGAATTGCACAAACTGATTGGTGACCGTAGCCGTCCCTAGCGTCGCGCCGGCGACGGCATAAAGCGGCTGGCCGTTGGAAAACACGAGCGAGACGTTGTCGAACACCGAGGAATTGAACAGCGCGGCGTTGTGCGCCGTGAGGGCGAGGCCGAACAGGATGTTCGTGTTCATCGCATTGGTGAGGGTTCCCACCGCCGTCCAATTCGTGCCATCGGGTGAGGCGCTGGCGGTGAAGAGGTCATCGGCGCGGATGAGCTTTACCCAATATGGCGCACCCGAATATGGCCCGGCGATATATCCGCTTTGGCCGGCGGTGCTGGTGCGCCATTGGAAAGCGATGCCGTTGCCCGGCGTGGCGGCCATCAAAACCTGGCGGGAACTTGCATCCGTGGTCTCACGAAACATCACGCCAGCCTTGGCCCAGGGATCGGTGTAAGCCACGCTCAGAACGCGGGCGCAAATCTGGCCGTTGCCGTTGATCGGTTGATAAACGTAGTGTCCCGCGTCGGCGGTGTTCCAGAAGTCATCACCGGAAGCCACGACCGCAAACTGTCCGTTGGTGTAATTCACACTGCCCGGCAAAGCCAGTCCAAGGTCAACATCCACCCACGGCGGCGGCAATGTGGATACTGGCGTCAGGCTGTTGATCCACGCAGCAATGACGGCCATGGCATTGGTGTCCACGACATTTTTGGCCAGCGGCGGCATTTGGATCGTTCCCAGACTGCTGTCGCGCTGGAACAAAACTGATTTGTTCGTGCTGCCAGGGACAATGATTTTTCCGCCGGTGATGCCAAGCGTGTTCGCGGCGAAACCATTGATCAGTCCCTGGTTGACCAGCGGCGTGTCAAACCTCATATCGAACAGCGCGCTGACGCCGCCGGGACGGTGGCAGTGTGCGCAGTTGGCATCGAAATAGGAGCGCGAACGGAGTTCGATGGAATAATTTGTGTCGAGCACTGAAACGAGTTTGGTGTAGTTCGTGATGGTCGGTTCGCTGAGTGCGGGCGAGAAAAAACCCAGATGATTCAACGTGCGAAGTTGGTTGTCGGTCACGCCGGAAGGATACGAATAATTTCCATTGAGCTGCCGCGTTTTGGCACCCAGCACGCCGCCCGCAGCGGTGGTGTGGCAGCGCAGGCAATCCTGGCGGCCGGGATAATACCATTGCTGCGTGCGAACGCCGGTGGCGGTAGTGATGGAAATATTTTCATTCGTGCCGAGCGTGATGAGGTCGGCATCGGAATTATCCGCACGCCATTTGTAAGTGGCGCCATAGACCGTGCCGTTGGTGTCGCAGACCAGCAGACGTGTTTCAAGCCGGCGGCGAAGCGTGGGATTGTTTTCATTCGTGGCGAGCTCGAAATTTTTGAAGAACACCGTGCCCGCAGGGAACGACCATTCGCCCGTCGGATAAAACGTGATGGCCGTGTTCGTGGGCAGCGCGATCCAGCGCGACTTGAAGGCGGCGTCCGACCACAGCGGCGAGTTGACATTGTAAGGCACTAGGCACGGCGACGCCGCAAGCGTGGCAAGATTCGTGAATGCGCCGAGCTGCGAAAACAGTGCCGGTGGAGTCAGCGTGTTCGTCGGGCCGCTACGCGATAGCGTGTAAATGGGGCTGCCGAGATTGCCCATGACGCACATGTAGATTTCCCCCGCCGCATCCGTGCCGAATGACGACAGGCCGGTGTAGTCATTGCCAGAATTGAAACCATTGCCTTTGGGCACCGTGCAGAGCGGAATTTTTCCGGCCGGCACAGTGGATTCATCCATCACCCAGACCACTTCCGAGCCGTTGTCGCCAAACAGATATTTTCCTGCCAGGTCGGACACAAACCGGCTGCCACGATAAACATAGCCGCCAATGACGGCGAAATTTCCATCCGTGTGCGGATAATCCAAAATCGGCCGGCGGTTCACACCAATAAACGGCGGAACGAGATCACCATTCAAGCCTTCAATGGTCGCCCACTGGAAATTCAACGCCGATTCACCGGGTTCGATGACATCCACCTCTTCGCGAGCGCTCTGCCCAACATCGCCGATGAAAATCCGGCCACCGGCCGCGTCAACGGTCATGCGGTGCGGGCTGCGCAAACCGAGGCAGAAAAATTCTTCCAGCACGTTGGGCTGACCGACGAACGGGTTGTCGTTGGGGATGAAATAATTGGCCGTCGTGCCGTTCGCCGGCTGGCGCGGCGGCGCGTGGCTGATGCCGCCACCGCGCTTGTCCACGTCAATGCGGAAGACGCCGGACAAAATATTGTTCGTGATGATCTGCGTGTTGGCCGTGCTTGCGTCGTCGCCGTCCGTCCAATAAAGAAATCCGTTGGTCGGATGAAAAAACATGCCGCCGCCGTTGTGCCAGACACTGTCACCAGCCTGGTCCACAAAGATAGTTTCCGAGCCGGGGATTACCACGCCATTGGTGTCGAACGTGAACCGCACGAGGCGGTCGTGATACGCGCCGGTGGAAAATGTCGGCGGCCGCGTGTAGGCATCGCCTTGCACCGTGCCGGGCACCACCCAGGTGTAGTAGATGAAAACAAAATGGTTCGTAGCAAAGCCCGGATGAAACGCCAACCCAAGCAGTCCAGAATCATCCCAGCCCTGGCATTGCGCGCTGAGGTCGAGCACGAGTTTTTTTTGCGCAACATTCGAGCTATTGACGAACGTCCACACGCGGCCTTCGCGCTCCCAGACGCACAGCAAGTTAGTTCCCGGCACGGCAGTAAGGCCGAGGGCGTTTGTGAAAAGCAGATTGGGAAAGGCTGGAACAGCCGACCAGTTACCGGTGATGACCGGCGAAACCGGCGGCAAAACCCCATTCAAAAACGGCGCAAGGGCGGCGCGGGAATTCAAACCGTAAGACTGCGCCCGGCCGGAAGTGTCAAAAAATCCGACCAGAACAAGACATAACAGCAGCGTCTTTAAAACGCCGTGCCGGACTAAAACCTCGATTTTCCGATTTAAATTCAGTGAAATGACCTGATTCATCAACTTGACACCACCATGTTTGAGCGGCGCAATTTCTTTGTCAAAAAGAATAAGCAAGCGGGACGCCAACTTTGGGCTTTGAACTTCGGACTTTGGACTTATCTTGCCGCCATGTTTCGTCCGTGCATTGACCTGCATGAAGGTAAAGTGAAGCAAATCGTCGGCGGCACGCTCGGCGACGCCGGCTTGCGCACAAATTTTGTCTCCGAAAAATCCGCCGCGTGGTTCGCTGACATTTACCGCCGCGACCAACTGCGCGGTGGCCACGTCATCATGCTCGGCGCAGGTAATGAAGCCGCCGCCCGCGCCGCCCTCGCCGCGTATCCCGGCGGACTGCACATCGGCGGCGGAATCAATTTTTCCAACGCCAACGAATGGCTCGATGCCGGCGCGTCGCACGTCATCGTCACCAGTTGGGTGTTCCGCGACGGCAAAGTGGACTGGCCACGACTAGACGAGCTTGTCAAAAAAATCGGACGGGAAAAACTTGTTCTCGATCTAAGCTGCCGGAAGCGCGGCGGAAAATACTTTGTCGTCACCGACCGCTGGCAGAAATTCACCGAACTGGAGGTAAACGCGGAATCACTGCAAAAATTTTCCGGCAGTTGCGCGGAATTTCTGATTCACGCGGTGGATGTCGAGGGCTTGTGCCGCGGCATTGACGGCGAACTCGTGGAGAAACTCGGCCGGTGGTCGCCCATTCCAACGACCTACGCCGGCGGGGCCAATTCGCTCGCCGATCTGGAAACCGTCACGAAAATCGGCGGCGGAAAAGTTGACCTCACCATCGGCTCCGCGCTCGACATCTTCGGCGGTAGCGGCATGAAGTATGACGACTGCGTAAAATTCAACCGCCGCCAGAAATAAATCCCAGCGGCGGTTGAACGGAGAAACAATTTTTACTTCGCGGCTTCGAGTTTGCTCGCGGTCAACGTCAACTTGCCGTCTTTTTCCTCGACCTTGCCGGTGGCGGTGACTTTTTTGGAATCACCGTGGCACACATCTTCGTGCATCGCATCGCTCGCTTCATTTTTGGCGAGATAATAATTCACGGTCTTGCCGTCTTTCTCGGCCTGGATGACGTTCTGACAGCTAGCGGTTTCATGCAGCTTGCATTTGCCGCAGACCATGTTGCCGGTCACGGTGGTGTCTTCCGCCAAGACCGTGCTGCCGATGCCCGCGACCGCCAGACCGGTCAACACGGCGATGATGAGTTTCATTTTTTTCATAGAGTTATGTTTTTTGTTTGGTTTGTGGTTACGCAGCATGAGACAAGGCGGCAACGGATTTCGTTCAACGATAAAACTCACGGTGCAAATACATCTGCAATGCTCATCTTGAACTGCGGCACAAGTTTTTCCTGCAAAACCTCGCTGCCGGCCAAAATACCCTTTAACTGCAATCCAAATTCAAACGAATGATAGATTTCCACGTTGTCGTAGCGCGGATCCACCATCCACAACCGCGGCACGCGCAACTGTTCGTAAATTTCCTTTTTCACCACCGTATCCGCACGATGATCGTCCCGGCTGACAATCTCGACAGCGAGAAAAAGTTTTCCGCTGACCGCCGTCACCAGCGCGAGGTCGGGACAAAGCATCGTTGTGCGAGCAACCTGCACCTGCGCGCGCGGCGCAAGCAGTTGCGTAGCCGCCAAACCATTCACACTTGCAGCCATCTCGCGGTGCAGACGCGCCAGAATTTTTTCATGCCGCTCGCCCGGCGCGGAACGCGGCAGCGTGGCGCCTTCTAGGATTTCTTCATATGGCTGGCTCACGGTTTCCAGTTTCAGTCGGGCGGCAAAAAGTTGCAAGAATTGGATTTGACAGCCTACGATGGTGGACAGTCTGCAATGAACGGACATTGCGTCCATTGGCAAAATGAAGGCTTGCAAAAGCCATCGCAACTGATAGTCTCCGCGTCCTTTAAATATATTTATGTCAGTCAAAATTCGCATGAAACGCGTCGGCACGAAGAACACCCCGGTGTTCCGTATTGTCGTCGCTGACAGCCGCAGCCCCCGCGATGGAAAGTTCATCGAGGAAATCGGAACTTACCAACCGCTCAAACAGGGCGAAAATTTCAGCCTCAAGCTTGACCGTGCCCAGCACTGGATCAGCAAAGGCGCGCAGCCCAGCGATACCGTGGCAAGCTTCATCAAGAAGCTCGGCAAAGCCGCTCCCGCAGCCTAATTTTTTTCCCATGCAGGAGTTCCTCGAATACGTCGTCAAAGGACTCGTGCAGAATCCCGGTGGCGTGACGGTCACACCGGTGGAACGCGCCGGGGCGACGGTTTACGAACTGCGCCTTGAACCGTCCGATGTCGGCAAAATCATCGGTCGTCAGGGCGCAACCATCAACGCCATCCGTTCGCTGCTTCAGGCAGGTGCAGCCAAAAAGGGAGTGCGTTGCTCGGTGGAAATCGTGGAAGACAAGTCAGCAAGTTAAATTTGTAGCGGTGGTCTGCGACCGCCAAGCACGATGCGACGCTCGCAGGGCGACGCTACCAAAATGAAAATTGACGTGCTCACCTTGTTTCCGGCGATGTTCGCCGGACCGCTGGATGAAAGCATCATCATGCGGGCGCGCAAGAAAGGCCTGCTGGATCTGAAAATCCACCAGTTGCGCGACTGGACGCATGACCGGCACAAAACGGTGGACGACAAACCGTTTGGCGGCGGACCGGGAATGCTAATGAAAGTTGAGCCGCTCTTTGAAGCGGTGGAAAGTTTGCAACGACCGGAGACGAAAGTAATTTTGCTTTCACCGTCCGGCAGAAAGTTCAGCCAGCAGATTGCGCGCGAACTTTCGCAGGAAAAAGATTTACTGCTCGTCACGGGCCATTACGAAGGGTTTGACGAGCGGGTGCGGGAAAGTTTGGCGGACGATGAATTGTCCATCGGCGACTACGTTCTCACGAACGGCGCGCTGCCCGCGATGGTGGTGATTGACGCGGTGGCGCGGTTGCTGCCCGGAGTTTTGGGCGATGACGACAGTTCGCGCGATGAATCTTTCAGCCACGGATTGCTGGAATACCCGCAATACACGCGACCGTCGGAATTTCGCGGGATGAAGGTTCCGGAAGTGCTGCTGAACGGCAATCACGCCGAGATTGAAAAATGGCGACGCGAAGAGGCAAAGTTGCGAACGGAAAAACAGAGACCAGATTTGTTGAAATAAAAATTTAAAAAGTTATGAACCAGGCATTACAAAAGAAAATTGAATCAGAACAGTTTCGCAAAGACGACGCGAAGTTTAACGTCGGCGACTCTGTTAAAGTCCACACCAAGGTCGTCGAAGGCGACAAGGAACGCATCCAGATTTTCGCGGGCGTCGTCATCGGCAAGCGCGGCACCGGCTTGAACGAGACCTTCGCCGTCCGCCGCATCAGCTATGGCGAAGGCGTGGAGCGCATTTTCCCGCTGCACTCGCCTCGCGTGGACAAGGTGGAAGTCGAGCGCCAAGGCCAGGTTCGCCGCGCCAAGCTCACCTACCTCCGCAAACGCCTCGGCAAAGGCGCAACGCTCGTCAACGAACGCAAAGAAAAAGCCGAAGTCGCGGCCAAGTAATTTACCGAACAACCATTTCAAAAGGCGAAGCGCAAGCTTCGCCTTTTTTGTTTTGTCATCCGCATCTCATCTGTGAAAATCTTAGGCAAATAAATTTGTGGCAACAGAAACCCTCCATTTTGAAAACGCGCGGTTCGCGCAGCAACTTTACAATCATGAACCACGCAACCTCGCCGCGCTCGAAACCGAACTCGGTGTGAAGGCCACCTCGCGCGAAGGCTGGATCAAGCTCGAAGGCGCGGCGGCGGACCTCGAACGCGCCAAGCTCCTGTTCGCTTCGCTTGAAAGCTTGCTCAAGGCCGGTTCGCCGGTGAAGAACCGCGAGTTCACACACGCGGTGAATGTGGTGAAACTTGAAGGCGCGGCGACGTTAAAGGACATGGTCAGCGACCGCGTTCACACCCACGATCGCAAGCCCGGCGTCACCGCCAAAACCGTCGGCCAGAAAAAATATCTCGATGCGATTCGCAAGCACGACATCACCTTCGGCATCGGCCCGGCGGGAACTGGAAAAACCTATCTAGCCGTCGCCACCGCGCTGTCAGCTTTGCGCGAAGGCCATGTTTCGCGGATTATTTTGACGCGCCCCGCAGTCGAGGCCGGCGAAGCCCTCGGGTTTTTGCCCGGCGACCTTTACGAAAAAATCACGCCGTATCTGCGTCCGCTGCACGACGCGTTGCACGACATGCTGCCCGCCGAGGAAATCGCCAAGCACATGGAACGCGCGACGATTGAAATTGCGCCGCTGGCCTACATGCGCGGCCGCACGCTGAACGGCGCGTTCATCATTCTGGACGAGGCGCAAAATTCCACGACTGAGCAGATGCTGATGTTTCTCACGCGCCTCGGCCAAGGCTCCAAAGCCGTCATCACCGGCGACGAGACGCAAGTGGATCTGCCACCACACAAAAACTCCGGCCTCACCGAGGCACATCGTGCTTTGAAAAATACGGAGGGCATCGCTATCGTGGAATTTTCCAAGCGCGACGTCGTGCGCCATCCGCTCGTGCAACGCATCATCGCCGCCTACGAACATCATCGCGGCACGCCTAAAACGTAATGAACCTCGTCATCGCCAACCGCCAGCGCGTAAAAAAAATTAACACGCGCCTATTTAAGCAAATCGTTGGCGAACTGTTTTGCGAATTGGAAATCGCGGATGCAGAACTCGGCATCAATCTTGTCGCCACCCGTGAGATGACTCTGGTGAACGAAACTTTTCTCCAGCACACCGGCACGACGGACGTCATCACGTTTGACCACGCAGAAAAAAAACAAGCCAAGCCGACGCACTCCATCCACGGCGAACTGTTCATTTGCGTGAACGTCGCGCTGACGCAGGCCAAAGTATTTCAAACCACCTGGCAAGCAGAAATTGTGCGCTACATCGTTCACGGCGTTTTGCATCTGCTGGGTTACGATGACTTGAAGCCAGATCTCCGCCGCGAAATGAAGCGCGAGGAAAACCGCCTCGTTCAACTGCTGGCCAAAAAGTTTTCATTCGCACAATTGTCGGGCACCGCTAAACTCAAGGCGTGAGAAGGACGATTTTTTCCAACTGGCGCGCAAGCTTCTTCACTGGGCTCGCCGTCACGCTGCCCGCGTTGCTGACACTCGCGGCGGTGAAATGGATTTTTGGCACCATCTCCAGTTTCACCGATACGCTGCTTTTTTTTCTGCCGTATTTTCTGCCGCCAAAAGAAATTTTTGAAAATGGCCGCTCCGGCCCGATGCTCTGGTATTGGAGCCTGCTCGCGCTGCTGCTCGCGGTGACGCTTATCTCCGGCGTCGGCCTGCTGGCGCGCTACTATATTGGCATACGCATCATCGAATGGCTTGACAAAGCGATGATGCAGGTGCCGGTGCTCAATAAATTTTATGGGGCGATCAAGCAGGTCAATGACGCGTTCGCCGGCAATAAAAATTCTTTCAAGACCGTGGTGCTCGTGGAATTTCCGCGCGAAGGAATATTCTCCGTCGGCTTTCTCACCAGTGACGACAATGCCGAAGCCAATCTCAAGACCGGCGCAAAGCTCGTCAGTGTTTTTATTCCCACCACGCCAAATCCGACTTCCGGTTTTCTCGTGCTCGTGCCGGCGGACAAGATCACCAAGCTCGACATGAGCGTGTCCGAAGGCGTGAAATACATCGTCAGCCTTGGCGCGATTGCGCCGGAACTGCCGGGTGCAAAAAAATGATCGAGTCCGCCCACGGCATCATTTTGCGGACGCGACCGCTCACTGAAACCAGCCTCATCGTCAACTGGCTCACACCGGATTTGGGACGTATCGCCACGGTGGCCAAAGGTGCTCGACGTCCGAAATCGCCGTTCGCCGGAAAGCTGGATTTGTTTTACGCCGCCGATTTTTCCTTTAGTCGCAGTCGCAGTTCAGAACTACACAATCTCCGCGAAGTGAAATTGCACGAAACGCACTGCGCGATTCGCGAGGACATGACGAAGCTGCAACAGGCCGCCTACGCCGCCGCGTTCATCGAGCAAGCCACGGAAACCGAGTCGCCGATGCCGGAGATTTTTGAACTGGTGCGCGGCTTCCTTACCCTGCTCTGCCAGCAACCGGCACAACCGCAAAATATTTTTGCGCTTGAATTGAAATTGCTGCGCGAACTGGGACAGGAACCGGAATTGGCGGAAACACGATTGACGCCCGGCGCAAAAAAAATCGTCCAGACGCTGGTGGACAGCGACTGGACGAATGGTGCGCGGCTTAAGCTATCCGACGCACAGACTGATGAACTGACACAGTTCCTGCATGGCTTCCTGATTTTCCATCTCGGTAAGCTGCCACGCGGACGCGCGATGGCGCTGGCGAATTAAATCAGCCCTTGATGAGTTTCATCACCGCTTCAACCGCATCTTCAATCTTCACCGCCTGAAACGCTGCCGTGCGCGGTTTGATTTCCACCTCGCCTTTCGCCAGTGATTTTTCGCCGAGCGCGATGCGGATGGGAAAACCAACCAAATCAGCGTCCTTGAATTTCACACCGGGACGTTCATCGCGATCGTCGAGAATTACGTCCACACCTTTGGCGGTGAATTCGGCGTAAAATTTTTCCGCAAGCTGCATCGCCTGGCTGTCCGGCGCGACGGCGAGCGGCGTGATGCACACTTGATACGGCGCGACGCTCAACGGCCAGATGACGCCGTCCTTGTCGTTGCCTTGCTCGATGACCGCCTGCAACGTGCGCGTGACGCCGATACCATAGCAACCCATGACCGATGGCTTGCGCGAACCATCCGCGTCCAGAAAAGTGGCGTTCAACTTCTCGCTGTATTTCGTGCCGAGCTTGAAGACGTGGCCGACCTCGATGGCGCGGCGAATCTTCAGAGGCTTGGCGCACTTCACGCACGGCTCACCCGCGCTGACGGTGCGCAAATCGAACCACGCCGTAACTTTGATATCGCGCTCGATAGAGACGTTCTTCAAATGGAAACCATCCTCGTTCGCGCCGGTGGTCATGTCGTTCGCGCCTTGCAAACGTTCGTCGGCGTAAACTTTTACCTCCGCCGGAACATTCACGACGGCACCGAGCGAACCGGGTTTTGCACCGAGCGTGGCTACGCATTCTTCCGGCGTCGCGGGACGCGCGGCCACGGCACCCGTGCGCGCCAGCAGTTTTGTCTCGTTCAGCTGATCGTCGCCACGGATAAGAATCAAGATGACTTTTGAATCGGCGACGTAGACCAGCGTCTTAATCTGCCGGTTGGCGGGAACTTTGTAAGGCTCCTTGCTCAACGCCTCAATGGTCACGACGCCGGGCGTGGCAAACTTTTCAATTGCCGAGCCGATTTCGCGGGCGGCGGTTTTGGGAATGCCGCTGGTCGCTTTCTCGATGTTTGCCGCGTAACCACAAGCTTCGCAAAACGCCACTTCGTTCTCCCCCGTCTCGGCGGGCACCATGAATTCGTGCGAATAATTCCCGCCGATCACACCGGTGTCAGCCTCGACGGGAAACGCTTTCAAACCACAACGCGCAAAAATTCGCGTGTAGGCGTCATACATTTTTTTATACGCGGCCATCGCGCCTTCGTCCGTGGTGTCGAAGGAATACGCGTCCTTCATGATGAATTCCTTGGCGCGCATCAGGCCGAAGCGCGGGCGAATCTCGTCGCGAAATTTCAGGCTGATCTGGTAAAAATTCTTCGGCAATTGACGATACGAATTGATTTCGTTCGCCGCGAGTGTCGTGATGACTTCCTCGGCAGTCGGGCTCAAAAACCATTGGCGACCGGAGCTATCTTTGACCTTGAACAAAACGTTGCTGGCGGTTTCGGCGCGACCGCTCGCCTCCCAGATTTCCGGCGGCTGCAGCGCGGGCATGAGCACTTCCACCGCCCCTGCCCGGTCCATCTCTTCGCGGACGATCTGCTCCACCTTGCGCAACACGCGCAGGCCGAGCGGGAGAAACGTATAAACGCCGCCCGCCAATTTGCGGATGAGGCCAGCGCGCAGCAAAAGTTTATGGGAAATGATTTCCGCATCGGCGGGAGCTTCGCGGAGAGTCGGAATCAAAGTTTGTGTCCACTTCATGTGGCGAGAATTTTAACAGCAAAGGGACGGAGGAACGAAGAATTTTATTTGTGTTTGACTAACGCGCTCCCGGTTGTTTTTTATGGCGCGGCGAATTATTATTTCCCCAACATGAAAAAACTTACGAACAAATTATTGCTGGCGGCGGCGTTGCTGCTGGGCGTGGCGGCGGCTTCGGCGCAAAGTGTCAAACTTGAATCCGGCTCGCTGGAATTTCTGAAAGGCGAAACCGCGCTCAATCTCGAATATAACTACGACAGCCTGACCGTCGGCAAACTGGCCGAACAGGCGTATGTGGACGAGAAGGTGGCGGACTACAACAAAAAAGAAGCCGGCAAGGGTGACGCCTGGCTCGCCAGTTGGAAATCCGACCGCGAACGTCGCTACCAGCCCAAGTTCGAGGAATTGTTGAACAAGCAATTTATCGAAAAGCAACTGGAGTTCCACGCGGGGCAGGCGCCAAAAGCCAAGTTCACGCTGGTGTTGAAGACGACCAATCTGGACCCCGGCTTCAATGTCGCGGTCATGCGCCGGCCCGCTTCGGTCTCCACTGAAGCAACGTTTTATGAAACAACCGATCGCAACAAGCCGCTCGCGGTAATCACCATTCTGAGGGCGCCCGGTCAGGACGCGATGGGTTACGATTTTGATACTGGCCAGCGGCTGTCCGAAGGTTACGCCAAGACCGGCAAGGA
>CAIKKJ010000200.1 GCA_903827955.1 uncultured Verrucomicrobia subdivision 3 bacterium
ACCGATATGTATCGTCCCAACGATGTGCTGGACGGATGGAAAATGATTCCGCTGTTAATGGAGAAGAAGGTGAAATACCCAGTGCTGGTTCTTTCTGGGTGCATGTTATTCAACCCAGACACGGACCACCCATCATTAAAGACCGTATCAGCGCACTATTGCAACTTCCTGGAACGGGCCCAACAGTTCATTCAGATCAAAGCATTATGTATTCCCATTGAATTCGAGCGACTATGGTCTCAGCAGAAGTCAATCCGAACCAAACACCAAGTTTTTTAAAAATCATCCCATAGCGCCCTGAAAAATCGGGTCAAATATAAAAACTTTATAAAAACTGGCCCGTTTAATACAACGCGATGGAAAAATGCATATGAATACCTCTGGTTAAAACGTCCTCTGGAATGACGATTTACACGAGGACAAATTTAAGCAAAAAAACAACAGACCGTAAAAAGATGGATCGGGTTGGGAACTTCATTTTCAGTCCTAAAATCTTCGAATCATCAAAAAAAGAGCGCCCACCCTTATTGAAATGGGCTATGAAGGGTCACTGCCAACGGCTCTTTTGGATTTTAACAACAAAATAACAGCACCGGCAACGGCACACCACGCTGGAAAGGCGACAGGAGCCTCCCGCCAAACCAGAGTGACAGCCCAGCCCAGTCCCCCACCGAGCGCGGCGCCAAGGATGATCCTGAAAAATAATCCGATAAGCGCAGGAATGAATTTTCCCATCAGGAAGCCGAACAGACCGCCAGCAAGGCCTCCCCAAATGGTGAACAGCTGGCTTGCCAGCGGATTAAAGACGACGGCACAGGCAAAACCAATGAGAGCGCCTGCCAAGACACCGCTGACGGTCAAGCCCAGTAAAAATAAAAATCGGATCATAAACCGGTTTTCCAATTGATCAGCGCAGCCTTGCGGGATTGATATTCACCATCCGTGATCTGGCCCAAATCCCGCATCTCGCGAAGCTTGATGAGGTGAGCGCGGATGTTCGCCGGGGCATCTGCCGGAATATCATCTACCGGAGCAAGCACCGGCGCCGGAGCAGGGCTGGAAACCATTGGTGCCGGTGCTGGCGGCGGTGTGGAGTGGCAGCCGCTCCAAAAAAGAGAAGCCAGCGCCACAGAAATAACAGCGAAAAAAGATGTCCGCAGAGCGATCGCCTTTTTGTATTTTGGATAACATCTCATAAATTATTCTTTAGCATATACATCCAATTCATAACGGCATTCAGGAGGCTCTTTGCCCTCGATCAACTCCATTTTCCGGAGGATCATAAAACCATCCGTGTTGGCGCTGTCATTTGTCTTTATCTCACTAAAAATTGTTTTTGCCGATTTTAGCAATTCATGCATGAACTTGGATTTAGCGAGGGGGGCAGCGCCGGAAATGGTTTTGATTTTTTTCATACCTTCTGGAACCGATGCAATTACTGGCCCTGATGCTTGCACTAGACAGTTGGATGCTGTGGTCTGGGTATTTCTTACGACCATACTGACCATTGAGCCGCCGCTGACATCTAATCCGCTGCCGCCGTTTTTAACCGACACTCCAGCAGCCAGCGTAAGCATCTGTTGTGCAGAGGCGCGGGCCGACATTTCCATGAAGTTGCGCTCTGCCCCGCGCGATTCTCCGTTTCTGGGTTCTGCGTAACCCCAAACCGTGAAAAGGGATTTATCTTCTTCCGGTGTTATACTTTGCGCCTGGACTGAGGCCGAAATGGTATTAGCCGCAATGTCGGAAACTTCCTGATGTTGCTGGCAACCAGCCAGCAACATCAGGAGCAGAAACTGCCCCATATAAACAACTGGAGATGACACACGCATCAAAAGTCGTCTGGCACCTTGCTTTTATCGCCTTTAATGAAAGGTTGAACTGTGCCCTGAATAGGCGTGTTGGTGGCTGGTCTCATAATAATGACATTCCCTCCCTGTTGGGGGGCAGACGATGTCGCAGACTTTTTAAGTTCATTTTTTGTTTTGCTATACGCCTCATTCATCGGCGATGTGTTTTTTTCAGACTCTTTGACATGGTCGCTCAAAGCTTTCCGACTTCCAATTCTGCGATACTTTGCATCATTTGCCATAGCTGCATTATCAGCCTGAACTTGTGCAGCCGAGAAAGCAGAACGAATATCATTCTCTGAAACCTTCATGGCTAGCCAGTGAATTGGCTCAGATTGCTGATTCCCTTCGTTGAGGTTCAAAGTGAATGTGCCATCCCTGGCCACAGATACTATATCCAAACCTGTATGGGATGCTTTAGTCACACTATTAAACACACTCTGATTTTGAGATGCATCCATACCTACTATAGTAGATTCATCTTTTGTTCCTTGATTTTGAACTTTTACATTTAAGCAAAGTTCTAAATTGCGAATTGCATCCCGTCTTATAATTTGTTGGTTTGCATTATACGCACCGCCACGGCCCACAACCGAATAAGCTACCCCCAAAAAATATCTGGTGCCATCGTCATCCACATACCAGCGAGCCGGCCCAAAGGCGTCCATATGGTCACTTTGTCCAATTATCCAATCCTCGAGAGAAATCTTACCAGGTTTAATCAGGCTTTCAGATTTTGGAAAGCGCTCAAGATATTTTGATTCCTCTATACTCTCGTTGCCCACCGTGTGTAAAACGGCTCGTGTAGCCCTCTCTAAAGCCGGACTCCAAGCAAACGCCGCTGCGACCTGCAGAACGCCACCGCCTTTATTATTTTTTTTAAGACTATAGTAGTATTTAATAGGTGTTAGCCCAACGATGCTATAATCTGAACTCCAATTATGCTTTGAGCCAACCCAAGTTTCTCTGTAATTTTGATAATACTCCTGAGCTTCTGCGGTTTTTTCTTTTATTTTTTGCCCTAGCTCTGCAATACGAGCATCTAAAACCTCGCTGTCTTTTTTTGCTTCGTCTATTTTTTGTAGTTTAATTGATTCTTGATCGTTTTTAATGGCATCTAAATTTTCTTGGGCATTGGCCGCCTTCTCTTTTTTAATAGAACTTACTGCGGACGGATTGTAATTTGCATCAACTTTTTTCACTAATGCATCCATTGCAATATTAATACGGTCAAGAGTATTGGGACCATATTGAGCCTGATTATTTAGCTTCTTCACTACTTTTTCCTGAGCAGCTACACGCTCATCAAGACGCTTTAGCTCTTCTGCCTTACCAGCATTAGCACTATCCATGATTGATATCGCCTCTTGTAGTTTGAGTCGATTGTTTGCCAACTCTTTCTCAAGCGACGCAAGCTCCACGTTAAACTTTTGCTGCGCATCCTTATATTCGCGACCAACTGGAGAACTGGGCACTGTTAGATTTGCCTCAAAATCATTTTTTTCGCCAAGATATTGGCAAAACTGCTGAAATGCTGACATATAAATTCCCAAATTTGCAACATTTAGCGCCGTAACAACTTTAGACGCCGTAACAGGACCTTCAATTGGATATTCGAAACTGGAGATATCAACATAGCGACTCTTTTTCTTATCCCACCCTCTAACTTTTAATTCCTGCGTGTCAAGATCGTGGTTCAAAAGATCCACGACGCTTTTTGCTGAATTGTCGGCAATTAATGGAGGCGGTGTAAGTTTTTCGCCCGCCTTGATGGCTTCATCACCTGGTTCTTGGGTCTGATTATCAGAAGTTTGGGCATTGGTCTGGAGCGACCCATATTGTAATAAAGTCGCGCCAACTATGGCGGCTATCAGTGTTTTTGTTTTCATTTTATTTGAACAGGTTGTCGATTTCGTTTTGGGCTGGTGCGGCTTTGGCTTTAGTTTCGGCTGCTGGTTGTTGTGGCTTGCGGCAAATGGCTCCTGCCATAATGTCCTCAGTTTTGGCGATTACTTTGGCATAGGAAGTCTTTGGGGTAACTCGGATGACTTCTACGGTAGCCACCTTGCGCTCGGCTACGCCCAAGGATTCGCCTGTGCTCGGGTCTTTGATTTCTTCTCCCGGATTGCACAGATCAAATTGTTGCCCCACGGAAAGGTCGTCTCCTCCGCGATTTAAAATGACTTCATCAGGGCCGTTCAAGGCTGCCACCTTGAAGGGATAGATGGTTTCAAGGGTGCGTTCAGCCATAGCCCGCCCCAGCGTGTCTGCGATGGAGTTTTCCGGATGTGCTCCGGAAAGATCCACCCCCGGCATATCAGCAACCTGAAAGGCGCTGGCCAGCACTGTCTGGCGGGATGATAGCTCGATGATGCGCAGGCTCACTGAGCCATCCGCAATGGGGACATCCAAGGTGCCCACATGTTTCTGTGTGACGCCGAATCCGTTCACCACGCCCACCACGGCATATTGCGCGCCGAGTTTCATGGCGGCATCAATCGCCCGCTGGATGGGATCGGTGCCGGGATGTTCGCCTGCCAGACGATCCAGCTCATCTGTAAATGTTTTATCGAGAACCGCAAACTTGCGGCTGTTCACCAGATAGGTCAGGGCAGATTCCCGGAATTGCTTGCCAATGGCATCGGCTGGAACCGTTCGGCCAATCAGGGAAGCATCCGCATCCACCTTAAAGGGCAGCACAGCCAAAGTTTTGCGTGTTGAATGCACCGCAGCCTGTATCTTGATTTTTGCCACCACGGCAACCACTTCGATGGTGTATGCTTGGCCGTCATCTTCTTCGCTTTTGATATCCCACCATTTTATCAGGCCATCGGTTGCGCTTTCATATTTTGAACGCAACGATTGGTCAACATGGTCAAACGTGCGGCCATTTTCTTCAATTGAAACGGAGTTAAGACCGAGAACCGCCTTATCGGAGATTTGTGACCCAAGCCTTTTACTGACCGCTTCTGACAACGCCCTGCTCAAAGCAATCTGGCGGGTTGTTCCCTCGCCTTTTGCTTCACTTTCGATGTATTCCACCTGTTCCGTGCTGTCAAAGTGAGGGATGGAAATGTCATTTTTGATATTGTGTGGCGGGCGAGGCGCAGCTAGCTGGCTGGGAGTTGCTATCACAATTGTAGCACTTTGATTTCCATAAGACGCAGAGGCTTCCGGTGCACTTATAGAACCAGAAGATTGCTCCGTCCCAGCGCCATTTAACATCACAATAGGAGCGGCACCAGAGTTATCCTTAACCCCAGGAGTCTGTACTACGACAATTTGCGGCTTGGTTTCGCCCCCACCCTCATTTTTGACACCCGCAAATTCCGCTCCCTTTTTTTCAATGTAAGGATGTAAAAATACTACTATAAGCGTCCCGACGCCGCCCACAGCGCCAATTACAATTTTTACAATATGGTTACTTCCACCACCTGATGAAGCTTCTCCGCTCATTTGTTTTTATTATTTTTACGTTTCTAACAAAATGCTGTTTATTTTCTTGTGGGCATTTTGTTTCTAAACAGATTTGTAGAATTATGGCTTTTTATTTTTAGCTAATTCCTTTTTTAATTCCTTTTGGGCTTTGTGTAATTTCCCCATTTCAGAGCTCATATCTTTGATTTCCGGAAGCTGTTTTATAAATTCGGCGGCCACGGGAATCGCAGCCATCAGGGCCGGATCTTGCCCCCCTTTCTGCGATGCAGCAATCCCGAGCGCAGTTCCTACGGCTGCCCATTTGGTAATACCTTTTGCCAAATCCATATCACCGCTTTTTATTTCCGCCTCCTGCTCAGCTGAAAGCGGTATTTTGTTTTTAATCATGTAGTCCGCATTGCTTTTCACATTTTCATTTAGATTTTTATAGGCTTCAACGCGGTCCTTGACCTGGGCGTTCATTGAATTAACCAGAGCGATAGCCGGTCCAAGATTGGTGGCAATTTGAAATGCTTTTGTATAGTGGGTGTAAGCGGATGCGAACGAATCTGAGCCCCCGTTTAAATCCTTGTCCAAACTTGCCGCTGTGACGGTTCCAAGCGCCAGCCCCCCGACATCGCTCAGACCAAAGCCGCCAAGCGCCCGGCTTGAGGCAAACGCCAGCACCATACAAACAGAACCCGCCATTATTAGTTTTTTCATATTTTTTGTTTATTATTAGTGAATCCCGCGATTATTGAGTTGATCGGCCAAAGTGGTTGCCGCCTTTTCTGCAGCTAATTTAATTGCTTCCGTTTCTGCCTGAGTCTGATCCGCCCCGACCCCTTCCACTTGCAAGGCGCCAATACTTCCAACCTTTGACGCCAAGGGCTTGCGACAATCCAAGATTTGAGCATCAATCTTAACGGCAACTAGGGTGTTCCGGCTATTCACTGGATCGGTCCGCTTTACGCCAATTGTCAATGTGCCGTAAGCCAAAAGCGGGGCTCCCGCCTCACGGCACACCCGGGTTGCTATGCTTTGGTGCTTCATGCTGAACTGCGAACTGGTTTCAAAATCTTTTTCGAACTCATCCGGATTAAACTGTCCATTAGACGCTGCGACAAGATCGGCCGCAGATGCCACATCAAAGCCGCGGTTCACCAGGACGCCTGAAATGGCAGCATCAATGTCTGCTTTGTTGTTATTTTCGACGATATAAGTGATGTGGTCGGCGGTACGCGTTTCGCTGCTGGCGGTGGAGATCATTTCGGTGGTTTTCTTGGTTTCGGAGGCTGAGACAACACCGTTCCGGCTGCTACCTTCCGCCTCGGACTGATTCCCCCCCGTGCGCTGAGTTGCCGTAGTCACTTTAGGGCCCTCAGATTTGACCTCCGACTGGCGGCGCGCCGCAAAAATGAACACCATTTGATGATGCTCAACTTTTTCCGCACTCCCACCAATAAGTTTATCAATGTAGGCTGTGTTTATATCAGCTTGGGCAGACAGCGTCAGTATTTTGGTTTTTTTATCAAACTCCTGATTTCGAACCAGAAAATTATTTAAACAAAAATCAGGCTGGGCGAGCATGATTGATTTTTTCTCGCTTAGAGCGGTTTTTCTCTCCGGCATTACGCTGGCAAGGTACTTTTCCAACAATGCACTTTTGACAGATTGAAGGGCATTCTGCAGGTCTTCGGGCGAAGCCGCTTTTGAGCTTTTACACGAGACCTCTACCATCGCCACCGGACTGGCATCCTCCGCTCTGGCCGTGGCGTGAAATAGGCAAGCCGCCGCCGCCAAACTGCTAACAAGCCAAAGAAATCTAGAATGCATTTTAAAGGGATTATCGAGTTGATGCGATCGTTTTTAAGTAAATTCCGGAACCGGCATTGAGCTTTGTGCGAACACATCCAAAACGCTGGGCTATGTCCTCCTGGGAAAATGCGATTTCACGTGCCAGCTGCATCAGAAAAATGTCGATTTTGTTGCGCCATATCTGCTCATGATCAATCGGACCGCCAAACTGGTCGTTGGTAAAATAATGATGACAAAGCTGGGCATATTTATCAGCCAGCTCGGAGGGCAGCTTGTTTTTTTTGCTGGCAGGAAACTCAATGGGGACCCTTTGTATTAATTGCCGCTGCTCGGGGAAATCCGGGTTGATAACAGTCAGCGTCCCTGACATGCCATAATCAACCGTTTTAGAAAACATGGTCGATTCATTTTCGTTCAACGCCGCATGCAATTGATGAATCTCAATCTGTATGAGCAACCGTGGTTTTGGAAGCCGGGCGGCCACCAATTGATTCTGCCCGTTCCGGTTAATGGCAATTTGAACCGAACGACCCAAAATGCGATCTCTCTCCATCACACCCGCCGCTTCCCCAGTTTGCTTTCCTTCTGGCAAATATGGATTAACGGGTAAACCGCTTCCCGTGCCAAGATATCCTGAAAATCGATATCCAAAATCATCCGACCAGCGGATCAGAGAATCAGGATTAATATTAACAATACCCTGTGGAACAGAGGCTATTTCACAATTTGTGAACACCAACCGGCTGACTTGTATCGGCGGTTGAAATCCCCTTGGAGTAACACTGTCCTTGGCAATTAAATCGATGACTTGGTCGCAGATTGAAAGAGGGGAACCATCGGTTAAACGATTGGTGCCGGTCATAGCGATTCGCGCAAGCTCGGAAAACTGAGCGCCCGAAGCTGCCAAGGCGAAATTAGTGATAACCGTGCAACCGACGGGATAACTGGACACCACCTGCATGTTGTCCTTGGAATCCAGAAATAACAAATCCCCGAAAATAGAATACATCCCATCCGAAGTGCTTGTGCCTGAGCCGGTAAGAGTGACTGCAGATTCCGATACCAGCGCTAAAACTGCCTTTAAGGGGCTCACATTGCTGCCGCTATCCATTAAATCCAGTTCAAAGTGCCCCGGAACTATGCCAGTTAACCTTTCAACTAGATTCGTATTTAGCTCTTCTTTTAAAGCCGATCCAATGGGCAAATCCTGAGATTCGATTCCTGCGACGAAGACTGCAACCCCATTCCAGGCAACACGCTCCCGAACTTGACCACTTTTTGAAGCCAGGCGCTTATTAGACTCAGTTATTCCGACGGATTCGAGGTAGTTTGATTTTTTTTCAGTTTGAACGGCAACACCGCTTAAATCAATGGGCCCCGTTGCGCATCCCGACACCCAACCCGTAATCGCCACCAGCCAGAGAACTTCTCTCCCTAATTTTAGGCTTTTTTGGGAACTCATAACCCGACAGGTATTATGTGAAAGATGGTATTGATTAATTTAGCAAAAACAAGAAAAAATTGTTTTTAAATCTGAAAATGACGGATGACGCGATCAGCAATAGCCTTGGTGAGTCCTTGGTCGGGATTGCAGGAAAAGACGTTCTGATTGGGGATTTTTTCCAGAATAGGCTCCGGCTCATCATCCAGCACGGCGTAACGCCTCACGGAATGCGTCGGCATGAGGCGAGGCGCCTCGGACAGCCAAAGTTCGATTTCTTCACCGCGATGACGTCTGCGGCTATCCGGGGTCCGGGCAATGGCGCGATCTAAGGGCAGGTCCAAATGCCGCCAGAGCCATCCCATCTTAAAGAACGAAAATCCCATCCGTTTTGTGGTGGAAAAAACTACATGGGCTTTGGGGCAGGTATCGAGGATGCGCCGCAATTGCATGACACATTCAGGGTCGAATATGTCGCGCCGCTCCTGATTATCAGGAATCAGGACCCCATCGATATCCAGAAAAATAATATCCAGATGCATGTTTTAGGATATGTGGGCTGTCAAGTTTGAGCACTGCAGGTGCGTTTCAGATCCTGCATCCAGGTGATTACCAGTCTATATTCCGCTATAAATGCACTGAAAGATAAGTTATTTGGGATTTGGCGAACTAGAAGGAAACGGGCGAATTTCAGACATAGACAAAACGCGAATGAGAATGCCGAATGAAGGTGTTCTGCCTACCTTACGCGCGGCATGGCGGTGATTCTTTCAGTTTTTTCATAAGTCGGATTGGATAGCCAGATTAAGAATGTCATGAAAGAACGGAAATAATTATCAGTGAAGCGGTCACGGGTTGATGACTTTAGGTAAATTCTGACATCTATAATATTGACGATGCGGAAGAAACATGGGAAATATAAACAATATATTTTACCATTTGCCCAAATAAGCACAAACTGGAGACGCCCTGCGCTAGTCGGTGAATTAAAAATTAGTTATTGATTGGCCCCCACTAGTCATACCACTTTAGATGAGATGGTTTCCGGTGGTTTCGGTTTGTTGTTTTGTTTCCACTCAAGGTTCCGGTGGAAGGCGGGCATGGCGTTGATTCCGGCCGGTTGGTTCACGATGGGTGACACGCTGGATGGCTCAGTCAATGCAATTCCGACGAACATTTATGTCTCCGCGTTTGTGATGGACGTGAATCTGGTCACTTTTAGCTCGTGGCAAAATGTGGTTAACTTTGCGTCCTCCTTTTTGGGTTATAGTTTTAAGTATGCCGGATTGGGCAAGAACAGCGCCGCGAATCAGCCGGTGCAGACGGTGGACTGGTTTGACTGTGTGAAGTGGTGCAATGCGCGCTCGCAGTTATCGAGCCTGACGCCGGTCTATTACACGGATGCGGGCTTTACGCAGGTGTTCACGAGTGGGAACTCTGGCACGACGGTCTATCAGAATTTAGCGGCGAATGGATATCGTTTGCCGACGGAGGCGGAGTGGGAGAAGGCGGCGCGGGGCGGGTTGAGCGGGCGACGGTTTCCATGGGGCAACTTAATTTCGGAAAGGCAGGCCAACTACTACGGAATCACCAACGGCTACAGCTATGACCGAGCGCCTAACGGTTACAACTCTATTGGCAGTATTGGAGGAACGAGTCCGGCGACGAGTCCGGTGGGTTCGTTTGATGTGAATGGCTATGGGTTATACGACATGGCTGGTAACGTGTGTGAGTGGTGTTGGGACTGGTATGGAACGCCCTATGGCCAACCCAGCACGATCAATCCCACGGGAGCATCAACAGGGAGCTACCGTGTGGAGCGCGGCGGCAATTGGGGCGTCGACGCCGATGGCTCGCGGTGCGCCTTTCGCAACTATGGCTTCAACCCGGACTATGCCGGCAGCGGCATTGGGTTCCGTTGTGTGAGGGGGCTTTAGTTTTTGTTCTTTTACGCTTTAAGCCTCATTACCCGGCGCGGATGCCGCCGACCAGAATTGCCGTGCTCGTCGTCACGTTGCGGATGATGAGCTTCAGCGGCGGATAAAACATGGATGCCAAACCGAACAGAAACATGACACCCAGTTCAAAGACGTAGATGGTGCCGAAAAATTAAGCGGCAGGAAGCATGGAAAGGGTTAAAACTGGTCGAGGCTGAAGTTTTGGCAGCATGAACCTCCGATAGCTAAAAATTTCCGTGCCGTGGTTTTGGCTTAATTCTGTGCCGTTCGCTGCCTATTCCACCACCCTAATTTCCCGCACCCAAATCATGACCGGAGTTTTGTGGTGAACGGTGAAGCCTTGCGACAATTCACCCGTCACCTCCACTTTTTTACCCAAGAACTTCTGGTATGTGGCGTAATCAGCATTGAGTTTATCGTCTAGATTAACTTGAAGTTCGCGCTGGTTGAGTTGCGGGCGGTTCTCATCGGGCACGGGGTAGGCTGGGTCTTCAGCTACATCAATCGGTTTATCCAAAGTCAGAATCCAATAATCATCCGGCTCATCTCCTTTCACCACCGATTCGTAGTTGGGTGGTCCGGGGAAAGTCTGGTTTTTAATCACGCCCACCAACTTCACGATATGCGGCGAACACTGCACAAATTTATCTGTCGTAACCCACTTCACCTTTTGATCTGGTCCGGTTCTGGTCACAACAGAAGTAAATGAACCGCCCATCGTCCCTTGTGTATGCCAGCCAATTTCAATCAACGCATCTTCGCTCCCATCACCGTCCACATCGCCCCGGCCTATTTCTCTGATAAAGTAGTCAATTTCCATCGTCGCATCGTAAAATGAAAGCGTGCTGCCCTTTTCCTTAACTTTGGTGAGGTGAAGAGGCGCAAAGGACCAAGTATAATTATTCAAAGTCTTCCCCTTCTCCGCATCACGTTTCAGGATTTTATCGAATTTGTCTGAGGTTTCGCCATCACACGCGTTTAGGCTACTCATCAAAACATCGACAGGCAGGTCTTTTAGATAATTGCCCTTCAAATAACTGTGGATTGACGGATGCACTTTGGTCATGAATTCGAGCTGGTCCTTGATATTCCCCATCGCCATCTCCGCCTCAATGTCGGCAGTAGTGGCAGAATACGCTTTGTTTTTATCATCTGGTCCATTCGCTCGATCATGTTCACAGGCTTGAATGAACTGCTCAACCGTCTCTGTCCTGACTACTCTGCCATCCGGGTATCGGAAAAAATCAAAGCCGTCGTGGGGCGTCATGATTTCTTTGCCATTTGCGTCTTGGCTCACGGTATAATAAGTGCCTGACGACTTGAGCTTTTGAGTCATCAAGCGTTTAGCTTCGGCCTGCGAACTGAATTGCGAGACCGTGAAGCCCTCGAATTCAATCGGCTCGTTTAAGCTAGGGGTGATGGTTCTGGCCTCCGCCTTTTGTTTCACGTCACCTGGGATAAATAGTTTTACGCCAGCTTCAGGAGCATGGCAGCGCAAACCATTTCTGAAAACAGTCTCGATTTTAACATTTGGATTCTCGGTCAAAATCTGTTTCGCCGTCACCCCTAACCCAACCGTTCCATAAGCTTTGGCAATCGATTCATACGTGTCGCCATTTTGAACGGCATACTCGTAACCATCTTTTGGGGCCGTGGATTTTGTAGTGTCAGGAGCCGTTTTGCATCCCGCCGCGATGAGAGTGAGGAGCAGGAATGCAGAGAAAAATCTAGTTTGAACGAGACAAAAATTCATGCCCGCAATCTCTGACCAAGCTTCAATCAGGTCAACCAGAAAATCCCACAAACGGGATGAGAAGCAAAAATCAGTCCTCGAAGATGTCCGAAACCTTGCACTTCAACCGGCTGCAAATCTGTTCGAGCGTCTTCAGAGTCACGTTCTGCTCCGCCATCTCCATCCGGTGCAGGGTCGAGTCGGAAATGCCGGTTTTGCGCGAGAATTGCTGGAAAGTGAGATCGCCTCTGCGTTTGCGGAGGAAATGGGCCAATTGCTTTGCCAGTCGATCTGCCATGACTGGGATTTTGCGGCTGATGCTGTCCCACAAGTGGGATAATTTGCTTTGAGCTACGGTTTGAACCGGCTAAAATACCGCCACCGAATCCACCAGAATGAGCTGATGGAAAACGAATGGGGAACATTTCGTTATGCAGATAATGCTAAAAAAAGACGGCGTTGAGACTGGCCCATTCACCAGGGAAGATGTCGTAGCGATGCTGGCTGATGGGCGGATTAACCGAACCGATTTAGCTTTTCAAGAAGGGCTGTCAAACTGGCTGCCGGTTCAAGCCGTGATCGCCCCGCGAGCCACACCACCACCATTCAAAGAAAAATCAGAGGCGTTTGAGATTTGGCATTGCTCGTTAAAGCGGTCCAGTTCGTCCTGCAGCTGGCTGATCTGCCCCTCCAGTTCCGCAACCTGCGCGTCTGCATCCGCCTGGCGGACTTGCGCTACATATTCCACTTCTTTGGGTTGGGAAAAACCTTCAGATTCAAGAAACTTCCCATGTTTGGTGGGAATCGCCTTTAACACCGCGACTGCCCCCTTAATTCGGCTAGGCGGAAAATCTGTTCGTAGACCTCACCATTGGCTTTTCCAATCGCTCCCTTGAGCCGGACTAGCTTGTCGATTTTCTCGCGCAGCTTCAGCAGGAGTTCGCGAGTGTCGTAGTCAAAGGGCTGGAGCACGGGTCGACTGTTTTGGGCCGTGATTTGCTCCTTCAGGCGGCTGACCTCGCTGACGAGGCGGTTCTTGGCTTTGAGTGCTTGATTTAGTTTCATAATTTGTCCGTCAATACTGGGTTAATAACTGGCGGGCGGCAATCTGGCCGCCCTGCTCCGGGGTGAATTCCTGCTTCATGGAAAACAACGTGCTCTCATATACGCAGGGCATCTTACCACGTAATAGCTGCATTTCTTGCGTATGTTTTGCATATAGACTGACTGTTTAGTCATGTAGGGCGGTCTGCCGTTGCCATTGCCACCACTGGGACCACCGCCGATGCCACGGATGTTAACCGTCTTGCCAGAGCCATGTTGCAGAGAAAAGAGGGTGGAAATTGACTGGCGTGGGCGTATCTACCACTGACCGGACAGACACCATCAACTGCTTCTGCCTTTACCCAATCAACTGCACTCACGCTCACACCAGCCAATTTTAAGGTCGTCCTGAATTGGGGATGTCAAGGTAGTGAAAAATATAAACCACAACAAATTGAGCAGCAGACTAGAGAAGATGCTTTGCGCTTCGGTGGAGACCCCAGAAAACCAGATCCAGAACAACGAGCACCTCAATCAAACCCAACCCTGCACCCATTTCGTCGCATCAGTCAAATCCTCCCACCTCATCGTAAAACTGCGCTTAGTCAACACCGCCTCCATCACGACCAACTCAATCAGGTGCTTGGGCTGTTCTGGGTCAATCACCTTCGTAACCAAAAAATGCTTCTCCTTTTCTTGAGGATTCACCGCTGTCCATTTGCTCAACCTCAGCTTTTGGGGGTTCAATTGATGATGATTTTTGGACGGAAGTTGTGTCATTGTGCCTTCGCTTTCTCAATCAACTTCAGCACCTGTTTCTTGATGGCGTAAATCTCCATGGTGTCCGAATATAGCTCCGCGTCTTTTAATGCTTTGGCCAGGCTTTGATGATTGTTGTGGAGTTCGGGATGGTCGCGTACAAAATCAATTCTGGCCTTGGCTGCTTCTGTGTTCGTCAATAATGATACTTTCGTCCACTTAAAATTATCCACGGCAGCTTGAACTCCCATTTCAGACAACACCCCTTTCTTTGCCTTGGATTCCAACCAATCTGCTAAAAGGTAAGAAACCGTGACTTCTAACGGCGGCCTCCACGCACCCTTACCCAATGTTCGGTCCGGTCTAGGCTTGAACTCGATTGAGCCAGCATAAAGACAGAGCTTGGAATTCGCCTCTAAACGATCTTGAGGAAAGACCCAGCCAAATTGAACGGTGATTGTCCGGCCATAAGGAAAGAAACCCACCACTTCAAAGCCGAGGTTGCCCAAATCTTCCCGGATCATTTGCGAACCATTTTCTATGCGGGGATATGAACAATGATTCAAGGGCAGGTCGTTTCTGAGCTCCTGCAATAATGAGATGATGGGCCGTTTGACCTCGTGCTTGATGTAAAGAGAACACAACACGGCATCCAAAGACACCAGCGCTCCAATTGCCGAGTCCTTTTCTCTAATTTCAGATGCCGGGGTTAAACGGAATGGAACTGGATCAAACTGAACAAAAAAGTCATCAATCAGAATTTTAGTAGGTTGCCAGCTACGAATCTGGCGGTAGATGCTAGCGTTCAAAACAAACTCATCACTGGACAGTTCAAGGGTATATCCAGTGTGCTCAAGTTCTGGAGCAGCAAGTCCTCGCATACCATTCTTGATCAGATGCGGACCGATGGAGACAGTTGCCATAAAGGTAGTGAACAAGAAGCCAATCTGGTTTCCAAGATTGAACCGAAATATTTGCCCGACTTTTTGATGCCGGCGAAGGGTAAAATCGAGAAGGGAGGAATGGCTGGCGTGGGCGTATCTACCACTGACCGACTTCAGACACCGACAACTACTTTTGCCTTTCACCGTCAACTGCACTCACGCTCACACCAGCCAAATGAACATCGTCCTGAATTGAGGGATGTCAAGGTGGTCAGATGTGTGTTTTCTCCTAATGTTCAAAATGGGTGGATTTTTGATTTCCTGACAGAATTAAACAGTTTGAAACTAAGGTGTAAAAAATTGCACGCGTTAGCAGTTTACGTTAGCAGGTGGGCGCTTTCTTGACGCTTCTAAATTGTGAATACACTGATTCTATTGAATAGAATCAAATTTGGAGCGGGTGAAGGGAATCGAATCCTTTGCCGTTTAGCTCATGCTTTCGTTTTGCCTCATAAACATTGATGAATTTTCGTGTCGAAACTTTTTGCTCACGAACTAAAACGCATCAAAACGAGATTTTCCAGTCAGGAATTGTCAGGAGTTTTTCGGTTCAACCCCTGATTTTTCGCTGTATTCACCGCATCCACCAGCCCGCGCAACTGCCCGTGCCGGTGTGCCAGAAACCATAAGCCAACCGCCACGACCACGCCACCAAAAATTAAAATCTCGTTTCCGACCACCAGCGTCGGCAACACCATGAGTGCCAGCCCGCCGACCAAAATCGCCGCGCTGGTCGTCACACTGCCGATCAGCAGCTTGAGCGGCGGATAGAACATCGTCGCGAGTCCGAACAGGAACAACACCACGCCGACCCATACAATGCCTTTGAGACTCGCCAGCTTCGCGCCGATTTCACGCGCGGTGTCCTTTTGCGCCGCGCCCAATTCTGTCTTGGCTCGCGTCTCTTCATGCTCGATGACCGGCATCGGCGCGCTGACAACCACCACCTGATTACTGGTGGACACCAACCGCGAACCTGCCGGCACGGTGTAGCTCCGCGTTTTCACCGTCTCTTGATCCTGCCGCGAGGCTTGCGCGGGGTTGTCGCCTTGCACGACGGTTTGACCGATGACACCAGACGTGGAGGCGCGACCGCCTTTCAACGGAGCCAGGTTGCAGCCGCAGAGCAGTCCCGCTGCGGCGATGACGGCAAAATCAATCAGCAGAAATTTGGTTTTCGACATAACTATTTTCCTTCCTGAAATCGGCGCAGTTCAAACGCGCAGTCATTGAGCGCTGCCGTGTTGTGGTCAATGCAGACGGCGAGCTTCATCGCCGTCTCGTTTTGTTTCTCGATGATTTGCGTCAGCACCGCATGATGTCCGTCGCGCAGCGCCTTGTGATCCGCAATCACGGTTTGAAGTTGTTGCACCAGCCAATAAATCACCACGCCGCACACCAGCAGCAGCAGACTAAACGCCGCGAGAAACAACCAGCGGTCGTTCATGCTGGCAGCGTGATCTACCGCTTGGAGAAATTCGGCCGTGTTCATGTTGGTCATATTCAAACGCGTTGCAGTCGCACCACGCCGCCGTGAGCGCTAATTTGCGATCCGTATTTCGTCAGCATCACCTGTGCGACCTGTGACAGCACCGGGCGCTTGTCGTTCTTGTCGTAACCGGTTTGAACGGCGGCATTGTTGTAATACTTCAGCCCTTCGCCCGCAGGTGCAGCAGTGCGATCCACAATCAAAAGTTCCCGCGCCATTTCACACGTCGCCTGGACAACGGCCTTCGGCACGCTGTCGTAACGGACAAAGTCCGATGGAATTGGCAGCAGCACTTGCAGCGGAACATGAATCGCATCCGGTTCAGGACACCGGGCGCGCGGCCATTGCAGACTTTGCACGGCGTTGGTGCGCGTGCCGTTGAATTGAAATTCCGCGTCAATCAGCCGCGAGGCCATCACGAGCGCCACGGCCTTTTGAGCATCCGTCGCTGCCGTCCACGCCGAGGCGTAAAGATGGCCGTCGTGATAGGCATTACCATCGGCGACGTCCGCGTAGCTATTCGCGTCCACCAAACCAGCGCCGGTTTCTTTGATGAGAGTGAGTGACATGGAGTGAGTGTGTTAAATGACCGCACACCAAGGCGACCAGACACCGGCGACCTGGTAGCGGCAGGAACAGTTTCCAAAAAGTTGCTCGCTTTGCGCCTGATTCGGAGGCAACAAATCGTAAGCGGCATCCGCAATATCCGCGCTGTCTGCCCAATCTTGAATTGTGCCAATGGAACCGTCATACCCATCGTTCTGTGCGAATCGCCAAACACTCGCCGCGACCGGAGCGGTGGCTTGATAATACCCACCGACCCGCGCCAGAGTTGGAGCGTCAAGAGGCGCAGGCGCATCATCCGGGCGCACGATGTTGCTATGCTTCGTCACTTCACGGCCCGTGGTATCAATGCCGACGATGTAATAAAGCTCACCGCCACCATCCGGCGCAAATTGCCGCGCATCGCCATAGCCCCAATAATCTTCAATCAGGATGTAGGTATTGCCGCCGTCTAGGCTCATCCATACATTCCACTTGTAGGGATTCGGCAGGAGCCAATCCCATTGGAGCAAGTCGGGATAAGCCGCCCGCAACACCGGCGCGGGTTGCAGCCGGTGCTGGCGGCGTTCGTTCGTCAGCCATGCCCGCCGCTGGAGTGGAGTCCAGGGAGTGTTAGGGCGTGGATTTTGTGGCAGGGACTTTGGCATCGTCAGGCTTGGCTTTGGCCGGTTCAACCTCTGGCGTTTCCACCACAGGTTGAACCGGCGCGGCCTTGGTCGGAATCGGCGGAACTTCCGGCTCGATCAGCGGACGCCGCTTTCGCCGAATGATGGGAAACAAGCCGTCCATGATTCAAATGGCGTTCGCGCCGATGGCGACCTGTTTCCAGTTTGTGCCGTCCGAAATGGCGAGGCACGGCACGGAGCCAGTGCCGCCAGCGGACAGGTAGATGATGCGACGAGGAAATTTCGCCGCCGTGACACCAGCAGCGACCGCCGCCGCGACGTTGGTAAATGTCGGCGGCTGGATTTGTTCGCCGCTGCGGATGCGTTCAAAACTGCGAGGAATAAGTTTGCCCATAATGTTAATTGGTAAGGCGGCGTGCCGGCGCGAACCGGCACGCCATTGGTTTAGATGTTGTGAGTGACCGCCACGACCGGGACGTTTTTGTTTTCCCAAACGCGCACCCAATTCGCGGCCGTTTCCAGTTCGGTGTTCGTCGGATTCGCGCCCGCGACACTCGCGCTGGTGAACTTCACGCCACGCGGATGCAGGATGAAGCGGCGACGGTTCACGAGGATCGTGTCGCTGTTCAGCGCATCACGCGCCATTTCCATGCCTTCCGTGCCGTGACCGCCCTCGACGGGAGCGCCATTCAAATCGGCGAAGCCCATGCCGAATGCACCGGGACCGAACAGGTAGGTCGTATAGACCACGCCGTCAGTCGTGCCAGTGCGCGACGGGCAACCGTCATCCACGATGACGCGCCGACCTTGGAACGTCTTGATTTGAGTTTTGCCCTCGCTGTCAGGGATGAAGTCAATCAAGTCCAGTTTCCGCAGCGCGGCTTCCGTCGCCGAGTGCATCGCCACGGCCACGAGCCGGTCGCCGCGATCACCAAGCCGTTGCGTCGCGTCCACGAAGGTTGCGCCGTTCAAGCGCGTGGCGGTCGTTTGCGCGGCAACGCTTTCACTGTGAATCGCCAACAGGTTGCCCGCCATGCTGCCCGCCGCGAATACACCCTTCAGCGAGCTGATGAGCATATATTGATTCTGGCGGTTCCAGTAATCGGCGATGAAGTCCGCCAGTGCCAGCGCGGGATCATCACCGGCGACTTGCGTTGCCAGATGATTCCACGACCACGCATTGCCGTCGTTGTGGATGCGGGCGATGTCCTGGTCAGCCACCAACTTCGCCGGCACGAGCGGTGCCGAATCAGAAAGCGGCTGCCGGTTGCCCGTCAGGTCATTCCAGTGGGGCATGTTGACTTGCGTGCCGCCGAGGGTGGCGCGTTCGTCATAGTCCGGCGTGCGGATGACAATGCCGGATTGGAACAGGTCGGATTTTTCCGACGTGCGTTGAAGGACGTAGCCAGCGAATTGCGCTGGCACGATGATGTCTGCAAGTTGTGTCTTTGCCATAATTCAGAATTTTTGTTGTGACCGCTTACGCCGCCGCCTTGAGGCGAGCAGCAAGTTGCGGATCGGTTTTTTGGATCTTCATTTGCTCCGTGAGATTCCAAGTCTCCTTGCGGAATGGATTGCGCACGGACCGGTTGCCAGCCCCACCGGAGCCAGAGCCAGCAGCACCGCTACCAGCGTTTGCCTCGAACAAGTGCGGCGCGTCGGACACCAACGCATCCACCCATTCAGCCAAAGTCATCGGCGACACGCCGTCCTTGCCCATGCGGGCAGTCTGGCCGTCCGCCTCGAAAGCCTGGGGAACTCCGTTCACCAGCTTGAAATTTGTGCGCGCTCGCGACGTGATGTCAGGAATCGCCGTCGGGCGCAGACCACGCTTGGTCGCTTCACTCACGACGGCTTGGTCAATTTGAATCGCCGTCAGGCGACCATGCAGCGCGTCACGTTCAGCGACGACCGGCGCATGGACTTTGTCCAATTCAGCCTTGAGCCGGGCAGCCACGACCTTGTCCACTTCGCCGGCCTTGATCTGCGCGGCTTCCTCCAGCTTGCGTTTCTCATCCGCGAGCTGACGCACGGCGTCAGGGTCAATGCCTTCAAATTTCTTGAGTTGGTTCGTGAGCGTGATGTTGTTCTGTCGGAACTCGTCCAGCTTGGTCTGGCTCACGACGCCATCGGCGTCCAGTGTCCAAGCACCATCGCGCTCGACGTAGAAGGGTTGATGTTCAGCAGGAATTTCCTGCTTGGTTTGATATTTGAATTTCAGGGGCATAAATCAGGCTAGTGGTTGTGGTGTTTCGCTTTTGCTGGCAGGCATCGGCGGCTTGACCGCGACCGGTGCAGTCGGTGGCTTCTGCGTTGCCAGCAGTTTGATTTCTTCATCGTTGGTGCGACCAGGTGCGATGACTTCACCCGCACGGAACAAGTCGAGCATGGTTGCCTGACTGATTGCGCCAGCTTGCCATGCGGCGACCAGCGCGGTGATTTCCAGTGCCGACATGCCGGTGATGCTGAAGTCAGTATTCAGCGTTGCCAGCACGAGGTCTGGGCCGATGGCGTCAGGAATGGTTTCAGTGGAGTTCCACCAATAGACCCAGCGCAGCGCATGAGTCAGCGACGAGCTGATGCTGAGAGACACGGTGTTGAGAATGGAGTTCTCGCCACTCTGACGGAGTTCGATGGCCGCAGCGGTTTCGCCGACGCGCTTGCGGGATTCCAGCATCCGCGTGCCGAGGACGGCCATCAGTTGCTCGTCACGATCCATCGCGCGCTCGAAGGTGGACAGACCTTGACCGTGAAATTCCAGATAGCCAGCCGTCGCGCCCGGCGCTTCGGCGACCCATGCGGTGCTGCTACCAATCCGCAGCGAAGAATTTTTATCGAAGCCACTGACCCATGCCGTCGGCAGGGCGGTGAAGTGCATCCCGTGTTTGTAGTCCGCATTGAGACGGTAGTGATCGAGATTGACGGCGATGATGTCTTCCAGCGGAATCTTGTCCACGTCCGGCAGAGAGTGACGCGGGCCGTGAAAGACGAATGGAATCAGCGGGAGAGGTTTGCCAAGACGCAGCGGCGTGATGGTGTCAGTCAGTTTCCATTTCTTTTTTGCGCGGCTGCGGTTGCCGTTGGGACTTTGACCGTCAGGCAGGTATTGCCAGATTTCGACTTGGTAAGACCAGTCAGCTTTCGTTTGGTCAGACTGACTTTGCGACGGGACGAGTTTCAGCACACGAAGTTGCTGGATGACTTCCGGCTCATACGGGTCAGCTTCAGCGACAGCGGTTTTACTGGTTTCCTTGAGGACGACCAGCGTGATGACATTGCGACCATTGACCCGTTCCGTGTGCCAGTTGATGATGTCCTCAGCAGAATAGGCGACCGCGTAGGCACGTTTTTCAGCATCTTCGTTCCAGTCAATCAGCGTGCCGGCCCGACCGACGTTGATGATTTCCGTGACCAGTTTCTTGGTGAAGGCAGACAGTGGCGTGCCGAGCATGTCGGCATCTTCGACGAATGAGGTGAGTGCAGCGGTGATACCATTGTTGGCCTCGGGAAGTTTGAAGTTTGGATCACGACGGAAGATTAGACCGACGTAGCCATCAGCGGTGCGAGCCGAAGCGTTGAAGAATGAAGCACGGTTTTTGTAGGCGAGATATTCCTTGTCGTCCTGACTGTCGAGACGTGGCAGATACTTTTCCCCAGCCGCTTTTACAGCATCTTCACCGCCGAAGACATCACGAGCACGTTGCCACGCAAGGATGTTGGCGTCGTATTCCAGATGTGTAGAGTTGACCGGCACGCGGCGACTCTAGCATTGGTTTTCTTGTTAACTTCCCCACCATCAAAGTCGGACACGAATAGACACGCACGATATGATTTTAATACCGAACACAAACGAATAATTTTTTGCAAAATAAAGTTTGACGGTTTCTTGAGCAACCAAATCGCGCGTTTATGTTCATCCACCGGAGGCACTCAAATCCCCATGTGCATAAAGGATATTTATTTATCCTTGAGTGTCCTCCTTTTTAAGGAGTCCCGCATTGATGACCTCCTTATCAAAATTAGCAACAAGGGCTTTTATTGAACTTCGCAGCCCGTCAATAAATGTGGAGTTCAGAACAACATAACCGTTTTGAACAGGAATATTTTTGTGCGCGGCTTTGTATTCAGGGGTTACTTTACCGTCGGAATGGACCAGAAAATGGCGTATCTCAAGGTATGGCAATGCTGCATGAATAAGAGTCATATCAACATTGAGCGCCAGTTTGTTGGCCATTTTCTCCAGAAGTTTTAACGTGCTTTTCTCTGACTCAAGCGATTGAAAAACCGAGTCCGTTACCATCTTGCAAACTGCGTCCCAATTTCCTAATTCAAGAACGGTTTTCGCATCTACTTTGAAAGAATGTTCTCCGATGATACGGCCCGCATTGAAACCGTTTTTTGATGCCTGCTCAAGAATCGTTCGCAGATAATGAGTCAGCTCTTCGTAGACGTCTTTAATATATGAAGAGTAAACTGATGATCTCAAATGCGTCATGACAAGTGTGCGGCTTCCATTCGAGTTTCGTCGCCTCGCAATATGTGCATGCTTTGTAGAATCAACGTTTTTAAGAATATATTTTGAGGCAGATTCAGTAAGATCTCCGTTTTCGACACCTATGCGAAGAACTTCAATCAGTTCCAAATCATCGTCGAAGTAAATCAGTTTTTGTTGGAGTGCATGGTATGCTTTCGATTTCATAATTACTTAATTTCCACACAGCATAGGGAAAAATGAGTTCGCTGTCGCTCAACATTTTTTAGTTCGCGCTTTGCGAATGCGACGCGCTCAACCAAGACGAACGCGCTCCAATTCACGGTTTCCATTTGCGAACGTTGTGCGGAGGTTTTTTAGCTCGCTGCGCTCGGAAAATTGTCCCGCACATCAGGCGCGTGCGCGGATGCCTGACGCTCATGCTGGCGGCGGCGGCTAACGCCACCGCGACGCCAGCACCGGCACGCCTTCACGGGTTTACGAACGTCACACTCGGCGTGCCTTTCGCTACAGCGCGCACGCGGCGAACGTCGCAGGTTCTCGAACGGTTGCCGCGCGATCCAACCATTCAGGTTGGCGGATGGTTTGGCGCGCTGTCAGGCATTGAAACCTCGTCGCTTCGCTCCTCGCTTGGGCGAACCATCGCGATGCTTCCGGTTCGCCTTTTGGTTTCAGCACGGGAACAGCCAAGACCCGGCGTCACCGAGCCGACACTTGCGCTCGTGCCTCGCGCCAAGCATCGGCACGCTTCCGCCCGCGCCCGTGACTGACTCACCATTTTCCGCCCGCTCCATTCGCTACCGCACTCCGCTACACAGATTTCGCGGGATGCTCCCGCTCATTCCGACGGCCGCAAATTGCCGAGACAGTCAGGAAAACATCGGGCGCGTCCCACAGATGCAAACAACCAGAGGCCGCGAGACTTCGTCCGGCCAAGGCGTCAGCAATACGGCGCGAGGCTTCGCCTATCGCCGAAGACAGCAGCAATAGCCCGCGATGCTTCGCACGGGCAAGGCATCAGCAATAGTCGCGGTGACGGTCCAGCTTTCGCGGCGCTCCGCAGGCTGCGCTTGCGAAACTGGCCGACGCCGCTGGCAAAACCAGATTGGTCTGACACTTCGCCGCCAGACTGCGCGCAGGACTTGCAGCCGCGCCCATGCGCCCAGCGCGTCGCCGTCCTCGCGCTCCGTTCTGCCGTCGAAGAGTCAGAAATTTTGGCTTCGCGCTGGCGCGACTCGCCCCCGGTATTTTTGCGGCCACAGTGAAAAACGAAGTCCCCAACGCGGCGCGGTTGGCATGAAGGAACAGCCGACGCTACGCTTCTCACTGCGTTGCGAGGCTGGGCGTCGGCTTTGCTTACGAGACCGCACACAACACACATTGTCCGTTTGGTCGTTCCTCCCACCTTAATTCTTTTCGGCACGACAACTCCCCGTGCCGGGACCCTTCGTGCCGGAATTAAGGTCAGACAATGTGGCGTTGTGCGCAATCCCGCCGCTGCACTGTCACGCTGACTGCTAATCCGCACCTCGCATTCGTGCGGGCAGTCAGCGCGCCAGTTGGCGGGCATCCTTCATGCCAACCGCGCCGCTGTTACCCATGCAGCCAATGCAAAACGTGGCCGCTGATCAAAATGGTTTCACTTCGTTCCAAGTGAGTTTGCTCGCGTTGCTCGAAAATTAAATGGGTTGGTTTTTTGTGTGGGCAGCTTCGTTTTCAAGTCCGGTTTTTTCTGCTCCTGCGTCCCTGCCGTCGCCCTCATGGCGTCAGCCGGGGTGCCAGCCCGCCCACTCACGGTTCCCTCTAAAGACTACTCCCGTGGGGGAGGGCTGGGGCTGACGCTGTTTCATGAAGGGCGACGGACGAAGACGCACAGCAGAGCAGTAAAAAAAAGACTATGAAAACTACATCACAAAAAAATAACTCTGGGCTCGGGAGCAAATCCGCACAGTTGAGCAGCACACCGACACCGACCGCCGCGCCGCAGGCGCAGCCGGAAAAGAAAGACAATCGCTTGCCGATTGACACCGAGGCACGGAAGAAAAACCGCACCTTGCCCACTGAAAAAGTTTTGGCCTTGCTCCAGCAGCAAGACCGCCGCTTGTGGGAGTTGGCCGAGGTTGTCGGCAAGTGGATTTGGGTTTCGTTCACCGAGCAGCCCGCGCCCACCGTCCGCCAGACTTTGGCGCAGCTTGGTTTCCATTGGAATCGCGAGCGCCAAGCGTGGCAGCACCCGTGCGGTCAGTTCCGCTTGCGCGGTTTCCAAGACCCCCGCGAGAAGTATTCCACCTATCACCCCGCCGAGGCTGCCAACTGACGCACACGGGGCGGCAGCTATGCCGCCCCACACATTCACCAGACTTTCACCATATTTTTATGACCAACACTTACACCCTACGCGCTGGCGATGTCGTCGAGTATGCCGGCCAGCCGTGTCGAGTCATCCGCGTCAGTGAGTCCGCCGCCGTTGTCGCAGTGATTCAAAAGCCGCGCACCATCAAGCCGCGATTCGGCAAGCCCGTCACCATCCAGCCCGCGCCCAAGCACGCTTGGATTTCTCCCAACTCCGAAATTCCCATCCTTAACCGCTGATTTTATGTGCATCGCAGCCGCAGAATTTTCCAATGTCGGCCCGTTTCGCGCCGTGTATTTCGACGGCCCGCAGTCCGACCGCGACCACGAAGGCGAAGAAATTCCCGCGTGGACGGTGTTTGTCGGCGACGCCGACGCCGAGCCAGTCGGCCAGATTTACACGCTCCACCATTTTAAGAGCGCCGAGCTTTTGGCCTATCGCATGGCCGAAGACCGCCGCCTTGACCTCATCCACGACGCCAGCCCCGCTTGATTTTATGAACACACCACAAAACGAAAACACGGACTCGCCTTTCGGCGATGTCATTTACAGCTACACCCGCAAGCAGGCCGTCGCCGACGGCGTGCAAGTCGAAGTCACCAAAACCGCGCAGGAAGCCGGAATCAAGTTTCCGGTGTTCCTGACACGGACGGTGTTTGATTCATTCGTCGCCGTGCCGGATGGCGTGACCGGCCAAGATGAAGCCGGACGCCTTTGGGACATTTGCTGGATGTTGCGCTTTGCCATCGCCCGCAGTCACGGCCACACCGACCGCTTGCCGGTGGCCTTGTATGTTCGCAACGACAACGCCCGCGCCAAGCTCATCAAGTTGATTGCCAGTTGCGGCGCACTGGACATTGACGACCCGCAGCCCGCCATCACGGTGATGATGCCGGACGAAGATTGACCGACAGACAATCACGCGCCCGTTGCCTACCGCTGCGGGCGCAAAAAATTTTCGCGGCTTCGCCGGTTGGCTCGCCGCGCATCCAGGATTTTTCTGGTGCTACGCGCACCAGACCGCGCCAAAGGGTTTCAACCCTCTGGACTCCAGTTCACATCCCCCGCAACTTCCGCTGCGTCACCGCCCGCGATTTCGTAGCGACCAGATAGCGCAGCGCGTCCGCCGCGTCATCGCCGCCGATGCCATCCTCGTCGGCATCTACCTTCAAAACATCTTCCGGACGATTCGGATCGTGTTGCAACATCGGCAGCGTTTCCACCAGCCGCTTGCAGCGTTGATGGATGAATAGTTTTGGTGGGATGCCGGCATCGGGATCTCCCAGCCCTTGCAAAATTTCCGCCCACCCGTTGACGCGATCCATGTTGGCCGACCGCAAGGTCATGCCGTGCTTCGCATATTGCGCCGCAATCGTTGTCCCGTCCGATTGTCGGCTGAAAACATCCGCGCCAGCCACCAGCCGTTTCAATTCGCCAACCTTGTGCCGTGCGAGCATCGCCTTGAATGCTGCCGCGTGCCGTTGAGGTAGCCAAAGCCGCTCCGCGTGTTCATCCACGATAAAAATATTTCCGTCCCCATCCGTGCAGCCGAGCAGCACGACAGTGTAATGCGCGAAGCCGTAATCCAGCGCCGCGAACCATTCGCGCGCCCGTGAATCGTCGAAGTCAGACACCACATGCACATCACGCCGGAACGTCGTGAAGAACTGACCGGCGGCAATGTCCCAATCGCCGTCCAGCCAGGCGCGTTTCTGCCAGCCCGTCAGCCCTTCCAAAATTCGGCGATACTCCGGGTTGTTGAACGTATTGTCACCCACCCGAGCGGGGACGAAGATCGTATCGGACTGACGTTTCTCCAACATCGGCGCGACGAACTTTGTCCGATACCACGCATGACCGACGCCGCCGGGATTCGTGGTGCTGTAAATGCGCGGACGCCAATTCGGTTTGCTCGTGCGGCAGCACGTCGAAATATCCTGATACTTCCGGCTCGTCAGCGTCGTCGCTTCCTCGACGCCAATCACGTCGTATTCCAAACCAAGATACGCATCAATGTCTTTCTCGGATTGAAAATGCCCGGCGATTATGCGGGAACCATTCGCGAACGCCAGCACGCCGCGATAGGCCGAGAACTCATGCTTGAGCTTGCCGAACAGCCGACGGCGCAAATCTTCAAACTGCTCGATGTTCGCCTTGCCCACCTTGCGCAGCAGCAGGCATTTCAAACCGGCGACGCGCTGGCAATCATCCGCGCCCATCTGTGAGAGCAGCCAATGCGATTTGCCTCCACCACGAGCGCCGCCGTAGCCGATAGCCGTCGGCCCGTCGGCTTGGTCGCACAACCGCGCCGCCGCCGAGGCCGCGAGCTGGCGCGGTTGCAGCACCACGCCGGCACGGAGAAAGTTTTTCACCTGGTCGCGCGGGCAACCGGCAGCCAAACCCTCCCCCAGCATTTTTTCGATGCCAGTCATTTCTTTAATACCTCCACATCAATGACCGGTGCCGGTGCTGCCGCCGCCGGAGGCGGTAAATTGCGTCCAGCCTCCGGCTGGCCGTAAACTTTCTCCAGCGCGACTTCGATCTGGATCATGAATGCGGCATCCTCATCCGCCGGCTTGTCCGTCGGTTCGAGCGCAAGCCCGGACGACACGCGACCGAGCTTGCTCGCCAGGTCGAGCAGCCGGGCGATGCCTTCCAACGTGCCGCAGCGATGCTCCGATTTTTTCCAACGCGCGATCGCTTCGCGTGCCAGCGCGATCAATTCACCGCGCGTCTGCCACTCATCTTCGCGATGTTGTTCCTGCCGCTTCGCCCAATCTGTGCCGCTCTGGACCGCCAGCGCTTCCGCCGTCTTACGTTCGATGTCGGCCAAGTGCGCCGTGTGCGCCTGCACCCGTGCCGGCCAGTCGAATTTTTTCGACCACCGTTCCACCTGTGTCCGATGTTTGCCGAGTTTGTCGCCTACGGCCACCAACGACCGTTCCGGCCCAAGTTCAAGATAGGTTTTGAAAGCCGCGAAAGCCTTGTGGCTCTCGCGGGGTTGTTGTTCAAATGTCATCGGCATAAATTTTTCGTTTCAAGTGTCAGCTTAACGGCAGGGGGGAAGGGCAGCCCGACCCCGTAGGGCTGTCCCTTCCTCTCTGCCTGTCTGGTGGTTTAGGTTCATTACTATTTAAGGGATGTGAACCTTTGAACCTTCCACCCAATACAATCCGGTCGAAAACTTGATCAAACCATTGTGCTGCAATCGGTTTAATGTTCGCTGGCAGGTGCTTCGGCTCATCTTGAGCTCGGTTTTGGCCTCGGTCACAATTTTGGTGAAAGTTTTGCCCTCGGTGGTCATCACGGCGTCCATAAATTCCTTGTCGGAACACACCTTGTTTTTGGACTGTGGCCGACGGAGCGCTTCGGGATTCAAGTCGCTGGCGACACGCATCAGCGGGTGATTCCATTGCACCACAAATTCCGGCAGTTGCGGCAGGTTGCGCAGGATGCTGGTGACCGTGAAACAGTCCGGTTCTTCGTGCGGCGTCAGCACGATGATGGAGTCCGGGTCGCGCACCCAGGCACCGGCGCCACTCATCCGGTCCATCGCATTTTTCGCCGTGCTGTCGCCCTTGGCAAAATGGTGAGCCACCACCACCGCCGCGCCGGAGGCTTGGGCCAGCGCTTCAAACTGGTTCATCAAATCCGCAATCTCGCCGTTGGCGTTCTCGTCACGGTTGCCGAGAACTTTATAGGCTGGGTCGAGAATGATCAGGCCGTAGTGATGTTTCGCCAGCCGCTCTTCGAGCTGCGGCCGGAGCAGCGTGATGTCGGCATTTTTGCCGCGTAGATTCCAGAAGTGCAGCGGCATTTCCTTGCCCTGACATTCCGGCCGGCAGGCGCGCAGCGACCGCATCCGGTTTTTGATGGACCATGTCGGCAATTCAAAATTGATGTAAATCACCGGCAGCTTGGTGCAGGGCCGACCCCACCACGGCTGGCCGGTGGCGACCGACAATGCCAGGTCGAGCAGGCTCCAAGACTTATTGGATTTCGACGTGCCGCCCAAAATCATTTTGCAACCTTGGTGCAAGACGCCCTCGATGATGACGGGCGGCGTGGGGAAATCCATTTCCTCGAGCTGGTCGAGGGTGATGATGTCCGGCAGCGGTGAAGGCACCGCGCCGAGGTCAACCGCTGGGTCAACCTGTTCGGTCAGGGGGAATTGTTTGATCTCCATGTTAATCCTTGAGCCAGACGATGCGCTGCAGTTTTCCATCCCGATACGCACCGGGCACGCGCACGGGCTGGGAATAGGTGAAAAGTTTTGGGTCGCAACCGAACACCGTCAGCACGGCTTTCAGCCGCGCCTCGATGCGTTTGTCGCGCGGCGCATCGCACCAGCCGTGCAACGATTTCCCGGCGGTATCAATGATGGCGTGCAAATTGAAATGCAGTCGCCGATTCAGATACGCGAACACCGCACCCATATCGTCCTTCGCGAGCGTGTCGCTCTCGACGACGAGAAACCGCGTGCCGTCGCAGTTCGCGTTGCTGCGCTGAAAACTTCCCGGCTTGAACGCCGAGCCGCAGGTGAAATTCCCCATGACCGGGCCGATCTGATACCAATCGGCCACGGGCCGGAAATGCGTCCGATGCTCCGGCCTGCCCGAACTATAAATGTCGCCGACCCAGACATGACTGTGCGCCGGCCAGAGCTTGAGCCAGGTGCGGAACTGGTCGTCGGCGTCGCGCTGGTGAACTTGCAGCGGCGAGTCCGCGATGATTTGCGCGAACGGCCATTGAAATTTTTCGAACAACTCCGGCTTGAACCGCTCCGCCACGGCCACCAGCGTTTCCAAAATCAGTTGCTCGCCCGCCTCGCGGCCTTCCGCTTTGGCGCGGGCCTGGACAACTTCTCGCGGCAGCACGTTGCCGCTCGCTTGCAACACATCGCCACTCCGCAGAGTTTTTCCGCCGGGCAAAATAATTTGCCACGGACTGCCCCCGATTTGTTTTCGCAAATTCAAATTTGCCGAGGTGACCGCCGCCGCGCACGACGAATGGAAACAATAAATCGTCGGCGCACCATCCACCGAGACACGGCAATCTTTTTTGCCGGTCTTGTGCGTGTGCAGCGATTCACCCGGACAGCGGCAGAAGCCGCTGACTTCGCTTTGCCAATCCACCGCGCCGACGATGCTGGCCGCAATTTGACGCGGATCAATCATGGTAGCCGCCTACCAGTTGCGGCGTGACTTTCAAATGCCACTCGTCGTGGCAGGGTTTGCAGAGAAAATCTTTCGGCCAGCGATTGGCCTCATCCTTGCCGAACATCGCTTGCGGTGCCCAATGATGTTCTTCCGCGCCGCGAGCGCCGCACTTGGCGCAGCGCGGTTGATCCATGCGTTCCACCACGCGGACGAGCGACAAGTCCACGCCTTGCGCTAACAACAATTCCTTCGGAATCCAGATGCCGCCGTTTTTGCTTGGTGTCCACCAACGGCACTCCAGACACCACCAGCCAAAATGCTCGGCGGCGCTGGCACTCAAACGGCAGGAAATTTCCTGCCGGGTGTCACGCGCACAACGCGGGCAATGGCGGTTTCGTATCATGGTGGCCGGTGCGGCTCGCACTCAGAATTTCAATTCCGGTTCACAGTGGTTTTTCGCGGCCTGAATGAAATCCGCAGGCCGTTTCAAAATTGCCGTCGCGACGTGCGGCGGCAGGTAGAACAGATTTTTCGCGCCGTATTTGTGCGCGATGAATTGCAAAACCATTTCTTCCGTGCGCGCATCGCCGCCGAGCAGCCGGTGCAGACATTCCACTGTCTGCACCGACAGCCGGCCCGTCGCGGGATTGGTGAGTGTGGCGTCGGCACTCATGCGGTCAGGACCATTTCTCCAGGTTGGCCCGTGCGGCTCGCACCGGCAGCGGGGTCATAATTTTTTTCGATGCACCATAGCCGGTGTGCCGCCATGAATGCCTGCCAGCCGAGTTGGATTTCATCCTCGCTCCAGAGGTGTTCAATCGGCAGGGCCGGCTCCGTCGAATTGACGATCAGGTTCATGCACCGCACCGGTTCACCCAGCGCCACGCGATACGCCGCGAGCTGATAGCACCAACTCTTGTAAGGCGACGGCTTCGCGCCGGGTTTGATTTTCATCGTCTTCAAATCCACGAGCGTCAGCCCGTGAACCGGATGCTCGATGAGCAAGTCCGCCGTGCCCGCGTAGCAACCCTCCGGGTGAATCAAAACCTTTTCGGTCCAGCGCAACGCGAGCGCGTTGCCCTGATACCAACAGCGATAATGTTTCAACCAGTCAGCCGCTGGATGCGCCGCATCCACTTCCAGCGTTTGCGCCACGCGCTCCGCGCCGTGGTGAAACGCCGTGCCGAAATCCGCCGCGCCGTCGCGGGTTGTTTGCGAATCCTCGACGACGCGCTTGGCGAAAGCATCTTCGGTTTCCCCGGCGATGCGTGGCAGCGTGAGCGCCGCCATCACCGCCTGTGTTTGCAACCAAGCCGTCAGTTCCGGCTTGGCGATGACGCCCAGGATATTCGTGACGCTCGGCAGCAGGCCGAGCTTGCGGGCATCCCGGAGCGTGGTCGGGCGCGGTGCGCCCTTGAGGGAGGGGACGGAGTGCATCGGCACTCCATCCCGACCATACCAATGTGCTGAATCTGGCGAAAAAAGGTTCATGGGATGATGTCCATGTTGGTTTCGTCAGCATCAGAACCCCACTTCCGGGTCATATTCGGCTGCGGGTGCAGCCGCCGGTGCGGGTGTTGGGGTAGCACTTTTGGACGGTGCAGGCGCGGCGGCCTGCGGTGCATGTGCGGCGGGAGCGCCGGATTTCTTCGCCTTCCAATCGGCGTAACGCTGACGCGCCGCCTCTGGATCGTAAGTGCCGCTGGGCGTCACCTTGCGCGTCGGCTTCGAAATCGCATCAATGCTGGCGTAGGTTTTGCCGCTCAGATTTTTCTGATGCGAGATAACCAGCGTGCAGGACGCGCCGATGAGTTTGTCGAGTCCGATGGTTTCACCCGGCAGCACTGGACGGCCACGCCACTTGCCGATGAAAGCCGACAGGTTCGACTTCGGATGCAACGATGCCGTGAAACTTTTCGACACCGTGCAGGGTTTGCCGTCGCTCGTTTTCGCTTCCGATTCGAAGGTGATTTTCACCTTCGGTTTCAGACTGCGAACGCCTTGAAACTCTGTCTCGACGAGACCGAGATCCAAAACTCCGACGCAGACGGACGGATGGATGCCTTCGGGATGCGGCTCAAAGTTGCCGCCTTCATTACATTGCAGGACCATGTTGTTCATACTTTTTGTTCTTTCGATTTTTCTGTTGGTTGTTGTTGATCCTCCGGCGGCAACACGCCGCGAAGGAAATTGAAGAAAGTTTCGGCGCGCATCGTGATCAGCCACGGGGCATGATTGCGGCGGTGGGCCACGACCCACGGCTTGCCGCCGCAATCGCCTTCGGCCTGGACGCAGGCATCGGTGAGATTCAGATTTTGAACCCGCTTCACCTCGACGTGCAGCCACTCCAAGGCGTCGCTGACCACGTCGGGTGAATCCGGCGAGCCGGAGAATTGCTGCCCGCGCCGCGCGTCAAATCCATGCTCGCGCAGCAGCGCCGCAAATTCCCGTTCGCCCACCTTGCCTTTGCGCCGGGAGTTCACTTGGCGTCGTCTCCTTTATCTTTCTGGTTGAACTTCTTCGCCGCCTGCTCGGCCTTGTGCTCGATGTATTCCACGATGGCATTGCCGAGGATGAAGCCCATGAAGAGCAGCCAGCCGATCAGCATGAGGTTCAGTCCGGTTTCGATTAGTGTGTTTGTCATAACTGTTTTGTTTTGTGTTTTGTTGTTGATGTTGGTTGACCGAAAAATTTAGGACCGGCTGACGCGGAAGCTTTGCGCCAGTTGTGCCTCTACCTCGCTCCATTTGAAAACCACGCTGCGGCCGATTTTGTAGTGGCACAAAATTCCGCGAGCCATCCAGTTATCCACACAGCGAACGGTTTTGCCGAGGCGTCGGGCAACTTCCGGTTTCTTGATGAATGCCTCGACGGCGGGAGCCGGCAGGGATTGAACCGGCGGGTCTGTTTGCGTTGAATTTTCGTTTTTCATGATGTGTTTTCGTAAGTGTTCAGGAGTCAACTGGGGCGCGTGATGGACAGTGGCGCGGCCACTTCAGGCGGTGAAGAGTTCAAAGGTGGGTTTGCCGAGCAGGTCAGCGATCCGGCGTTTCAAATCCGCGTCGGCATCGGCCCGTCCGGTTTCGATGCGGGAGATTTCGATTTCCTTGAGGCCGACCAACTCCGCGAGTTGGAGTTGTGTCATGCCTTTCAGCACCCGCGCCGCCTTCAATCTGTTGTTCGCTGCCATAATCGGTTTGTTTGTTTTAGTGGTGGCGGAGTTCGCCACTTCAAACCCATAGGCGTTACAAACCGCGTAACCGGGGTTACAAACCGTGTGACCGCAAAAAAAAGACGCGAAGGGATTTCCTTCGCGTCTTTATTGAAGATATTGGAGTTTTAGCCCGACCATTTCGCGCCCTTGGGCGGCAGGTAGGTGAATTTTCCCGCCATGCCGGACTGGACGCGCGCCTTGCGGCTCGTGTTGCCGACCGACGATGGTTTCACCAGATAGCGTTCGAGGTGCTGGCCGAACGCTTGCAGCACGTCGTCCGGCACGCCCTTGTCGTATTCAGCCTGCGCCAACCCATCCACCAGCCGCCGGATGGCGGCGCGGATGGCCCGCGCCTGTTTCTGCTCGCTCGCTTCCGTGCCGCGTGCGTGTTTCTTGGCCCACGCATCAATCTTTGCCAGTTCGCTCGTCGCTTCGTTTTTCTCTACGTCGGTCGCCTCGTCGTCATCCAGAACCGCTTGAAATTCCTGCCGCGATTTTTTCATCGCGGCCAGCGTGTCTTTGTCATCCGCCGACAGATTGCGCTGGCCTTCGATGACCGCATCACCCATCGCTTTTGCCGCCAGTTCCGAGGCATGAATGGGGTCCGGTGGCGGATTCTTGAGCAGATAGGCGGTGTAGTGCAGTCCTTTTTCATCGGCCAGAAAACGGGTTTCACCCTGAAACACCAACTGCCAACCCCGATGCTCTTTCCGCAGCAGGTTCCCGTTCACCGCCGCGACGGGCACGATTTTTTCCACGACTTTCGTCACCGCCGGCAACGACGCCGGGGACTGCGATTCAATCACCGTGCGCAGCAGCGAATCCGGCGGCAGTGTCCGTTCCATGATGGCTTGCGAGTTTCGCTGGATCATGATTTGCAGCGCGTCGGTGACTTCTTTCGCGTGCCGCTTGTGCATCGCTAAAATCCGTTCCGCCACGTTGGCCGGTTTCCCCTCGACATAGCGCAGCACCCGCATCACTTCGGGATTGTTCGTGACGAACTCCGCCACGTCCGTCAGTGCCTTGCACTGGATGGCTTTTTCCAGATAGGCCGCACCCATGATTTTGTCCTCGTCCTTCGGGCGCGATTCTGTGAACACGTCCAGCCCGTATTGTCCAATCGGGTCATATTGATCCGCCTTCGCGGCGATGACTCCAAACCGCCGGTCAATGCACTGCGAACACACGCCGCAATGTGTGTGTGCGTTCGTGGTTTCCCAGGTGTGCGCGCAGCTCCGCGAGGGCGCAATCAGTTCGCCGCAGTTGTGGTCCAGAATCTTTTTCACCACTTCGCCTTTGGTGAGCCACAGGAACGGATTTTCCACCGTGAACTTTTCTTCGGCCAGCAGCGTCAGCAATTCCTGCAATCCGGCCAGCACGCGCGGATGCGTCGTGCGCGTCGCGCGCCCGCCCACCACTTGCGCGCACACCGGCAGGTTAAGGCTCACCACGCCGTTTTCGTAAAAGCACAGTTTGCGGAGTCCCAGCATCATGGCCACCGTCGCGCCCAGCGCGGCATACAGGAACGACCGCGCCCGCTGCGTGTATTCCTTGCCCAGCTCTTTTTCCTTGTTGATCTCCACGCGCAGTTGCACCGGCTTGATGTCCCCGGCCTTGTCCAGCAGCCCGCGCATCAGCTCGTCATATTTCCGTTTGAATTTCGGCGTGGATTGGTGATTCACCAGCGCCACTTTTTTCTTTTGGCCGATGATTTCCTCGATGGCTCCCGCCAGCGAGTCCAGCCCGCCGGAAAACATCATCACTTGTTCTGGCTTCTGGCGCGGCGCGGTGCCGGTGTCGAAATCGAAATAATTTTGCAGCGGCGGCGCGTCCGTCGCCGCCATGAAGGTGAACTCGTAAAAATCGTCCGACAGAAACCCCAGCGTGTCTTGCAGGACTTTTTTTAACTGCGCTTGGTTCCACATCGCCGGCTTGCGCACGGGAATGTGAAAGTGCAGCCGTCGCCGCCAGTTCGCGCCCAGCGTTTCTACGTCATACGCCCCGCGTCGGAACGCCTGGTCGCCGCAATAGACATACGTCGCGATTTCCAGCAGGTCATGAAACTGCGGCGGGATGCTCTTGAATAGCTGCTCGTGCAGATCTTCGATCTTCAGCCGCACGTTGCAATCCCTGCGGGTTTCCCACAGGTTCAGCGCCACGGTTTTCACGTCGCCGCCGCCGGTTGGCGCGGCCACGCCGCCACAAACGATATGATGTTCAGTTGCCATGTTTTCGTGCTCGTGCCGCCAGTTCCAGGGTCATTTTCCGAAACGCCACCCAGCCGAAGCCTTCGGCTTTTTCGCGGGTGATTTCGCCCGCGCCCAGCCAGCGTTGTTTGGAATACCACTCCGCCGCGAAGACCTTGACGATTTCTGACGACTCCTGGCAGTGCGTTTTCATCGCCTGCGTGAACTGTCCCATTTGGTCGGTCGTCGCAAACCGCTGGCCTTCGCCGAGGTGCGTCCCCAGCGTGCGCGTCAAGTAGGTGTCCAACAGCCCGTTCGTCAGGCTGCCCACGAAGTTTTGGAAAAATTTCCCGAAGTTCCCCGGCTGTTTCAGTTTTTTGAGCGCCGCCGACACATCATCGCGGGACGGTTCAAACAGCGACGGCAGATTTTGTTTCAGCAGTTCGGTGACCGATCCCACCAGCGCCCGTTGCGCCACTTCGGCAAAATCGGAGCGGCCATTCGTGGCGTCCACCCGTTTGTCAAATTCCTCGCCGATGGTCATGACCACGTCCACCAGCGAAGTGTTTTCGGAAATCGTCAAACCTGCCGCCGCCAGTTCCGCCGCCGGGTTTGGACGACTCCCCGCCAGCGACAGTTGCATGAGCAGGCGCATCGCCTCCCGAAATCCCGCGTCGTCACGCACCCGCGCAAAGGTCTTGCCCGCCGCCACCAGCACCGCGTCGGCCACCGCCGCCTCGTTCGCGCCGTTCGCCACAAGCGACACCACACCCTGCCACTGTTTCGTGGCTGGCAGCGTGCCGATTCTGCTGTGTCCCATATCGCGTTAAAGTTTGTGATGATCACGGCGGCCTGAAACCACGCGCGAGCCTTTGGCGAATTTCGCATATCCTGCCCAGAAACCGTTGCTTTTACAAGATTTCTGCCGCTCGCTCGGGAAAATGTCTCCTTGGTCGGACAGTATTTGTCTCACCGGCGGTGTCATGCTCGCGACCTGAAATGAAAAAATCTTCCTGCGCACCGGCTTTGCTCCGCGTTCCTACCCGAAACTTCGTGCGTTCAAACTTGAAGCCGCATTGACGCACCCGCGATTCCCAAGCAAACTGCCACCCAACAATGTCCAAACGGTTTTTCACCAACGAAGGCGAGAATACGCTGCTGAAAAAGTTTGCCGGGGTGTTCGCACACAACCCCGACATTGAACGATTTGACGCGCTCGTCGGCTACCTTCGCGCGTCAGGTTATTTTGCGTTGCGCCCGCATCTGGAAAAAGTCCCGCTCATCCGTATCATCGTCGGCATTGACGTGGACGAACAGCTCGCCCGCCACCATCGCAAGGGGCTGCTCATGCTGGGCGACGCGGATAAAACCTTGGCCTTCGTCCGCGCCAAGCTCACCGAGGATGTGCAGGGCGCACCCTACCGGCGCGACATTGAGGAGGGCATCCGCCAGTTCGTCGCCGATGTCGCCTCCAAGCGTGTTGAAATCCGGGCGCACTCCACCAAAAAGCTTCACGCCAAGCTCTATATTTTTCTGCCGACTGGCTTTTGCGAACACAAGCCCGGCGCAGTCATTACCGGCTCATCCAACCTCACCGCCGCCGGCTTGGGCGTCGAGGATGCCGCCACTAACTACGAGTTCAACGTCGTGATGCACGATTACGACGAAGTCGTGTTTGCGAAAAATGAATTTGAAAAACTCTGGAGCGAGGGTGTTTCCGTTTTGCCCGAGGCGGTCAAGGGTGTCGTGCGCGAGAGTTATTTGCGGGAAGACCTTACGCCGTTTGAGCTTTACGTCAAATTCCTGATTGAATACTTCGGCCCGGCCATTGACTACGATCCCAATTCCGAGCGCGATTTGCCCAAGGGCGTCAAGTCTTTGAGCTATCAGGGCGACGCCGTGAACGACGGCTGGCTGAAATTGCAGAAGCACGGCGGTTTTTTTCTCGCGGACGTCGTGGGCTTGGGCAAGACCATCGTCGCCACGCGCATCGCCAAGAAATTTTATTATCACAACGGCTTTCCCAACCACCGTTCCCGCATCCTCATCATCACGCCGCCCGCGTTGAAAGAGAATTGGGAAACGGAAATGGAACGGTTCGGCCTGGACGACGCCGTGAAGGTCTTGCACAACGGCAGCCTCCACAAGATTCGTGACCCGGAAAAATACGACCTCATCATCGTGGACGAGGCGCACAAGTTCCGCAATGACACCGCCGACGGTTACGACCTGCTTCAGAAATTGTGCAAGACTCGCACCAAGCAGCAGTTGCCCAGCGGCGAGTTCGCCCGCAAGAAAGTCATCCTGATTTCCGCCACACCGTTGAACAACCGGCCCGCCGACATCCGCAATCAGGTGTTGCTGTTTCAGGACGGCAAGGATTCCACCGTCATCGGCAACCTCCAGCATTTCTTCGCGCAGCGCATCAAGGAATACCAGGTCGCCACCAATCCGCTCAAGACGCCCGACCGCCAGGTCGCCCACGCCGCCGTCGCACGGATCTACGAACTCATCCGCGAACAGGTCGTGCAGCCGCTCACCGTGCGCCGCACCCGCACGGATTTGACCGAGGACAAGCGCTGGAATGCCGACCTCGTCGCGCAGGGCATCATTTTCCCCAAGGTGGAAAAACCGCGCCCGATTCTTTACCAGCTCGACACCGGTCTTGATGCGCTCTACGAACGCACCATCCGCCTGCTGGCGCTCCCGGACGGCGGCGGCGTGACTTACAACCGCTACCGCGCCATCGCATTTCTCTCTAATCCCGAACTGAAAAAGAAATACGAGCGTGCCGATCTTGTCGCCACGCAACTCGCCCGCATCATGAAGACGATGCTGGTGAAACGGCTCGACAGCAGTTTCGTCGCGTTCAAGAAAAGTCTCGGTCGTTTTCAGCAGGCGACGCAGGCCATGCTCACCATGTTCGAGCGCGGCACCATTTACATCGCGCCCAGCCTGCACGTCTCCGATTATATTCTCGAAGACCGTGAAGACGAGCTGATTGAAGCCATCGCTGCCGCCAGCGAAACCGATCCCACCATCACCGTTTGCACCACCAAGGATTTTGCGCCGGAATTTCTCGTCGGCTTGCAGCACGACGGCAAGATTCTAAAGGAACTGGTGGACGCCTGGGAACAGGTTAAGACCGACCCCAAGCTGGATGAATTTCTCGCCTGCCTGCGCGGCGAAGGCGAACGCCCCAATCTGCTGGCGAAGCCGTTTAATGAAACCGGCAAGCTCGTCATTTTTTCGGAGGCGCGCGACACCACGCAGTATTTGACCGAACAACTCACCGCCGCCGGCTTCGGTCCGTTGCTGACCGTGGATTCCCACAACCGCAAGCATACCATGCCGGTCGTCCGCGCTAATTTCGATGCGAACGTCCCGATTGGCGACGCGGCCAATCGCAAAGATGAGTTCCACATTTTGATTTCCACGGAAGTTCTCGCCGAAGGCGTGAACCTCCACCGCGCCCACGTCATCGTGAACTACGATACACCGTGGAACTCGACGCGCCTCATGCAGCGCATCGGTCGCGTGAACCGCATCGGCAGCACCGCCAAGGCCGTCCACATTTTCAATTTCTATCCCACCACACAGGTGGATGACGACATTGATCTTCAACGCAAAGCGTTCCTGAAATTGCAGGCGTTCCACACCGCGCTCGGTGAGGACAGCCAGATTTATTCGCCCGATGAAGAGGTGGATAATTTTGGTTTGTTTGACCGCGCCATCGAAGAAGAGCGCGACGAACGGCTCCGTTTCCTGTCCGAACTGCGCGATTTCAAGGACGCCAACGAGGACGATTTCCGTCGCATTCGCAACCTGCCGCTCCGCGCCCGCTGCGGTCGGAATGACTCCGCGCAAAACGGCCAGACGCTCGCCTTCATCCGGGATGACCGGCGCGATGCGTTCTATCGCATCGCCGATGAACTTCACGAAATCGGCTTCGTCGAAATGGCTCGTGCCTTCCGTGCCGAAGTTTCCGAATCGGCGGCTCCGTTGCCGGACACGCACCACGAACAGGTGCTTGCCGCGCTGGAGGATTTCCGCACCAAGCTCGCCGCCGACGCCGTGCGCGAACGGGCGGTGGACCACACCGCCGGCCCCAACGAGCAGAAGGCCATGCGTTTGCTCGCCGCTGCGCAGGGGATGCCCAATGTCTCCGCCGCCGAACGGGCGTTGCTCGTCGCCGCGCAGCACGCCATCCGCGTCGCCAAGTTTCAGGATTTGTCGCGCAAGCTCAACGCGCTCCAGAAAGCCGTCGCCAAAAAACCCGTCACCACCGCCGCGCTGCTCGATAAAATGTTGGAGATCATCCGCACCTACCCGCTCGACGTGGCGGAATCCGATTCCGACGCCGCCGATGCGCCTGTCGTTGACCATAAATTTATCCCGCATATCATCTTGTCGGAATCTTTCACCACGAAATGAATTTAGCCGACTGCCAGGCCCAGTTTCAAAAAAAGTATAACCGGGAAAACTGGCACGCGCTGCTGCCGCAACTGCTTCCCGGCGTGGAGCTGTTTGCGTCGGCACAGGATTATCCGCTCACCAACGACCGCGAGCGCACCATCGCCACCGCCCGCCGCCAGTTCGGCGCGGCCACGCTTGCCGATGGCAAACGCATCGCGTTTTACGAGATTGATGTCGCTGCCAAGGTGGACTTGCTCCGCAACCGCGTCGCCCTCCGCGAGATTGTCGCCCGTTGTATTGATGAAGTCAGCGCGCACGCCGTGCTCGCGTTCTTTGTCCATCCCGACAAATCCATTTACCGCCTCACCTACGCCGCCAAGGAAAGCCGGCTGAGCGACGACCTCAAAATCCACACCGAGCAGACCGCCACCCGCCGCTACACCTATGTGCTGGGGCCGGGCGAAACCCGCCGCACTGCCGCGTTGCGGCTGGCCGCGCTTTCCGAGAAACGCGATGCCGCCACGCTGAAGGATGTCACCGACGCGTTTTCCGTCGAGAAGATCAACCGCGAATTTTTTGACACCTACAAGGCGCACTACCAGAAATTTTGCGACCACCTGCTTGCCGGTGACGTGCCGGTCAAGGTGTTCAAGCTGCCCTTGCGCGGCCTGTCCGACGAGGCCCGCGACCACGCGCTCAAACCCGTGCGCGACTTTGTCAAAAAATTGTTGGGCCGCCTCGTCTTTCTCCATTTCCTCCAGAAAAAAGGCTGGCTCGGTTGTCCCGCCGGCGTGGCCAATTGGAAAAATGGCGATCCCGATTTTCTCCGCCAGCTCTACGTCACCGCGACGGCTGCCGACCAGCAACGGTTTCATTCCCGCCGTCTCGTGCCGCTGTTTTTCGACACGCTCAACCGGCGGCGCAAGGATGACTTGTTCGCCATCACCGGCACGCGCGTGCCGTATCTAAACGGCGGTTTGTTCGAGCGCGACTTTGACGGCGTGGAGCAGATTGATTTTCCCGCCACCCTGTTCGCCGACGTGCTCGATTTTTTTGGTCAGTATAATTTCACCATTGATGAGAACGATCCCGACGACCACGAAATCGGCATTGACCCGGAAATGCTCGGTCACATCTTTGAAAACTTGCTGGAGGACAACAAGGACAAGGGCGCGTTCTACACCCCCAAGGCTGTCGTCCAATACATGTGCCAGCAGAGCCTTATTCACGCGCTCGTCGGCCATTTTCCGAATGATCCCGCCGCCCGCGTCGAGATTGAAAAACTCATCCGCACCAAGGAACCCATTGATGCCCGTCAGGATTCCTGGCTCGCGTTGCACGCCACGCAGTTGACCAAGATTCTCGACGACCTCCGCATTTGCGACCCCGCCATCGGCTCCGGCGCGTTCCCCATCGGCCTGCTTCAGGAGATTTACTGGACCAAGCTCGCCATCAATTCCGGCCTCGACCGCGCCAAGGCCAAGCGCAATATCATCCAGAATTGCATCTACGGTGTGGACATTGACGCCGGCGCGGTGGAGATCGCCCGGCTGCGCTTCTGGCTCGCGCTCATCGTTGAGGAAAAAAATCCCGTGCCGCTGCCTAACCTCGATTACAAGATCATGCAGGGCAATTCCCTGCTGGAAAGTTTCGAGGGCATTGACTTGGGCAATCTCACCGGCAAGCAAAGCCACACGGTTCAGTTGCTCGGCACCGAGCAGACCGAGCTGGGCCTCAAGGCCGTGTCCACCGAGTTGACGGTGGAGTTTGCCGAGGGCAAGCAGGCCGAGATCACCAGCCTCATCAGCGGCTACTTTGACCAGGACGACCCGGAGCTGAAACACAAGTTGCACGCCAAGATTGACGGCCTCGTGCTCGGCCACATTGAATACAATCTGGATTTGCACGAGGAACGGATTGAAGCCGCGCTGGACAACGCCCGCAAGGAACTCAAAAGCAAACAGGCGCGCGCGCGTGGCTACGAACCCACCAAGCGGGAGGCCGGTCGCCTTGCCGAACTGGAGGCGCAACTGGCCGAGGTGGACCGCAAGCGGGCGGCACTGGCGGCATTGCAGGAAAAACCGGAGCGCCCTTTTTTCCTCTGGCATCTATATTTCCAGAACGTGTTTGTTCGTGGCGGGTTCGACATCGTCGTCGCCAATCCACCTTACGTCCGGCACGAATCCATCAAGGAGCAAAAAGTCGCGTTGCAAGCTGAGCCTTACGAATGTTACGACGGCACAGCAGACTTGTTGGTTTATTTTTACGAGTGTGCGGTCAAAAAACTGCGCGCCGGAGGTGTGTTGACGTTCATCACCTCGAATAAATTTTACCGCGCCGGCTATGGTGAAAAACTGCGTGGTTATCTTGCCCGCGAATTGACCCTGCACCGGCTCATAGATTTTGGCGACGCGCCAGTGTTTGAAGCGATTGCCTACGCCTCAATCCTAGAAGGCACCAAAACCGCACCGCCTGCCAATTCCGCCGCGCTGGCCTACACATGGGAACAGGGAATGCCACTCGATCGGATTGAATCCATCGTTGCAACAAAAGGTCAGGCTATTTATCAAAGCGAGTTGAAGCCAGATGCTTGGCGGCTTGAATCGCCCGTTGTGTTGCGGCTGCTGGAAAAACTTCGCAAAGCAGGGAATCCGCTTGGTGAATATGTCAAAAAGCGATTCTATCGCGGTATTCTGACTGGCTTGAACGAAGCGTTTATCGTTGATCGCGCTACTCGTGACCAGCTCATCGCAGGAGACAAATCATCGGCAAAAGTTCTTAAACCTTTCCTGCGTGGTCGCGACGTAAAGCGTTGGCAGACGGAATTTGCGGAACAATATCTCATTAAGATCGAGTCTTCAGAAAACAAGAGTCATCCGTGGTCTGGAGAATCCGAAAAAGAAGCGGAGAAAATCTTCGCCAAAACTTTTCCTGCAATCCACAAGTGGTTTGAAGGATTTCGTTCCGCACTCAACAAAAGAGAAGACCAAGGTAAGTTTTTTTGGGAATTACGTTCGTGTGCTTATTGGAAAGAGTTCGAGCAGCCGAAGTTGGTCGTTCCAGCAATTTCTGGTGCGGTGAATGTGTCTTTGGACTGCGAAGGATTTTTTAGCAACAACAAGACGAGCATTTTTGTTTGCGACGATGCCGCTTACGTTTCGGCAGTTGTGAACTCGACCGTAGCCTTTTGGTTTACTCGTCAGGTGTTTGCCACAAAGCAAGGTGGATTCTACGACTTCGAGCCGCGTTACTCATCGCAATGGCCGATTCCCAACGCCTCGTCGGCCTTGAAATCCAAGTTGAGCGGTTTAGTTGAGCGTGCCATCACAGCCAAACGCGCGGGCAACGAGGCGATAGTGCATCAGTTGGAGCGGGAAATTGACGAAATAGTTTTCCGTCTTTTTGAACTCACGCCGGAGGAAATCGAACTGGTGCAGTCCGCTCATGTCGAGTCTGCTCCCGGCAAAACACAATCCGGCTTGTTAAATATTTTGTCGCCGGAACTCAACGCGGTATCTCCGTATTTCACCACCGCCGACCGAACCACCATTTACGACCGGGTGCTGGCCGAACTCAAAAAATCGTCGCCCTATTTCACCACCGCCGCCATCACCCGCCGCGCGCAGGAGTTGGACCCCGGAATCAATCTCGATTCGTTAGCCGTGTATCTCTCCGGGGCCACGGCCAATGGCCTGGTTCACGACGCCGGTCGCGGCTGGTATTCCCGCTTGAGTGAACCCGTGCCGCTGGATGCCAAGCCCGTCGCCAAACTTATCCGCGCTGTCGAGAAGGCGTTCCCGCTGCTGGACTTCACCGTCTGGTCCACCGCCCAGATCAATCCGTGGATGCACCACCTGCTGGCCCAGCCCGTCACCTTCCTTTACGCCCCGGCAGACACCCTCGAATCCGTCGGCGACACGCTCCGTGAACAGGGCTGGGAAGTGGCCGTGAACCCAGCGCCCAGCGCCGGCCCCAAAGCTGTCCGCCCCGGCGAGAAAATGGTCGTCCTCCGGCCCGCCCTGTCCAAGCAGCCGCCGGGCGACGGGCGGCAGGCCACCATCGAGAAAATCCTCGTGGATCTCATCTCCGAAGCCCCCCGCCTCTCCCTCATGGATGCCTCCGAGGCGCAGGGAGTCGCCACCGCCATCCTGAACCAATTTCTTGTGCAAATAGCTGTTTTACAGCGATATGCCGATTCAAGAGCGGTCAAAATCAAAGAAATAGAAGCGATTAACCAACGCCAAACAGACGCCTCTATTGGCGTTAGTTAAACCCTATGTTTCCAGCCGCCGTCTTCCAACCTGAGTGGCTAAACCAGCAGCGGCAACAGCTTGGCAAGTGCGATCCCCGGATATTGGAAAAGTGCGTTCACGCCCTGACGCTGCTGGGGTATCTGGTGGAAAGCGGCTTGCCCTTCATTTTCAAAGGCGGCACCAGTTTGTTGCTGCATATGCCCGAGGTGCGGCGGCTCTCGCGTGACATTGATATTGTGTGCGGGCGTCCCGCCGCCGAGGTGGATGCCGTCGTCCGGGCCATCGGCGCGCGGGCGCCGTTTCTTCGTTTGCAGGAAGACGACCGGGGCGTCCGTGGTCTTCCCCAGCGGCGGCACTTCAAATTTTTCTACCGTTCGGCTCTGGCCGGCAGCGTCGAGGAAGAACTGCTGCTCGATGTGGTCGAAGAAGCCCGCGAAGTCCACACGCTCGTCACGCGCCCCATCCGCACCAGCTTCCTGATTCCCGAGGTGGAACGTCTGGTGCGCGTGCCGACGATTGAAAGTTTGCTCGGCGACAAGCTGACGGCCTTCGCGCCGCATACGACGGGCGTGCCATTTTATTCCGCCAAGAGTGGCGAGGAACAGTTGCAACAAGTCGCCAAGCAATTATTCGACGTGGGCGTGCTGTTCGATGTCGCGACTGATTTTGACGCCGTCGCCAAATCCTACACGGCCGTCTCCGCCCAGGAATCAGAATACCGTGGCAACCAGCACAGCCGGGAAGCCGCGCTGGAGGACACCTGGCAGGCTTGCATCGCCCTCACCGCCAGCAAGCCCGCCATCCTCGAAAAATATCCCGAATCAAAATTGTTGCACGAAGGACTCGACAAGATGCGCGGGCACCTGACCACACCGGCCTATGTGCAAGACCTGAAAGCTCGCCGGACATTGGCCTCCAAAGCAGCGGTTCTCGCCGCCCACTTGCGCGCGGGCGTGCCGTTCGATTTTGGAACCATGCGCTACACGGGCAATGCGGCACAAATCGAAATGCTGCGTGCCGCCACGTTGAATGGCAAACCATTGTCATGGATTGACGGTGTAAAAGGCGCGAACGCGGAAGCCTATTATTATTGGTATCAATCCATCCAGTTGAACCCACCGCAGTGAGCATGACGACGAGCAGCATGATGATGGCGATGACGAGCGCGATGACCACCACCACCACCACCGCCACCGTCACCACCGCCACCGTCACCACCGCCACCGTCACCACCGCCGGATTCTTCTTGGAAACCGAAACATCAACTGCCTAGAAAAGATGTGTCGATATCCGGTTTGATTGGAAAACTCTCTGGCCGTAACGCAACAATGTCGTCGAGAATAAAGACTGTTCTCAGCAATGCCCGCCGAGCGCCTTCTCGTTGTATCTCAGAATGGACACCTTTGTTCGCAAGTTCTTGTAGCTTCTCGACGTGCTCGGCAAAAAGGTCTAACCCACTTGCGATCAATTCCACCTGTGTCTCACTTTTTATTTGATCCTCAACAAAGGCCATCAGCCGGTTGCGGTAATTGTTCGGCCCTAGTTTGCGCCCATCTCGGACTTCCGTTGTCGGTGGAAAAATCTTGTCCGCGACAAACTCAAGAATGCGTCGGCAGGTGGCACTGACCTGTGCATACTGCTCGTCGGTCTCTGCATTGTCGTAGGTGTCGATTGCCGCCCAAAGTTTGTTCGGCAATTCCGGGATGTGATCGCCCAGGCGGCAAACCACTTCATCAGCCATGAATCCCAACACATCCCCAAACTTTGATTTCCACTCTGCCACGCGGCGTGCGTGCTTAAAATTGTGATACTTGTCAAAGTAGGTGTGTTTCCCGTGTGTTTCTTCAAAGGTCACCTGCTCAAATCCGATTGCCAACAGGCGCTTGGTATCTTCTTCCTTCTCCTCCGCGCTGGGTTCGTCACCCTGCGTTTCATCATAGAGCACGGCGATTTTACATTCCGACAGGCGATAGCACAAAGCCAGAGCGTCTGAATAAAGCTCCCAATGAATCTCCGCTGCGTCATCAACTTCGACCGCGCCCAAGTAGCATTCTTCGGCAGTCAGTAACTTGTGCAATTTAACAGCGAATTCCTTGGTGACACTCTCAAAGCAAATGACAAAAATGTCTGTCTGCCCGAAATTTTCCATGCGCTGCGTAAAACGCCTCCAACCGTTTTGTGCTTGAATGCGCCAGCGTTTTAACGCTCGCTCGAATGTTTCCGCATCAGGTGAGAGAACCAGCAGCGGAAAGTCACCGCTGAATACTTTGCTTGCTAGCTGAACACGCCTCTCTGCAAGGATTTTCGTGAACAGGATCCGTTCAATCGGTGGCCCGTAAGGATTGCCCAGTCCAGGCAGCCCCGAGTTGAAGTGGAAAGCTACTTTCACAAAACAGTGATGAGATGGCTTACAAAGCCACGGTAGAATTGAACAAAGGCTGTTCGGCCCGGCCTACATCGCGCCTTCGATACCATCTGTGACATCCGTTGTTTGGATCACCTTGGTGTCCATCGCTGAATTCACGACTTCCGCATCTACCACCGTTTTGCCAGCTTGGGCAGCATGGAACACGACTTGTGCCGCGTTGGAAAGCATAACGCGCGGATGCAACATTTGTTTGTTCTTAAGAAGGGCCTCAATTCCATCATCTGTGAAGGGTTTTATCGACCCTTTCTCGGATTTATTGATTCGATAATAATCAAGGTGGGCGATGATTATTTCACGAGCTTGGTCTTTACTTGGCATCGGGAGCTCAACTGAATTTGGTGAAGTTGGGTCCAGTCGCGCAATTGCCGACAGACCAGCATCACCCCAAGCAGAGGATAGTCCGACCGAAGCCTGTTGATGGGTGGTCAAAACACATGAAAAGAAATTGTGCTCGGTATTTGAGTAACCAGGTCGCACCGTGCACAAAGCGAATTCTTTTGCAAATTCAATTCGCGCTTTGCGGGCCATTTGATCGACAAGGTTTTCAATGTCATCGACGAATAGATACCCGCCCGCGAACCCTGCCGCTCTCAGGTAATTCACCACATCGTTAAATAATATTGTCCGCGAGAAGTCTAAAATGCGCGTGTCACGCGGGACATACAAGGGATCTAGGTTGCCATCATTCCGGTATGACCGAAGATGCTTTTCAAATTCACCGCGCGCCAGCGCCTTTGCCGGCGCAACCTGAACGCCAGCGGCTAATAAATCTTGTGTCACGGCCTCGTCCAGCTTGGCTACCTCAACGCCCTTTGCCGCAAGTATTGTATTGTTCAGAAGATTTTCAAAATTTTCCGACCCGTCGTCATCTGTCAGAACCGACTTTGATTGCTCGTCTGTCAAATGCTTCAAACGCAATGCAGCCCGGGAGGCTTCTAACACGCCATTTTTACAAATATCCACCAAGGCCGAAAGAGCGAGTTGCTCCATGTATCGGCGATCCACTTGCGATGGAAATGCAACATAAACCACGACTGCGTTAAATTGATTGATAAACTCCGTTGCACCCCAATCCTTGTTAATCCTCTGTCTGAAATAACGTAACAATGCAGTTTTGCCCATTCCGCGACCACTTTGCTGGTCACCCTTGGACCATAGGTAAGCCAGACGAACTCGGTTTGTGAAATCGTCAGGACGGATCAGAAGGTTTTCGAACTTTTCGATTTCAGTCTTTACCGGAGACGTGGCGTAAATACTACCATTGATGCGGGGATCAGTGCTATACGGATTAACGACGGCATTGCTCGGAAAGGGCAAGTCGTTCATACCCAGAGGCGTATATTTCGACAATAAGGGAGCTTTAGTTGGGCGTGGTATTTGCATTATGTCCTCCTAATTAGGTTGTGTATTTGACCGGTGGCTTTTGTTCGCACGAGCGGTTTGCGGCGCGCGGAAATTCGTTCATATCTCAGGCCCGCGCTCAACGGTGAAGTAGTTTGGTCGAGCAGGCTGTTTACACCTTCGTCAAAAGATATTTCCGGAATCTTTAGATGTTCACAAACGAAATCCCGGACTTCCGGCAGGTCGTGATAACCTGCCTCGGTAGGAAGGTTCGCAAAAGCTTCGTCTATTCCGCTCAATAGTATATTCAAAGTTGCCGGATCATTCATGTCTGGCTCACAAAGAAAAATCTTAAAAGTTGATACCGACGAAGTTTTAATCGCCAACTCTCGATACCATGGATGCGGGGGATCCTTTAGCACACAGGGAGAATAGCTCTTGGTGAAATCGCATTTGTCGGCAGTTGCCCGCATGAAATTTAGTAAACGCAAAGTCATTAAGCGGTCACACAGAGCGCGAAAAAGCGGGACGCTATATTGGAACTCAGCAAATATTTCATTGATGATGATTTGGTTAATCACATCTTCCGTTTGTTTGGGAGGGAGAGGCCCTTGACCCTTGATTTCATTAGCCTTTTCTCCTGCCCTTTCACCAAATGTGGGTCTGAGTAATCGTTCGAAATAATCAGCCTGGTTAAACTGGTCGTTTTCAACGGTGCAGCGCCAGACGCTCCCGATCTCCATGTGTCGCTGCACTATCGAGCGCAGATTATTATAGGTCGAAAGATGCGCGCTGATCATCGCACGGCGCAACTCAGTGAATTTGCGCTCGTTTAGAAGTCGTAAGATTTCCTTGCCGGATTCGGTAAGTTCGTAACTACTTTTTTCGACTCGAGCAAAATTAAAATGGACAAGTTCCTGACAAACTTTTTCCCCCACAGTGGAAAAATTACCTTTAGGTTCCGGCAGCAACAATCTCAGGGCCCGGTCGCTAGCATATTTTAATACGCCACGGGCAATGGCTTGCAATTGTTCATCTCGGCTCATTTCTGAGTTGGAGAGAACGCGCAAACCGATGTAGTGGTAGCTCACATCGGTGATGTTGTAGCTCGATATTTTCATCCAGCCGTTATTGCATTTTTTTAATCGAAAGAATACTCGTGTGAATATTGTTCCAGTTGCTGTTTAATTGCCGCAGATCCCGACTCAACTGAATTGATTCAATGTCAAATGTCTTGTGAATATTTATGATGTTATCTGACACGTATCCGCACCTTGCCGAAAACCATGTTTGGTCAAGACCAAGTGCCAGTCTGTTTGCGTTGGCGCAAATATCATCCCACTGTGCGTCCAAATCATCATCTTGCAGTTCGAAACCAGCCTGCATCTCGGTTTCAGTTCGCTTTAAATTGTCCGCAAGAACCGGCAGCGGCCGCAGTCCCGGTCCAATAGGATGAATGCCAAGCCCAAGACAGGTTGCGAGAGTTGACTCCTCGAATGCGCTTGAAGACATAAATACTGGCACAATTTCGCCAAGCATCAATTTCGGATTATGCGCAAGATAATCCAGGATTTTTGCAAAAAAAACGATCACATCGTTCTTCCCTGGAGGTGAACCGGGTTTGTTTTTTAATTCCGCTATGGCAACCGTATTAGAATGGCGTGCCACGAGGTCAATTTCATGACGAACTCCGGATGCGGTGACCAATTCTTCACCAAGGCCAAATTCGACTTCTTGAGATATTTGCCAATCGTTGAGCCCGGATACGCAGGAATTTCGGAAGCTTTTTTCAAACCCCTGGTCGGGAAGTTCAATGCGGGGCAAATGCTGCCAAGCGGAATGAACGAAAGAAAAGGAGTGACGAAGGAACCGGAGCCCCTGGACCGTCGTAATTGTCTCAAAGTTAAGCGCCACAAAAAAGATTTTTTCACACATCGTGGGTTAAACACAAGCACCAAAAGAATTTTAGACGTTGTCACCAACGTCTAGCATTGCTACGCAGTCCATGGCCGACTCGTGCCTTACACGTCGGCACAATCCCGAACCATTCCTTCGCCTCTTTCGGCTGCACCAGCTCGCGGTAATGCTGGAAACTCATATGCTAATTTGCACTTTACACCCCTTCCGCCTTGGCGATGGTTTCAAATTCCGGCAGCAGTTCGCCGTGATGCTCGCGCAGATGTTTCGCCACCCGGCTGTTTTCTATTAGGCGTTTGATGTAGCCGCGCGCCAGTGTCAGGCTCATCATGTTTTCCGTGTAGTTGGCCTCGATGCCTTTGAAATCTTTTTCCAGCGCTTCCATTTCCCGCTCCATCCGCGCCAGTTCTTCCGCCGTCATGCCAGCTTTTTTCTTCGGCTCTTCCGGCGAGAGCATTTGATCCTTCGGCGTCGCCAGCGCCAGCGCCTCGGCATACACCTTGGTAAAGTTGTTGGCCGAGACCATCACTTCCGCGATTTCAATTTGCCGCAGTCCCGTCACCTTGCGCAACAACCGGATGGCCGCCGCCGTAATGTGCTTGTCTTTGAGCAGTTCGACCGCTTCCGCGTTGATGCCGTCCAACAGGTTCATCAGGGTGTTGACGGTTTCCAGCGGCATGGACAGCGCCTTTGCAATGCGTTCCGGCTTCACGCCATTTTTGACCGCCTTCACAATCATCTTGTGCGCCTGGATCGGCGGCAGCCGGTTGACGCGGGCGTTGTAGGTGTAGCGGTCGTCTTCGCTGGCGACGATGATTTCCGCCATCTTCCAGCCCAACTGTTTCAACGCCAGCAGCCGCAGATGTCCGTCGAGCACCAACCAGTGGTCGCCGCTCTTTTGCGGATAGACCATCAGCGGTTCAATCAGCCCGAGTTCCGGCAGCGAATCCAGAATGGCTTCGTAGCGCCGGATGTTGTGCGGATCTTTGATGACCTTGGTGGGCAGCAACTTCGCCACCTCCACCGTCTGCTTCCGCATTTCAAAGGCGATTTTGGCTGCGCTCATGCCGCCTCCTGCGGTTTGTCCGTGACGCGCCGCCAGATGTCCTTGGGCATCGTCGCCACCTTTTCCGCCCGCAACAGCGTCACAAAATGTTCATCCGCCAGCAGCCGCCGGAACGCTCCCACTACGAACATCAATCGTTCCTCGCAGTAGCGCGCTTTTTTTACCATCAATCGTTGCTTCTGACTTTCGCGGCGGTAGGCGTTCACCAGACTGTCGGCGCTGGTTTTTACCTGAGTTGTCATGCGCGGCCCGTTGCCCCGCTGCTTGCCAATCAGCCGCCGCCGGTTCATCACGTTTCGGATCATCCGCAGGGCGTGTTGTGTCAGTTTCTTCTCCTCGCACGCCTTCAATAATTCGCGCTGCATTTCAATGCCTTCCGTGCGCGCGATTTCCACCGCCACGGTGATCGGAATCCGCCCGTTTAAGACGGCGTCCAGTAACCGCAGCTCTCCGGATTTTTTCAGGGATAGGAGGTCATGAATGGTGGTGGTGTCCATGTCAATCCGGGCGCTGATTTGTTTCAGGGTTAAACCCTCACTTCTCAGCCGTTCGATTTCCGTCAGCATTTCAATCGGCGCGGGATTGCGCCGCGCCATGTTCTCCGCGAGGCTGCGCAACAGCCGGTCCTCTTTGCTGATTTGCACTACGACCGCCGGAATTTCCTTGTAGCCCAGCGACCGGAAAGCCTCCATGCGTCCTTGTCCGCAGACCAGGTCATACGTCGGGCCTTCGCCCTCATCCGCCGCCCGCTCGCTGACCTGAATCGGTTTTTTCAAGCCGAGGTTCTTGATGCTTTGCACAATCAGCACGAACTTCTTCGGGTCACGGTGCCGGGGATTCAGGATGCGGATTTGCTCCAGCGGAATCATTTTAATTTCGTCATTCATGCACGTCCTCCAAATTGAAGCGTTCCATCAGGCTGAAAAAATAATCCAGGCTGTCGCACCGGTAGGTGTCGAGGTAGATGCCGTTGGCTTCCGCCAGTCGCAGGTTTTCCCACGTCATGTCCAGCGCCGGCAACAGGTAATAGTCTTGGATGTTCTCATTGGTGAAATCCATCCGAACGGCGATGGTGATGTCCGGCTTCAGTCCGGCATCCAGCCGTATCAGCCAGCGCGACGAACCGGCGGGCGTTTGCGTGTGCCGGCACAGGACAATGGAGACGCGCAACTCGCCGTTCACCAGCAGCAAGTCTGTGGCATCATCCGTGATTGCCGTCCCGCCTAGCTCCATGATTTTCTGTCTCACCGAAGCGACGATGTCCGGGCGTAACTGGCGCAGCCGCCGGTTTTCCTCGACGAAACTGAAATCAATGCCGGGATCGTAGCCGATAAGTTTGTAGGCACTGATGAGCGACCCGAATCGGTTCCCAAACGCCGCGCTCGACGGCAGCCCTTCCGCCTCGTCTATCAGGATGCCCGAAATGCGGCCATGCTGTTTGAACAGGTCGCGCAGCTTTTCCAGCATTTCTTCGTTCGTCAATTTCTGGCTCCGCGCCAGAATGATTTCCCGCGCTCGTAAAAACATTTCCCGCTCGACGATTCCCTCATAAGCGCCTTCCTTCCGAACCCATTTGTCCGGTGGATTGTTGACGTGCTTCTTCTTCAGCTTGCAAGAGGTGCGGTGATACACATTGTTGCCGATGTATTTTTCGTTAATCAGCACTTGATGCACCGTCGCCCGATTCCATTCCCGGCCAAAGTCGGTTTTGACGCCTTGTGCATTGAGGCTGGCGGCAATCTCGGTTTCCAATTTCCCTTCGGTGACGAACGCTTGATACATCCAGCGCACGGTTTTGATTTCTTCGTCCGGCCCCGGCATCAGAATCACGCGGTCGGTCTGGATGCTTTTGTGTTCGCCCATCTTGAGCTCGCCTTTCCGGTTGCCGCCGCCGTCAATCAGCACCCGCCGCAGACCGAACCCCGCCGTGCCGCCTTGCCGGTAGCCGAGTGTCACCAGCCGGCACGCACCTTGAAAAACTTTGGTGGAAAGCTCGCGGCTGTATTCGCCCGCCATCATCCGCTTCACGCCTTTGATGATGGTGCTGACCGGCGTGCCGTCGTTCTCGAATTGTTCCGCGCAGTAATGCACGGACACGCCCGCTCGTCGGCAGACAAATTCATAATGCGCGCTTTCATCCGCATCTTGAAACCGCCCCCACCGGCTCACGTCATAGACCAGGATGGTGGAATAATCGGCCTTGCCCTCCTCGACATCGCGAATCATTTGCGCCAGCGAATCCCGCCCCTCGATGTTCAGCCCGCTTTTCCCGTCATCGGAATAATCCTTCACGATCTCCAGCCCGCGCAGGTTCGCATACGCGAGAATCACATCCCGCTGGTTGCTGGTTGAATACTGCTGATGCTCCGTGGACATGCGCACATACAGCGCCGCCCGCTTGGCTGCAAGTTGCGCGTCATCCGGCTTCATGGTCTGGCTGCTTGAAAATCATCAATCGCCATAGGATAACCATTATCACCTCGCCAACCTATCATCTCTCCGTAACACAACTTTAGGCCGGTGAAATCTGGCGAAAGCGCGTCTCCAATGTTTTGGTTTTCCCGCGCGCCAGCGTCGGACACGCTCTTGTTCTTTGGCCGGATCAGCCAGCTTCCGGTTGCCGGGCTTGTCCTTCCACTTCTTTTGGCTTGCCGCCTTGCTAACCCGTTTGCAGCGCGGGCGGGCACAGTATTTTTGGCGGAAGGCGGCTTTGGGGTTGGGGTGAAACCATTGCTGGCAGCACCGGCATTTTCTTTTACGGCGATGTTGTTTCATGCGCCGTCACTCAACGAGGAGTGCGGCGCCTGGCTCAAGATTTACTCATCGCCAATACATGCCACCAAATTATCACACGACCTGGACAACGCTTCTTCATCCGAAAATTATTTCCTTCGGATTTTCGTATTGTCCCGGCAGTTGGTAGCCAGTCCGGCTCGGACTTCATTTCTTGCCCGGCGGCATGAGGCCAAACCACGCCTTTGCCGCTTCCGGCCGCACCAGCTCGCGGTAATGCTGGAAAATCATTTGCGGCGAGTTGCCCGCCTCCAGCGAAACCTTGGCGACGTCTTGCGTCTCCGCCACCCGATAGCTGATATAAGAATGCCGCAGCGCGTTGCGCTTCCATGTGAACACCGCCGTCGAATCCTTCTGCTTTAATTTTTTATCCACCACCGCCGCCAGCTTATCAATTTGGTTCGACGTGTTGACGTAATCGCAAATGTGTCCGCTGGCCTTGCGGTAGGGTTTCAGCCACCGTTTCAAATTGTCCTGAATCGGCACCAGCCGACGGCTGGCGGTCTTGGCCTTGTTCGCCTTAACCTCGATGAAGCCGTCGTCCATCCGCACTTCTGCCCAATCCAGCCGTTGCAGTTCCGCATGGCGCAGACCGGCAAAAGCGCCGATAGCCAGAAACGGAATCAGGCGCTTGTCGGCGATTTTCAACACCGCCGCCATTTCTTCTGGCCGGAAAATTTCAATCTCCCCGTTCTCTTCCCGCGCCTGCGCGACATCCGTGATCTCCACCGAGCCTTTCACCAGGTAGCCGCGTGACACTGCGAAGTTGACCAGCGTGCCGATGGCCCGTCGAAAATTATTCCGCGACCGGCCGGACACCGCCGCCGACTTTTTGCCGTCGTCGGCTTCCACCGTCAGACCGCGCAGAAAATCTCCAATGTCCGCGCTCGTCAGAAAGGTGATGGAGCCGGGAAACTTTTCGGCAAACCGTCCCAGCCGCCATTTCAAATCGGAAGTGTAATACTTGCTCATCCCGTCCGTCGTCTTGGCTTCAATCATTTCGGTGACCACATTCGGCACGAGCATCTTGGGCATTTGGGGCGGATTGCGTTTCACATAAAACCGCGCCGCTTCCACCAGCGAACCGCCCTCCAGCAGCGCGTGAGCCTGGGCAAACTGCATCGCGGCCATTTCCAGCGGCACGCCCGTCGGCTTCAACGCTTCAATGGCGCGGATGTAGGAAAGCCGGTCGCCGCTCGTCAGCGTCAGGACGTTGACCTCGCCCGTGGAAAGCTTGTTGGCGACCGTTTCCGCCTCCGTCGTTGCCAGCCCGAGATCGGCGAAAGTCTTCCGCACCCGCTGGTCGCCGAGATAGTAGGAAACCGTGTAGGCATCGCATCCGCGTGAAGGTGTGCGGTAGATTTTGACGATGGTATGACCCCGTTTAACCGTGATGGGAAACTTCGGCTTTGACATAAGCCAATACTGTCAGGAAACTGTCAGGAGTTCAAGAAATAACTGCAAATAGCCCAATAAAACATGGAGCGGGTGAAGGGAATCGAACCCTCGTCTCAGCCTTGGGAAGGCCACATTCTACCATTGAACCACACCCGCCTTCGCGCACATCGGCGCGGCTTGCCCGCCGATGTTTGCAGGCTGTGCTTTTTTAACAGACTTCCA
>CAIKKJ010000201.1 GCA_903827955.1 uncultured Verrucomicrobia subdivision 3 bacterium
AAAAGGGTTTTCGGCGCAATCTGTCCAGCCATGACGCATTGTGTGACGCCTCGGCTGGTGAAGGCCTTGATCATCTTGTTGATCTGGCCGGGATGCAGCCAGACGATTTCATCCACGAGCGCGGCGAGCGCCGGATCGGCGTGGCCTTCGGCGGCGACGCAGACGATGCGTTTGACGCCGGCGGCCCGGAGCAGGCGCGCGAGTTCGAGCGGCAGCGATTTGCTGCCGGCGACGAGGCCGATGGATTCCAAAGCGAGGTTCATTTCCAGAGCGGGAGAGTTTAGGGGAATTCCGGCGGGAATCCAGCGCGAGTTGCTGTCCAACTTCATGGCAGCGCTGTCAATTTGGTTCGTTGCGATGGAAAAGCATCTGTGATTATCAGGCGATTATTGAAATCAAAAGGTTGGCCTGTGGCTTGCTATTTCAACGCCATGTCGTCACTTGATAGCATCTACCAGAAGATGACGCCGAACTTTTCACCGGCGTCATTCACCCATCCGCAGGCCGCGCAGCCCGACCAATCCCGGCAGATGAGCCGCGAGGTCGCGCATGAATTGAACAACGTCATCACCATCATCCGCGGCTACGCCGACCGGCTGATTCTGAAGCACGGGGAAAACCCGGCGTTGCGTCCGGAACTGCAGTTGATTTCCGACAATGCCCGGCGCGCAGAACGCGTCGTCCGTGCGGCGTCGCAACCCAAGCCCGCCGTGCCGGCCGTCGCCTGATGCGGTCAGTGGGTGGGCGGATTCGTCTCGAAGCGGAAGATGGTTTCGTCGGCGCGGGCGTAGCCGAGTTTTTCGCGGGCAAGGCGCTCGACCGTTTTGGGGTCATTGCGCAGGGCGTTGAATTCTAGTTGAAGCTGCTGGGAGACGGCTTTTTGTTTTTCGAGATCCGCATCCAGGCGCTGGATTTCGCGGCGCATGCGTTCGTTTTTTTGGATTTCCGGCAGGTAAGCCATGCCGATGAGCAGCAGCGCGGCCACGGCCACCAGCGCAACGACCGCCTGCGCCAGCCAGCTCCAGATGCCGAGGTCAACTTTCTGCTTCACGTGGCAAGTTAAACACGCGCGCCGTGGGGGCGAAAGCGGATTTTATTGTTTTCGCGGGAAAAAATTTTAACATCACGAAGAATGATAAGGGTGTTCTTCCTGATCTTTGAACCGGCCGTCGCCTGGGAAAAAATTGCCAAGGCGCAACGCGGCTATGTGTTCATCCTGGCAACGTATATCCTGCCGTTCATCCTGCTCGTCACCACGCTCGAAGGCTGGGGCCTGATGAAGTGGGGCCGTTGGCAGCCACGTTTTGACAAGATTAGAATTTTTACCGACCCGCAGGTGGTGGTGCACTTTGAAATCATGCAGGCCGTGATTTTTCTGCTGGTGATTTTAATCAGCGCGCTGCTGCTGATGTTTGCCAGCGAACAGTTTCACGGACGCCGGACTTTTTTGCAGACCTTCACCGTCATGGCCTACGCGTTTGGTCCTACGCTACTGCTGCAGTTGATGAATCTTTACCCGACGGTGCATCCGGCCACCAGCTGGATCATGGGCACGGTGCTTACGCTGTTGGTGCTATATGCCGGCGTGCCGCGCGTGTTGCAACCGCTGCCGGTGCATGCATTTGGCGCCTATATGTCGGCGGTGTTCATCCTGCTGCTGATGTCCGGGCTGGCGCGGGTTTTCACCGCGATGTTTTTGCTCGGCCAAATCAATTTCAACCACTCCTCCACCACCCGTGCGCTCGGCCACTGGCTTGGCCAGTGATTTTCCCGCATGAATTCCCCGCTCGAAAACGAAATCCTCGCTACGCTCACTCACTTGGATGCGGCGGTGAAATCCATGGCAACCGCGAATCCCAAACCAAACTTGCTGCCCATCTTTGCGCGACTGGACGAACTCACGCACCAGCTTCCGCACAATGCCGACCCGACGCTGTTGCATTACCTACACAAAAAAAGCTACCAGAAAGCCTCGCTGTTTCTGGCCGGCCGTGACGCGGAAAACCAGCTTGGCAACTGCCGGCACATTTGATTTTTTCCTTCGTGTCTTCGCGCCTTTGCGTGAGACTATTCGCCAATGTTTCCCGACGACACCATCGCCGCCATCGCCACACCCATCGGTGAGGCCGGGCTTGCCGTCGTGCGGCTTTCCGGTGCGAACGCTTTTACCATCGCCGATAAATGTTTTTTGCCGACGGGAAAAAGTTCGTTGCTGCCATCCGCCGCACCGACGCACACCATTCAATACGGAAAAATTGTCCGCGCCGAAAAAGTCATTGATGAAGTTCTCCTCGCCGTCCTGCGCGCGCCGCGCACGTTCACGCGCGAGGACACCGTCGAGATTTCCTGCCACGGCGGGATTTTGCCCGCCAAGCTCGTGCTCGACACGTTGCTTGCCAACGGCGCGCGGCTGGCCGAGCCGGGCGAATTCACCAAACGCGCCTTTCTAAACGGCCGCATTGACCTCGCGCAAGCCGAGGCCGTGGCGGACTTGATTCATTCGCGCACTGAACTCGCGCTCGCCGCCGCCAACGAACAGCTCGCCGGCAAACTTTCCCAACGCATCAACAAATTGCGCGACGACCTGATGCTCGCGATGGCGCATGTCGAGGCGTATCTGGATTTTCCCGATGAAGACATTGCGCCTGACACCAAGGAGCAAATGCTCAAACGCCTCGACGACGGCGTGAAATTCATGGACGAACTTTTGAGCACGGCGAACGAAGGCCAAATTTTGCGCCGGGGAATTCGCGCCGCGATAATTGGTCGCCCGAACGCGGGCAAGTCGAGTTTGCTCAACCAGCTCCTCGGTCACGACCGTGCCATCGTCTCGCCCATCGCCGGCACCACGCGCGACACGATTGAGGAAACGGCTAATATCCGCGGCTTGCCGGTCATCTTCATTGACACCGCCGGCCTGCGCGAGGCGCGCGATGAAATTGAAGTGGAAGGCATCCGCCGCAGCCGCGAATCGTTGCAGCGCGCGGAATTTATTTTGCACGTCCTCGATTCCAGTGAACCGCTGACGAGCGCGGATGAAAAATATTTGGCTGAGTTCGCCGGCAAAAAACGGATTCTCGTCCTGAATAAAACCGACTTGCCGAAAAAATTGGTTCTTCCGGAAACAGTCAGTAACCAGCAACCAGCAACCAATAACGTCTGTTCCGTAACCGGGCAGGGAACTGAAGCGCTGAAAGACGCGATAAAAAATCTCGTCTGGTCCGGCGAAATTCGCGCCGAACAATTGCAGGTCGCCATCAACTCTCGCCATCAGGACGCGCTGAACCGCGCCCGCACTGCCGCACAGCAGGCGGCTGACGCGTTGCGCGGCGAGATGACGCTGGAGTTGATCGCATTCGATTTGCGTATCGCCGCCAACGCCGTTGGAGAAATTGTAGGCAAGACGACCACGGAAGATTTGCTCGATGCGATCTTCAGCACGTTCTGCATTGGAAAGTGAGTGGTTGGCGGTGATCCAAAATGATGTTGGTTTAGGTGGTGGCAAGTGAATTAAAATGAGCGGTAGCACCAAACATGTTGAGGCTTTGGATCACATCCGGGGCATCGCCATATTGTCAGTGTTGTTTTTCCACACGCTGGGCAGTGTTTTTGGCTACGACGTGCTGCCATGGAAGGATTGGTTTAGAGATTTTTCCAGTGCCGGTTCGTTTTTATATTTCCTGCCCATCAGCATCGGGATGATGGGCGTGCCAGTTTTTTTGTGGTGAGCGGATTTTGCATTCACCTCAGTTTTCAACAGCAGGGTCAGCGGTGGGGTAGCTTTTTCATCCGCCGGATTTTTCGGATTTATCCCGCCTATCTGGCGGCGCTGATGTTTTTTGGACTGTTTTTTGCGAATCATTTTCAGTTGAGTTTCACGAATTGGGAATGGTGGCGGCAGATGCTGATGCACTTTTTTCTGGTTCACAATTTTCAAGGCTCAGCCATCGGGGCGGTGAATGGTTCGTTTTGGAGCATGGCGGTGGAAGCCCAGCTCTACCTTCTCTATCCGATTTTGATTTGGCTGGTGGCCAAGTTTGGCTGGCGGCACAGCATGATTTTTCTGGCTGGCATTGAACTAATTATCCGAGGTGCGGACGGTCTGGTAGAAACTTTCGGGCTCGCCAGCACCACCGGCGGATATGTGTCCTGGCTGTTCACCATGTCGCCATTGGGCTACTGGTTCAGTTGGGCGCTGGGGGCAAGGATTGCGGATGCTTTTTTAAAGAACGAGCCGTTGCCATTCTTGAAATCGCCGCTGATGCTGTGGGTGGTTTTGGCGATGGTGTGCTATTTCGTAAGGCCGTTGTGCAGTTTCCGGTTTTTATTGTTTGCGATGATGACGGCGGTGGTGACCAGCAAGTTATTGAACGGCGAGAAGTCTGCCAGCCGGCACCCTTGGTTTTTCCCGGACGCGCTTAAAAAAATCGGCGTGTGGAGCTACAGCATTTATCTGCTGCACCAACCCTTGTTTAACAACTATACCTACGTTATCAATTGGGTTGCACCGGAAACTTTCCGTTCGCCGCCGGTGGCTTTCATGCTGATCTTCGCCACTTGGCTGGTGGTGATACCGTTCGGCATTTTGTGGTATAAACTTTTTGAAATCCCCGGCATCGCTTTGGGGAAATCAATGATTCGCCGACTGGATTTTTCCAGCGGGCCACGTCCCGCACCGGACAGTTTTCAAGGCAAAGAAAAATATGCTGGGACCGGCAGGCGTTACTGGCAGATGGCTGTTGCAGTTCTGCTCATTGCCGCAGCCAATCTTGTCGTCGCCGCCAAATTTGTGCCGAAGGACGCCGTATCCATCAACAATTTAGCTTGGACACTTGCCACCAGCCTGGATGCAAAAAATCGGGATGGCGCGCGGGCGGTGCTGCTCGCCGAAGACGCCTGCCAGCAGACGCACTATAGTCAGACCATCATGATCGGCACTTTGGCGGCGGCTTACGCTGAAGCCGGGCGATTTGAAGCGGCTGTCTTCACGGCACAACAAGCTTGCAATCTCGCGGAGAAAAACGGGGAAACCAACCTGCTTCAAAAAAATCAGGAATTGCTGGTGCGCTATCAAAACCGTCAATCCTATCGCGATGGTTCAATCAACGCGGCCAAGTAACCGCCGCCGTCAGCACCACTGCTTGCCGATGCTGTCCAGACCGGCGTTTTTCAAATCATCCGGCGTCATGCACGCGTGCAGTTGCACATCCGCCTCGAACGTCAGAAACCACGGCTCGGCCAGCGATGGAATTTTCGTGGCGTCCGGCAAATCCACCACCAAAAACGCGCAGCGATGGCCGTGATGATCGGTGAAGTAGGTGGACTCCGGCTTGAGTGCTGCGAGAATTTTTCCAATTTTCGCTCCCGCCGAGCCGTCCTTCACGGCGGCGTTGAAAGTTTTGTGGGGAATCGTGACCGTCATCATCATGCGCATAATTTTTGGTTCGGTTAATGTTTCGAGTTGCCAACAGAAAATGCGGCAAGCCAGTCGCATCGGCAAGTTTTTAGCATTTGATTTTTTGACACATACGCTTGTCCGTTTATCCTTCGGCCATGCGAATCGTTCCCGTTTCCCTTGGCAGTCGCAGCTACAAAATCAAAGTCGGCGGCGGCCTGCTGTCGCGCCTCGGCGCGGAATGCGCGGCGCTCAAGCTCGGCCAGCGTTGCGCGGTCATCACGGATTCCAACGTTGGCAAAAAATTTGCGAAGGCCGCGCTGAAATCATTGGCTGCGTCGGGCTTTGAACCAGTTCTGGTCACCGTTCCCGCCGGCGAAAAATCCAAGTGTCTCGCCACCGTGGAAAAATGTTTTGACGAACTCGCGCAGCACCGGCTCGAACGAAAATCCTTCATCGTCGCGCTCGGTGGCGGCGTGGTGGGCGACCTCGCGGGTTTCGTGGCGGCGAGTTATTTGCGCGGCATCCCGTTCGTGCAAGTGCCCACGACGTTGCTCGCGCAGGTGGATAGCTCCGTCGGCGGCAAGACGGGCGTGAATCTCAAGGCGGGCAAAAATCTCGTCGGCGCATTTTACCAGCCGCGCCTCGTGCTGTGCGATTTAGACACGCTGAAAACGTTGCCGCGCCGCGAATATGTTTCCGGCCTCGCCGAGGCCATCAAATACGGCGTCATCTACGACGAAATTTTGTTCGCGCAACTCGAACACAGCCTGCCGAAGTTGCTCGCGCGCGATGAAAAAACCTTGCGCGATGTCGTGGCGCGCTGCTGCGAAATCAAGGCGGACGTCGTCGGCCAGGACGAGACGGAAAGCGGCCTGCGCGCGATTTTGAATTTCGGCCACACCATCGGCCACGCGATTGAGAACAGCTCCGGCTACGGAAAATTCCTGCATGGCGAGGCCATTTCGATTGGCCAGGTTGCGGCGGGAAAACTTTCGCAGAAAATTCTCGGCCTGCCGTCTGGCGACGTGGCGCGGATTGAAAAATTATTCGTGCAAGCCGGCTTGCCGGTGAAAATCAAGCTGGACGTCGCACGCCGGAAAAAGCTTTTCGCCGCGATGCTGCTCGATAAAAAAGTCAGCGGCGGCGAGGTGAAGTTTGTGCTCGCGCAGAAAATTGGCAAAGTCCTCTGGGGACAAAAAGTGCCGCAAGGTTTGATTGAAGAAGTTTTAATCTCTGCTTAAATAGTCCGGCGATGATTTTGGTTTTAGACAACTACGATTCGTTCACCTACAACCTCGTGCAATACCTGGGCGAGCTGGGCGCGGACTTGCAGGTGCGGCGCAACGATGAAATCTCCATCGAGCAAATCCGCGCGCTCAAGCCGGAACGCATTTTGGTTTCGCCCGGGCCGTGCTCGCCGCGCGAGGCGGGCTTGTCTAATGACGTCATTCGCACCTTTGCCAGCGAGGGCATTCCGATTTTTGGCGTGTGCCTCGGGCATCAATGCATCGGTCACACGTTCGGCGCGGACGTGGTGGTAAATTACCGCATGATGCACGGCAAGACCTCGCCGATTAAGCACAACGGCAAAGATTTGTTCGCGGGCATGCCGAATCCATTTCCCGCGACGCGGTATCATTCGCTCGTCATTCAGCGCGATACGATGCCGGATTGCCTTGAAATTACCGCCGAGACTGACGAGGGCGAAATCATGGGCGTGAAGCACAAGACGCTGCCAATCTGGGGTGTGCAGTTCCATCCCGAAAGCATTTTGACCGAGAGCGGCCGCACGATTTTGAAAAATTTTCTGAAGCTGAAATGACCGGCGCGTCAGGCCGCCGGTGAAATTTTTTGCCGCTGCGCCATCACCTTCGCCGACGGTTTGAAGTTCACGATAAATTCCCGGTAATACTCCGCAAAAGTCCCGGCGGCGAGATGCGCGCGGGCATCGGCCATCGTCTTCAAATACATGTGCGTGTTGTGAACGCTCAACATCCGCAAGCCGAGAATCTCATTCACGTTCAGCAAATGCCGGAGATACGCGCGAGTAAAATTTTTGCACGCGTAACAGTCGCAGCCTTCCTCAATCGGTGAAAAATCCGCCTTGAACTGTCCGCCCTTGATGCCAATCGCGCCGCGTTTCGTGTAAGCCGTGCCGTTGCGCGCAACGCGCGTGGGCAGCACGCAGTCGAACATGTCCACGCCGCGCGCGACGAGTTCGAGCATTTGCGCGGGCGTGCCGAGGCCCATCGCGTAACGCGCCTTGTTCGTGGGCAGATGCGGCACAGTCATTTCAATCGCCTGCATCATCTCCGGTTCCGGTTCGCCGACGCTCACGCCGCCGATGGCGTAACCGTCAAAATCCATCGGAACAATCGCCTTGGCGCATTCCTCGCGCAGCACGGGATTGTTGCCGCCCTGCACGATGCCAAAAACTTTTTGTCCGGCGGCGCGCGGTTGCTCGCGACATTCGCGCGCCCAGCGGATCGTGCGCTCGACGGCGTGGCGTTGCTCCTTGGCGGGCGCGTCGTGCGGCGGACATTCGTCAAAACACATCGCGATGTCCGAGCCGAGTGTGCGCTGGATGTGCATGGATTCTTTCGGGCCGATGAAGAGCATCGAGCCGTCGAGGTGCGAGCGAAATTCTACGCCGTGTTCCTTTACCTTGCGAATTTTTGCGAGGCTGAAAACTTGAAAGCCGCCGCTGTCCGTGAGAATCGGCAACTGCCAATTCATGAAATTGTGCAGCCCGCCGGCGGCGGTGATGATTTCCAAACCGGGGCGAATGTTCAGGTGATAGGTATTGCCGAGTATGACCTGCGTGCCGCATTCCAGCAGTTCGCGCGGATCCATCGCCTTGACGCTGGCCTGCGTGCCGACCGGCATATAAACCGGCGTTTCCACGACGCCGTGCGCGGTGGTCAATTTGCCGAGCCGCGCTTTGGTCGTCGTGTCGGTTTTGAGGAGTTCAAACATCGTGCGGAGGGTAAATTAAATTTTGAAAAAATGCCACAGAGACGCAGAGTTTGGATTCAAAACACTCTGTGTTCTCTGTGGCGAAATTATTTTTTGGAAAGTTCCGCAAACGAAACGTCCACGAGCAAATCAGCGGCGATTTTTTCCAGATCACGTTTCAGCGCGGCCACATCGCAGCGCTCCGGCAGTTGCAGCCGCGCACTGGCTTTGAACAACGTCTCGCCGCTCATCGGCGCGCTGACGAGTTCGCTGAAAAATTCCTCGACGTTCACGTTTGCCCGCGCGAGCGCGGCGGTGATGTCGCGCACGATGCCGGGGCGGTCGCTGCCGACGATTTCAAGTTGCGTCTGCCGGCCGGAGATTTTTGCCGTCACCGGCGCGTCAGCGCGGATGACGATTTGCAAATCGTTCGCCTGAAGTTTTTGCAGCGCGGCAAGCAGCGCGGATTTTTTGTCCGCTGAAATTTCCACGCGTAAAATTCCCGCAAATTCGCCGCCGAGTCGGCACATGCGGCTTTCCAGCCAGTTGCCGCCGTGTTCGGCCACGGTGCGCGCAATGGATTCCACCAACCCCGTGCGGTCGGGGCTGATGATGGTCATCACCAACGGAATTTTCATCGCGCAAAAATTTAAGCCTGGCTGGTGATTTTGCGCCAGTCCACGCCCTGCGTGCCGGCGTAGATGGCGAAGGCTTTTTCGTTCTGGATGAGCACGGCGCGAACGATGCTGGAGTTGTCCGCCCCGCCTAGTTCCAAGCCGCTGTCGAGGACAACGCCGATTTTTTTGTGGGCATACACGAGCGCGAACACCGCTTGCGCCACGGCCACGAACGGCAGGTCTTTGTAAGCACCCTCGGTAGCGTCCTCGACGGCGTCGGCGAGAAATTCAAGCTGGTCCACCAGGTGCGGAAATTTCGGCGCGTGGATCTGGGTGAATTCCAGTTTCCACTGCGGCAGTTGGTGCAAAACTTTTTCTGCCAGCGCGGGCGTGATGGTGGCCGCGCCGTGGTTGACGAATTTTACAATTTCGGACATGACGGCAATCTAGTGAAAGCCGCGCCGATGAAAAGGGAAAATTTTCGCGCTGTCCGGATTTTTTGGCGGCTGCGCAAAAATTATTTCGCCGCCAGCTCGCGGATTTTCACGTTGCGGAAGGAAACTTCGTTGCCGTGCTCTTGCAACAGGATGTGGCCATCCGCCCATTCGCCGAAGTCGGGGATGTTCTTGAATTTGCTTTCGGCGACGTGCTGGCGAAAGGATTCCGAGCCGCGTTCAAACTCCACGGTCTTCACGCCGTTCAGCCAGAACTCAACGTGTTTACCCGACGATAAAATCCGTGCGGAATTCCATTCGCCGACGGGCTTGGTGATTTTGTCCGCCGGGGCGGGAATCAGATCGTAGAGCGAACCGAGCTTGCGATCGCCGTCCTTGCCGAGCTTGGCGTCGGGATGCAGCGCGTCGTCGAGAATCTGAAATTCGCAGCCGATGGCCGAGCCAACCGCCGTGGGCTGGCCGGTCTTTTTGTCCACGGGCGAAATGTTCGGCTGCACAAAAATCTTGATGCCGCTATTTGCGCCGGGCGTGATTTTGAATTCCGCCGTCAGTTCAAAATTGTTGTAGCGCTGGCGCGTGATGATGTCACCGCCGCCGGCTGATTCTTCGCCTTTGTTGTCATGCACGGTCAGCACGCCGTCACGGATCGTCCAGCCGTGTTCGGGAAATTTGTCCGACTTGGCACTGCGCCAGCCATCGCCGGTCTTGCCGTCCCACAATAATTTCCAGCCGCCAGTTTTTTCCTGCGCGGTCAAGGTGTTCAGCGCGCCAGCGGCGACCGATTGCGGAACGTAACGTGGATTCGTGTAAGCGCCGGGCGCGGCAGTTTTGATGTTTGGCGTCACGTCCGCTGAAACTTCGCCAAGCGCCCACTTGATGCCGCCGACGAGAATTTGTTGGAAGGTCGGATTCGTCCAAACGTCCTCGCGATGGCCCATCGCGGTATACCACACGCGGCCATTGCCTTCCTTGCGCGCCCAGGTGTTCGGATAGGCGGGGCGTTCATACATCGGGCCTTTCATGTGCGGTGCGTCCATGACCGTCAGCACATGATCGTCGGGTGAAAAATCTTTCAGTGAATACCATTCTTCTTGGAACGCAAAGCTGTCGCCAACCTTTTCAAAGCCCGGAAATTTTGGGTCAACCACCGTGTTCGTTGCGACCTGCTGCGCGCCGTGGATAATGAATTCGCCGCCGATGAAACACGCATACGGATCGGCGTTCGTGCCGTGGTTCGCGTAACGGTCAGGGCCTTTCTTCGATTCGTTGGCGGTGTGAAAGGTGTCCGTCGCCGCGTGCGTGCCGATGAAGCCTTTGCCGGCGCGGACGTAATCAAACAGTGCCCGCTTACCCGCCGCGCTCATCGCGGGATTTTTGTCCGTGCCCTCGCTGCACAAATCGCCGGTGGTGTAGAAAAAAACGGCGTCAAATTGATTGAGATACTCCGGGCTGAATTTCGAGCCATCCTTGGAGAAGGTGAACTCCCAGCCGTTCTTCGCGCCGAGTTCAAGCAGGATTTTCTCGGCGAAGCTGGGCTGGCCGTCTTTCCACGAAATGACGGAATGTTCAAAGCCACTGGACTTGGTGAAGAACAAGATTTTCTTCGACGCAGCCGAGGCGGTGAGTGCGGTGGCGATGAACAGAAGTGAGAGAAACGAAATAAACGGACGGAATGTGAATGCTTTCATTTGATTGCGGTGTTGGACGAATTATGGCTTGAATTGGTTACGACTCAAACTTTCTTTGATTTTGAAAAAACTGTGTTTCATCTGTCTTTCATCTGTGGCTAAATCTTGGTGACAAATGCAAGACCTGATTGCCAAAGCCGCCACGCTGCTGGAAGCGCTGCCGTATATCCAGAAATTCAGCGGTGAAATTTTCGTCGTGAAATACGGCGGCAGCTTCATGGACTCGCCCGACCAAGCCGTCCGCAACGGCGTGGCGCGCGACGTTGTCTTTCTTGAAGCCGTGGAAATCAATCCCGTCGTCGTCCACGGCGGCGGCAAAGCCATCACCCGCGCGATGGAAAAAGCCGGGCTCAAAGCCAATTTCATCCAAGGCCAGCGCGTCACGGATGAGGCCACAGTGAAAATCGTGGACGATGTTCTCTCGCGCGAAATCAATCCCGAAGTCGTCGCCACCATCAATTCACTCGGCGGACAAGCCGTGGGCTTTTCCGGCGCGGACATTTTCAAGTGCAAGAAACTTTACCTCGACGACAAGGAAAATCCCGGCCAGAAAATTGATATCGGCTACGTCGGCGAAGTCATCGAGGTCAACGTCGCGCCGCTCAAAGAATCCATTTGGTGCGGCCACACGCCCGTCATCAGCCCGACCGCGCGCGGCGAGGACGGCAAAATCTACAACTGCAACGCCGACGTCGCTGCGGCGATGTGTGCCATCGCACTCAACGCCAAGCGGCTTGTCTTCATGTCCGACGTTCCCGGCCTGATGCGTGATTTCAAAGACCCGTCCACGCTCATCACGCATTTGCAAATCAGCGAAGTTCCCGCGCTCAAAGCCGCCGGCATCGTGGACAAGGGCATGATTCCGAAAGTAGACAGTGCCGTGGCAGCCATCAAATCCGGCGTGGAAAAAGTTTCCTTCGTGGACGGAAGATTACCGCATTCCGTGCTGCTCGAAATTTTTACCGACAAGGGCAACGGGACAGAAATTGTTCTGTGATGACAGCCAAAAATTGCCAAACGCACAAAAAAGTTTTTTCCTCTGCGCCTTTCGTGCATTTTGTGGCCGATAAAAAACTGTGAAAGAAATTATTCCACCGCCGCCAGCCATCGTGCGCAATGACTACGAGTCCATCCGCGAGCTGTTCACGAAGAATGTCGTGCCCAGCTACGGACGCTTTGAACTCGTGTTGAGCCACGGCGCGGGCAGCTACGTTTTTGATGTCGCGGGCAAACGCTACCTCGACCTCGGCAGCGGCATCGCCGTGTGCTGCCTCGGCCATGCGCATCCGGCCATCACCGAGGCGCTCGTGGAACAGTCGAAAAAACTGATCCACGTTTCCAATCTGTATTTCACCGAACCGCAAGGCCGGCTCGCGAGCGAACTCGTCAAGCGCATCGGCGCAGGCAAAGTTTTTTTCAGCAACAGCGGCGCGGAAGCGAACGAAGGTTTGTTCAAAGCCGCGCGCAAGTTTGGCCATGACGAAGGCCGGTTTGAAATTCTCACGGCAGTGAATTCCTTTCACGGCCGCACCATGGCCGGCATCGCTGCGACCGGTCAGGACAAAGTCAAAAAAGGTTTTGAGCCAATCATGGCGGGCTTCCGGCACGTTCCTTACAACGACCTCGCCGCGATGCGCGCCGCGATTTCGCCCGCGACCGTCGCCATCATGATCGAAGGCGTGCAAGGCGAAGGCGGCGTCACGCCCGCCACGCCAGAATACCTGCTCGGCTTGCGCGCGTTGTGCGACGAGAAAAAACTTTTGCTGCTGATTGACGGCGTGCAGTGCGGCCATTTTCGCACGGGAAAATTTCAAAGCTTTCAAAGAATTCTCGAAGGCGTTCCCGGTGGAGAAAAATTTCTGCCGGACGGCCTTTCGATGGCAAAGTCGCTCGGCGGCGGCTTTCCCATCGGCGCGTTTTGGCTGCGCGAACCGTTTCAGGATTTGCTCGGCGCGGGCACGCACGGCTCAACCTTTGGCGGCACACCGCTCGCCTGCGCGGTGGCGTTGAAAATTTTGGAGGTCATCGAAGCTGAAAAGCTCGCGGACTCGGCGCGTAAACTCGGCGCGTGGATGCAAAGCGAATTGGACCGGCTGGCGAACGATTATCCCACCGTGGTCAAGCGTTCACGCGGCATCGGCTTCATGCTCGGCCTAGAACTCGCAGAAAAAATTCCCGCGTTCGCCGCGAGCGAAAAGACGCCCGCGATTCAATTCGTCAACCGCCTGCACGCGGCGGGCGTGCTGACGATTCCAGCGGGAAATCAAATCGTCCGGCTGCTGCCGTCGCTAAACCTTAAACCGCAGGAAGCGGGCGAAGGCATTTCCAAAATTGAGGAAGTAGTAAAGTCGCTCCCGTGATAGGCAGTCCTAATTTGGTGGGGCGAGCGTCCTCGCGAGTCGCTCAAACCCAAGGCTCACGATGGCTCGCGAGG
>CAIKKJ010000202.1 GCA_903827955.1 uncultured Verrucomicrobia subdivision 3 bacterium
ATCGTGCGCCGATGATGGCGTGCCGGTGCTCGGGCCTGACAGCGTTAGCTGGCAGCACGAGCATGAGCGTCCGGCGTCCGCGTGCGCGCCTGATGTGCGGATCAATGTTCGAGCAGAGCGAGCAAACTTTACTCCGCACAACGTTCGAGCATGGTGACCTGCCACCTAGCGCGTTCAAATTGTGGGTTGAGCAGCGAACTTGTGTAGCGCGAACTAAAATTTAACCGAGCAAAGCGAGCCGTTGTTTTGTGAGTCGGACGAAACTCCGGGAACTTGCAAATCAGATTGAGAGAACAACCTCACCTGGTTCAACTAAATTAGTTGATCAATGGGATTACTCTTTTGCCAAAACAGCAGGAATTACAGGGGACGGAGCGACTTGCATTAATGCCTGGATGATACATTGTTACGCCTCACCTCCGTCTGCTGGGATTGTTGGCAAATCGCGAGCCAATTTAACCGTTGAAATTTTTTCGGGGCAATTCCGACCACCCGCTGAAAGGCCACGCAAAAGGTATTAGCACTGCGAAAGCCAACGCGTTCGGCCAATTCCTTCAAAGACAAATCCTCGGTTACCAACAAATGCCGAGCCTTTTCGATCCGCATCTGACGTAATACAGCGGCGAGCGGGCGGCCAACATGCTTGTGGAACGCTTTGATTAATCCCCGCCGAGACATGCCGGATTCTACGACCAGATCCTGCAACTGAACCGGAGTCTGAAAATGCGCAGCCATGAATTTCAGACTGCGCGCCACGCCCCGATGTTGCACCGGCCCGTCAACTGGCATGAGGCGCAGCAAAACTACGTCGCCTTTTGCACGGTTCATTGGATGTGGGCTGAGCATGCCCATCGCTTATGATTTCTTGATGGAGGCGATTGGGAAATCGGGAATCCACCCATCGGAGCCGCCCAAGATATTGGCCACCGACATCTTGGCCACCTCAACGTCGGTCAGTTGCCGCGACCACTTTGCGCGGCCAGCGGGATTGGCTCCCGGCCCGGTGCATTGGTATTCGGCATAGCGAGCCGTGCGTTCATTTTCAACTTTCCCCCAATTATCCCAGCCTTCGGGTCGAACTTGGGCGGGCAACTCACAACGAATAAACGCCGTGGCTGCAAAGGGCCGCCAGGGTCGTCCGAGAAAAAAACCTTTTTCAACAGCCGGGCCAGCGGTCACTTTGCAATCCAGAAAGACATAACCAAAGGGTGCCGTTTCCGGTGTGGAAGCAGCGGTGATATAGCCATCGGCTTTGGCGTGAATGTGGCATCGATCAAAGACCGCCGTGCCGGCGGCATAAATAAAATCCACATAGCCTTCGATGTAGCAGTTCGAAAAATATTGCCGCCCCACCCCGCCCCTCGGCGCATCGGCACGGAGCGTATCCTGCCAGCCGAGGAACCGGCAGTTGCGAAACACCGCACGATCGGCCTCCACATACATGGCCAGCGCCTGCACGCGATCTTCGCGGGTGGTGGTGTTCTCAAAGGTGATATTTTCAGCGGTGAAATTTGCGGCCTGCACCAGCACGGTGCTGCTGTCGCGCGTGCTGACAGTTTTGCCATCCGCCGTTGGCGTTTTCACATTCAAACCACCCGTAATGATGGTGCGCTCAACTTCCGTCGGCTCGCCCAATAATTTCAGATTCGGACGTTCCTTGGTAACCACCAGATGCTCGCGATAAACGCCCGGCTTGATGAGGATGACGAAAGGCTTGGTCAAGTTGGCCGGCGCACTATCCACCGCTGCTTGCACCGACGTGTGCGTGCCCGAACCATCGGCCGACACCACGGCATCAAACTTTGATTCTTTGGTCACGGGCTGGGCGTTCACCGGCTCATCGCGCAAAACGGGAGCCAGCGCGGGGACCGCCTTGCGCAAGTCTTCCACAACGAGGCGAGCGAACATCACGTAGCCGACACCTTTCAAATGCGTGCCGTCGTAACCCGCCGTGCCGTCGGAATTAGTTTTGGTCGGACTGAACTCCAGACATTTCTCCGGCCCCAGCGATTCACACAATGCGATGCTGCTCGCTTGCAGATCCACGAGCGGAACATTTTTCTCGGCGGCGATCTTGCGCACTTCGTCCGCATAGGGCGCGAGGCTAGATTTGATTTTGCCCGGATGTTCCTTGTCCCACTGGCGGCGCGTGAGCGGCGTGACCAGCACTGGCGTAGCACCAACGGCTCGCGCTTCCTCGACGTAGCTGACCATATTGCTGACGAACGTCGGCATATCGGTCGAGCGCCCCGGCTTGCCCGGCTCGTTATTGTGGCCGAACTGAATCAGGTAATAATTTCCCTTCAACGCCAGCGCATTGGTCCAGCGACCTTCGCGGCGAAAACTTTCGGAACTGCGTCCGCCTTGCGAGGTGTTGATGCACTCGGCGTTGGTGTTCAAGAATTGCTTGAAGCCCAGTCCCCAGCCGGCGTTATCAGTGACGGTGGAATCGCCGACGAGCACAATTTTAACAGTCGTTGAGTTGGCTGCGTCCGCCCCGAAAGCCGTGACGCCACAAGCCCCCGTTACCAATGCCGCCATCGCGGCAACCACCAATCGAAACATCGTCATTCTCATAAACATCAAGGGTAGACCAATCGGAAAAATACGCTGCCGTTGGTCGAATTCATCGGAATCCAAATCTGATTGGTAAGCGCTGAACCGGACACGGTGGACCAGTTTGTTCCCAGCCCCGCGCCAATGCCGTTCGTCTGCGTTTCCAGCCGCCAACCGGTGTGATCGTTCGGCCAGGAAAGTTGAAGCTGGGCGCCATTGACAGCGTAACCCAGATTGGTCACCGCCGTATTCACCGGCGAAATCACGGCGAGCGTGCCATTCAGCGCGAGCTTGTTGGTCCAGAAAAGATTTCCGGTCAACGCCGGCAGCGAGATGCTCGTAAACGAATTGTTGTAACTGCCGGCACTAAATAATTTGAAGCTGTCGCCCGCCGCCAGTGTGCCGCCTAAATTGGTTACGATCAATTTGCCGCCGTAGCTCACACTGGCCATGCTGGCGATCAGATCGTTGGTATGGGTCGCGGCATTGATCTCCATGAAATTGGTGCTGCCAGACTGAAACGTCAGCGCGTTGGTAATGACCAGCGTGCCGATGGAAAATCCGGGGGAAATCGTCGCTCCGCTCGCAGCGATGACGCTACCGCGCACGATCCCGTTGCCGATGAGCGCTTTTCCGGTAGACAGCAACTGCGTGCCGTCCGCGCGGGCAGACACATCCAATACAGCATTGTTGCTTAAGATAATTTGCGGACTATTGGTCAACAGACCAGCAGCTCCCAAAGCGAGCACGCCGTCGCCGATGATTGTGTTGCCTTTGTAATTGTTCGTCGCGTTGAACTGCAACATGCCGGAGCCCAATTTGACCAAACCGCCCGAACCGCTATTTCCAATGCGGTTGGCGAACGTGACATTGTTCGCGCCCACGTCGAACGTCGCGCCGTTGCTCTGGATCGTGACGGTGCGCGGCGAAATGTCAGCGGTGTTGCCCGCCGCCCAGCGCAAGCCGCCGCCATTGAATTCGATCCTGTCTCCGTCGCCGATGCTGCCAGGTTGATTGGTGGCGAGCGATTTGAATTGCACCATTCCGCCGTCGAGTTTGAGCCAGCCGGTAAACGGATTGGTGCCATTTAGCGTGAGCAAACCCGCTCCCTGCTTGATCAGGCAATACTCGGAAAAATAGGTGGGGCTGTTGGTGCCGGTGAGATTGCCATTGATGACCAGCGAACCAGACGGCGAACTGACATTCACATAGCGGTTACTCGAGTAATGAAACAAACCGTAAATAAAATCCAAATTGGCATTGATGGTTTGAACCGACGAGCTGTCGTCCGTGATGCTCCCGCCAAAGTTGAGGAGGCTGCCCCCCAGCACGAACGCCCCGGCATTGTTGCTGAAGACAAGGCTGTCGAATTCCGCACCGACGGCGAGATTGTTGTTCGGCGCCAAACGCGTGCTGCCGGCAAAGACCAGCGTGTCCCAGTATTTCGGGATTTCATTGAACCCCCAGTTCCCGCTCGTGGACAAATTATTGTTGGCCCCGCCACCGTCCCAGATCTTCGGCGGAACCGGCAACATGTCCGGCCCCGCAGCTCCTGCGCCAGCCATGACGATTGCGGGCACATCCGCAGTGGCATCCAGCAAGTAACCGTAGGGCGGAGTGAAAACCGTGTCGTTGCCGTCATCAATCGAACCCGTGCAACCGGAATAAATATTGCCGCTCGACTGGATCAATTCATCCGGGTTGCCCGTGTTTTTGTAGAGCGGATTATTGACGCCCGAGTAGTAATTGTTTTGCGACAAAATTTGCGTATCCACGCGCGCCAGCGAGGCGTAGGAGTTGTTCGTGCAATTCCAATAATTGTTGTAGTAGTGCAACCGACCGTAGCTGGAAGAAGCCTGACGCTGATCGCAGCGGGTGGAAAACCAGTTATGATGAAAAGTGTAGTAACCGTAGGTGACGACGTGAGCCGTGGTGTTGGTGTAGCCATCGGAGATGGACACGAAACGATGCTCGAGCTGGTTGGTGTAAAAAAATTTGCACCAAGAGACGGTGACGTATTGCGAGCCGTTATTCATGTCCACCGAGCCGTCGCCACAATCATAAAACGTGCAGTGATCCACCCAGACATTAGTCGCACCCCAGATGGTCAAGCCGTCGGCACCCGGACAGGAAATGCGCAGATTTTGAATGATGACATTCGTGGCGCCCTTGGAATCGGAAAGGTTGAGGTTGCCCAGCAGCATGGCGTTGGTGCCCAAACCAACGATGGTTTTGTTGGCCGTAGTGAATGAACGGCCATCGCCGGTTCCCTCGCTGATGCTGATGACACCTTGCACCTGAATAATGCGCGGGCCGGCAATGTTGATTTGCGTGTTGAAATCCGTGCCGTTGGTCACCGTCACCACGGTGCCACCCGTCCCGCCGATTGTGGTGCCGTTGACCATCGCGAAACCATTCGCGCCGGTGAGATTGAACGTGGCGTTGCTGCTGGTGGCGCTGCCGATACTGTTGGACACCACCACGCTGTATGTGCCGATGTCTGTGACCTGCGCGTTCGTCAAGGTGAGCGAGGCATTGGTCGCGCCGGAAATGACGGTGCTGTTTTTGCGCCACTGATAGACCGGCGCGGGAACGCCAGAAGCAGCGACCGTAAACGTAGCATTTGATCCAAACGCAGCCGTGGTGTTAGTCGGTTGCGTGGTGATTTGCGGCGCGGTAAATCCAATGGCCGCAAGCGTAGCGGTGCTGCTGGCAACCGCACCGGCGCTGTTGGAAACAATAACGGAATACGCACCGACGTCAGCCAAGGACACGTTGGTCAGCGTCAGGGTGGCGTTGGTTTGGTTCAGGAGATTTGTCCCGACGTGCTTCCATTGATAGGTCGGCGCGGGCAGTCCCATCGCGGTCACGCTGAACGTCGCCGTATCCGTGGCGTTGACAGTCAGATTGGTGGGCTGCGCGAGAATCACCGGCAAATAAGCTGGTCGCCAGGTGCCGAGACTGAAATAGGCGTTGCCGAAAATCGCATCGAGCGTGTAGTCAGCGGGATTCACGGTGACGGCCACGCGATTGCCGGTGCCGGTGTCGGGCGCGACCAACGGATCGAGCGGCTGCATCGGCGGACCAGTGTAATCAGGGTCAATCGTATTGAGCCAATAGGCTCCCGCCGTCTGACGTTGCGCGGGCGTCGGCGCGGCCCCGCCCCCGATCAACGTCGAACCATATTCACGTGCGCGACAAGTGACTTCCTTCGCGCCTTCGGCTCCGACCCATTCGCTCCAGCCTTTGGTAGATAGTTGCGAACCGAGCTGGCAATTGATGATGGCTGTCGCGCCGTCTTGCTGCCATGGGCGCTGGAACGTTGTGGTGCTCGTGCCCACATCGTAGGGATAACCGTTGGCAATCAGCGCGCGCGGAAAGGTGCAATTCAGAAACACGAGTCCATACGGCTGGGCATAGGCCGTATTGGGCGCAGTGATCGGGCCGCCAGTGGAACGGATCTCGACAATGTTGCACTGGTCATACACTGCCAAGCTGGTGCCGTAAATGTAATCTACGCTGCCCCAGACTTCGCAGTTACGGAAGTAAACCACACCCGTGGTGCTGTCGTGGTAGATCGTGTCCTGACCGCCCTTGATCAAAACATTGTCCAACACGATACGCCGTCCGGTGGTGGCCAGTGTGTTAATCGCGCCGGCAAACGCGCCCACTGCGCCGCTCGATGGATCACCGGTGGGGTGATATTCCTGATAGATGATGTTGTCGAGCGTGAGGTTCAAAACAGTGACATCCGAACTCTCGATGCGCAGTGAACCGGCGGTGAATGGCGTGGTAAAATACGCAAACGGGTAAATGAGCTGGGCATTCGTCCGGCTCGTGCCGTCGCCTACAATCGTCACAAAGTTGCGATTCTGCGCCAGCGTGGCGTTGTCGCGATAGATGCCGGCTTTCACGCGAATGGTGCGCGCGAGCGTGTTGTTCTGCGGAATCCAATCGAACGCGCCTTGAAACGTAGCAAAGTCGCCGGTGCCATCCTGACCGATGAAAATATTGGTTGGGCCGGTGGACGTGGTAGGAGACGCGAGGCCGGAACTCTTGGTCGAAAATCTCCAAGTGTTCGTGCCGGTCACGGCGGCAATAGAATCGTTGTTGGTGTCGCGCAACAAACCGGCATCCATCGTCACATAGTAAGTTTTGTTGTAGGCAAGCCGGTTGGTGAACGTGATCCACGCCTCGTTGCCGTAAATAGCAATCGGCATGTAGTAATAATTTGCGCCTTGGACGGTGCGGACGGCAGCATTGGGGATGGTGGCGGATGCGTTGCCCGGAACAAACGTCACGAACTGCGACGCGTCAATGGTGGCCACGACAGAGTTATTTGCCAAATCGCGCAACTGGAAAATGCCGTTGGTGAACAATTTTATAGGACTCGGGAAAACCAGTCGCAATTGCTGATCCGGGGCAATGCCGGTGGCGTTGTTGGTCGGCAGAAACACGCCGGTCATCGTGGAAAGCACGGTGAGCACGGCATTGCTGCTGGTGACGGAACTGACGCTGTTGCTGACCACGACTGAAAACACCGCACCGTTGTCGGCGCCGGTCACATTCGGCGTGGTGTAGCTGGCGTTGGTGGCATTGGCAATCGGGCTGCCATTCTTGCGCCATTGATATTTTACCGACGGCACACCGCTCGCCGTGACGCTGAACACCGCAGCACTGCCGACGTAAGTTGAAACATTCGTCGGCTGCTGCGAGATGGACGGCGGCACCAACACGAATAACGTCGCACTATTCGTCGCCGACCCAACGCTGTTGCTGGCCACGAGCGAATAGACAAAGCCGTTCTGGGCAAATTGCACGTTCGTAACGGTCAGCGACGAACCGATAGCGCCGGGAATATCGGTTCCATTCACGCGCCATTGCAACGTCGGCACGGGCAGTCCCGATACGGAGGCGGTGAATGTGGCGTTGTTGCTTTGCACCACGGTCTGATCTGAAGGGCCGGTGATTTGCGGCGCGACATTGCCGGACGAAACCGTGAGCGTCATGCTGTTGGTCACAATGCCCGCGCTGTTGCTGGCGATGAGCGAGTAAGAACCGCTATCAGCAACCTGCGAGTTGAGCAACGCCAGCGTGCTCGTCGCGCTGCCGGAAAGTGTGGAGCCGTTGCCGGTCGCGCCATCGGCCAAATTTACGCCGTTGAACTGCCAGCGCAATGTGGGCGCGGGAACACCCGACACCGACGGAGCATTCGTCACATTCGCGCCGACGGCGACGGCTTGATTGTTCAAACCTGTGATGGCGGGCGGAACGATGACGGTGAGCGTCATCGAGTTCGTCACCGAGCCGACCCAATTGCTGGCAATGAGCGAATAGGCCGTGCCATTTTGCGTGGACTGGACATTGTTCAACGTGAGAGAAGAATTCGTTGCTCCCGCGATGGCGATGCTGTTGGAGCGCCATTGATAGGACGGCGTCGGCACGCCCGTGACGACGGGATTCAATACCGCGTTGCTGCTGGCAACAACCGTTTGGTTGGTAAGATTGCTGATGACCGGAGCCGAAGCCGGCTGCAATTGGAACGCGTTCAAATATGCGCGCCCGCTGCCGCCAGTGACCACCCCGCCGGATTCCGTTGCGCCTAATTTGCAAACGCGAAACGTCAACACACCCGCCGCCGTGGTGGTGGCGGGAATTTTCACGAAGCAAACGCTTTCATTGGTCGCCGCCGTGGCATCGCGGGCGCCGAGCGGCGTGCCGCTGGTGAAGTTCGCCGTGCAGGTGGCGCTGGCGTGACCGTTCGCGGTGTCGGCCCACCAGGTAGTCCCTTGTCCCTGCGCGTTGCCGGTGCCCATGCCGCAAATCAGGTATGGCTTGTTCGCGGGCAGCCCGGAAAAAACGACGGTGTAATAATCGCCGTTCCCGTCGTAGATGTAATTCTGCATGATCGCCAGCGGATTCGGATTGAAGGCCGTGGAACTGAATCCCGACAGCGGCTGCGTGGTAGTAGCGATTGCCAGCGTCATGGAAACTCCGCTCAACGTGGCTCCCGAAGAATCTTTGATCGTCGCTGCGTTGGTGAGGAAGCCGGTGCTATTCGTTTGCAGATTGCCGAAGAGGTTCCAGGCATCGCCGGCGGTGCCAACGACCGCCGCGCCACTGATGCCGGACAATGAACTGTTGTAGGGTTTTATGTTAATCAAATTCTGCGCGCTGCCATTTAGCATGGTAGCCGCCAGCAAGAATCCTGATGCCAACCAACTTTTCATAATAATAATTTTGCAACCCCGACACAGTAACTTGAATAAAAAGGGCGAGCAACCGACCCATAACGGTTGCCCGCCCATAACCACCCTTGCACCCGCAACCTGACGGATGCCGAACTAACTCCCATCCTCACGGATAAGGATAAACCATCTTGAAGAAGACGTTGGTCTTCGTGGGATCAATCGTGATGTTCACATTGGTCAGGTTCGCCGAATTCGGATACGGGAACCACTGATTTGTTTGGCTCAAACTCACGCTGTTGGTGAGCAACGTCCAGCCCGCGTTTGTCGGCCAAGCGAGGCTCAAAGTGCTGCCAGAAACAGACACCTGAACGGTTGGCGCATTGGTGTTCACCAGCGGCACAACGGACGCGACAGTGATTTTGCCGTTCGAGCCGAGGGTGTTGTTCCAGGTGTATTGGACATTGTTCGCCGCATCTACAGTTTGGAGGTTCACCGTGCCGAAGCCGCTGACCGCGCCGGGGAACAATTGGAAGCTGTTACCAACGGCGAGGACCGGTCCGAGGTTCGTTACCGTGAGCGTGCCGCCAGCGGTGAACGTGCCGCTGACCGCAACGGAATCATTGGTGGCCGGAGCGTTGGTGCGATTCAATCCCAAGAGCACCACGCCGGAACCGACGGTCACATTACCGGTCACCGTGATCGGGCCGACACTGGCGCCGCTGTGCTTCAAGGTCTGACCGGAGTTCAGGGACAAGGTGCTATCACCGCGACCGCTGACATCCAACGTCGCGCCCGTGCCCACGGCAATCGTCGCCGCATTGCCAAAGGAACCGGTGCCGGTCAGCGCCAGCGTGCCACCATCCACAGCTACCGTGCCGGTGTTCGTGCTGGTCGCGGAGAGCGTCATGATGCCAGCGCCAACTTTCTTAAGATTTAGCGCACGGTTTGCCCCGTCGCCAAACGTGCCGTTGAACGTGGTGTTGGAATCATCACCACCGACCACGACCGTTCCCACCGCCGCCGTGCTCTTGTTGTAAACCGCACCCGCGCCGCCCGATCCGTCAACGAGACTGTTGACAGCAACGGTGTTGCCGAAGGCGTTCAACTCGCCATTGATATCAATCGTCATAGCGTTGGTGCTGATGCTGTTCGGACCCAGCGCGCGGATGCCGCCGGAAGTCACCAGCGTGTTGCCCCAGGCGTTGGCGCTATTGCTCAGGCTCAATGTGAACGTATTTGCACCGCCGTTAACTTCAAGCGTATAGCTGCCGCCGGAAATCGGTCCGACGATCGTGCCGCTGCTGATGGAGCCGCCGATACGGGTGTCGCCCAAAAGCGTCACGGGGCCGCTGACCGTGCAGCCGAAGATGCGCATGGCTCCGAAGGGATAGCTGGTGCCACCGTTGCCGGAGAGGAAGAACGCCTGATTGTAAGTGGTGGTCGAGCGATCAAGCCAGACCTGACCGTCACCGGTCGTGGCAATCACCACGCCGCCATTGCCAAGGGCATAGCCGGAGTTATTGTCCGCTGCGTGGAGGCAAACGTTGGCCCCTACGATATTCGTGCCGGCAAAGTTCAAATTAGTGAGTGTAGTGGTCGTTGTATATGTCCTGGCGCTGAACGCAGGGGCGTCATAACGAACCGTCCCGTTACCACTAATGGTGTTATTAATCGTCTGGGACGAATTTTTGGCAAGATATTTGAGCGTAGCCGCGCTATTGACATTGATGTCCGCCGTGATTGACCCATCCGCAGTGGTGCCGTCGCCCAACTGGAAGATGCCGCTGGCGTTAGTCACACGACCGCTGAAGGTTGAAGCCACGGGGAAAATCAGATCACCGGAACCGGCGTGGACAAAGGCTCCCGCGCCGATCAGCGTGTTGGTGAATGTCCAAGCATCGGAGCGGCTGTGCGCCAAAATGCCGTTGGTTTGGACGGCAATCGGTCCGGTCAGCGAGCCTAAAGTGTCGTTGGTGCCGATTTGCAGCGTGCCTTGATAAACAATGGCGCTGCCAGAGTTGTTGCCGCTGACGTCCGCCACCAAAGTCAAAGTGCCCGTGTTGGTCTTGTTGATAATCATCGGCCCGGCCAAACTACCGGAGCCGCCAAACAAGACATAATTCTTGCTGGCATTGGCGGTGATTGTATTCGGACTCAAAGCCCCCACCAAGTTCACCGGAATATTGTTTGAACCCGTATCGTCAAACGTCACTTTATCACCATCGGCGTAAGTGGTCAGGCTCGGCCCATTAGTTGACCAATCAATCGTAATCCCATAATCCCAATTGTTGTCTGTGCCATTTCCGCGCCAGGTCAGGTTGCGCGCGCTGGTAGCCTGGGCTTGGATCATGATATCGTTGCCATTGCCGACACCGGCATCAAATGTTGTTCCTTCCGCGCGATAACTGATCTTGAAAGCCACACCGCCGTTGGTGAAGGTCGCCCCTTGTGAGAGATCCGTTGGAAAGCCATTCAGATTGGTGAAAATGCCAACATTATTTGCCGGGCTTGTTCCCTGAACCTTAACAATGGTGAATTTATCGCCAGCGGCCGGAGTATATCCGACATCAAGCGCCAGTTGAAGATTGCCGTAATTATTTGAAAAGGTGCCGCTTCCAGCAATCACCACTTGATCATAGCCAGTGCCGGGCGTTGTGCCGTTGAGGTGAATATCAACCGTCGAAGTATTAGTGGCCAGAGTGACCGTATTGCTAAAAGTCAAAATAGCTAGGCTTTCGGCGAATGTGGCGGTATGCACGCCTTCATTCGTTGCAGTCAGAGACTGCACACCGCCGGGGGCGAGGAAAGCATTGTCAAGGATGTCAACCTTACTGGCAGAAATGGCGCCCTTCCCGCAGAGAGCGGCCTGCTGCGCCGTATTGGCCGGATTGCCGCTGACCAGATATGCTCCAGCACCGGTATGGATTCCGTCCATGATCAGGCGGGAAATGCCAGTTGTGCTGTTGTTTGTGACCGTCGTAGTTCCGGTGTAAGTGTTCGTTCCCGCCAACGTCTGCCAAGTCGCGCTCCGGACACGGAACGACAACGCACCAGCCCCACCATCTCGCATGGAGCCGGCATAGTAACCGCGCGATGAGGCGGATTCGCCAACGCCCAGCAATACCGGCCCAATCGAAGAACCATTCTCAACCATGGCATTTGTGGCAACATACATTGATTTCAGGGATTGAACCTCCTCAAATGAGCCTACGCCCAAGGCGTTAGTGGTCTGAATCTGAATTTTACCGCCGTTCACGAAGAAAATATCCTTGCTGGCAATCTGGTTGGAATTGATTCCGGTTAGTTGAACCACACCGTTTAAATTGATTGCCAAGCCTTGGCCGATCACACCGCAGCCCGGTGCCGAGTTAAACACCATCGTCCCTCCATCAACACCCAAAACCTGGCCATTGGCAGCGATTACCACCGAGTTTGAGACAATGAGATTATATGGACCATGCTTATACCAGCGCCAGTCCCACACCCGTTGGAGGCTGACGATGTTATTTGATAAGCAGGTAATGTGAGTTGTCCGGTCATTTTCAATTTGCAGGTTAAATGTTTGCACATAGGCTGACGACCGGTTTGTGATTCCGCCAGTGCCGTTGGCTGTGCCTGTCCCCAAACCATTAGCCCCCACCTTGATCCCGTTGCCATTAAGAACAAACGCACCGCCAGCATTCGTGTTGAATGTGATTGCGCTGAAAGATGTATATGCCGTCAAGTCGTTGGTGTTGTTCAGACCCACCGAGCCTTCGAAGACAAGATAATCACCCGCCACCGGGGCGTTGGTATTGCCATTCCAGTTGGCTGGATTGGACCAGTTGAAGTCCGGATTGCCGGCGCCGGTCCAGGTGCGAACCGCAGCCGCGTTTACGTTTGCCATTCCTGCCGCCAGCATCAAGCCAGCGGAAAAGACCGCCATCAAGCGCCCCATTGATTTTTTAGGTTGGTCCAGTTTTATTGTTTTCATTGTTTGTTTTTTGTTGGAGTTGTTTGGGGTAATAAGCTTTTACGAAATGCTAATGTTCATCATTTGGCGGTGCTGTGCTGCCATAGCCAGTCCGCGTCGCTCAGCCCCGGGTATTGCGTATTGCCGCCAGCGGTCAAGGTGATAAAAAATCCATCATGCCACCGGTGAAGCTCCGCATGGCCATCCGCATAGGCAAAGGAGGAACTCTGGTTGTGGAAGATGGCGGGCAAATCCCGCAAATTGTATTGCTGGCCCGGCGACCAGAAGAAACTGTCGTTTATGCTGTCGGTTCGTTCATCCACGAAGATGAAAACATCCGTGGCCGGCCGTTTATGAAAACTGGTATCCTTGGGATAATACTCATTGCCACTGGTGAGAACGGAGGCGCTGATGGTGGCAACCCCGTTGTTTAACATGTGGGGGGCAAGGTAACTATTCATCGTGCAGGAACGGACCCGTTCTGGCTGCCCCGGGGCGGCAAATTTATCCGCCGGACAGTGGTAAACTTTCGCGCTCTTCGTGTAGGAACCCAGTGAACCGTATTGCACATACATGTCGCCGATCAACTTGAGTTCATTGGTGTTGTCGGCGCTGGCGGTGAGACTCATTCTGCCGGCGACCCATGCGGGGCGCAACGGGTCTTCCCCCGGGTTGGGCGGGGCCCCGGCGCCATCCGGATTGGGGGCCCATTTGCCGCCATTGTCTCCAGCATACATGATATCCGCCAGACCCAGTTGCTTCATATTATTCATGCAGGATATCCCCTGGGCCTTCTGCTTCGCCTTGGTCAAGGCCGGCAGAAGCATCGCCGCCAGAATAGCGATGATGGCAATGACAACGAGCAGTTCGATCAGGGTAAAAGCATGGCGACGATGCTGCACAAGGGCGTTACGAAGGGACATGATTCCATCCTAGTTCAAAGGCAGATGAAAAATCTACTGACCAGAACTCACATTCTGACCATGACTAAAGTCACATCGGAAACTTTATGACTCGCCACGAAATGTTCGGAAAACATCGCATAACGACGCCTCCGCCACTTGGAAAGCCTTAATCCAACTGAACCAATTGCCGTTTGACCGCGATGGTTAGAGCTTGAGCGCGATCCACCGCCCCTAATTTGGTGAAGATATTGGTGAGATGATTTTTGACGGTTCCCTCGGAGATGCCCAGTTTGACCCCGATCTCTTTGTTGGCCTTGCCCTGCGCGATGAGCCGGAGCACTTCAATTTCTCGGGGCGAGATGTCGGATTGAATGCGCTGGTTCACACGATCAGAAATTTCGCGCGGAAAATATTGTCCACCCGCATGGACGACGCGCACCGCTTGCAACATCTGTTCCAGTGGCATGCTTTTCAGGACATAGCCCGAGGCGCCGCTTTGGATGGCGCTAGTGATATCGTCCCCGCCACCATAACTGCTCAATACCACGATCCGGACTTCCGCTGCCTCCTGCCTGAGTTGTTTGATAATCTGAATGCCGTCCATGCCGGGCAAGCGGAGGTCCAACAGGACGACATCCGGCTTGTGGCGGCGATAATTTTCTAGCACCTGTCGGCCATCCGCCACCTCCGCGATCACTTCCATGTCCGGTTCACCTTCGGCGGTGGTCTTCAATCCCACGCGCATCAAGATGTGGTCTTCCACCAGCATGACGCGGATTTTTTTGGACGATTCAGATTTGGTGCTCATTGCCGGTTTTAATTTAATCCTACCAAGCTCGTAAAGTTTAGTTTTTTCCGCACGGGACGACCAACTCGATGCGGGTTCCGCCGCCAACTTTGCTCTCGATGGAAATGGTCGCGTGGATTTTTTGCGCCCGCACTTGCATGCCGTGCAGGCCAAAATGGCCGCCACTGGTGGAAACTTTGCCGGGAACAAATCCCGAACCATCATCCGCAATCGTCAGCGCCACTCGGTCCGCCTGATAGCGCAATTGAATCGCGATGTTCTGCGGATCGCCATGTTTGACGGCGTTAGTTATGGCTTCCTGTGCGATGCGCAACAAATGATGTTCCACGGTCGAGGTCAACGGCTGCACCACGCCGTCGATGTTCACCGTCAAGCGCGGGCGATCGCCGGCGCTGATGCCTTGCGAAACCCGCTGCAGCGCTCCGGGCAAATCAATATTTTCCAGCATGGGCGACTGCATATCCCAGACGGCATTCTGAACTTCCGTGCGGCTGTAGGTCGCCATGCTTTTGGCCATGTCCATGTGGCGCTTGGCCTGATCGGGGCGCTCAAAATGTTTCATTGCGGATTCTATCTGGATGACGATGGCGCTCAAACCCTGCTCGATGCTGTCATGGATTTCTCCCGCCAGACGGTCGCGCTCGGCGAGCGTCGCCGACACGCGGGTTTCCTTTTCAAGTTTGTTCATGGCTTCATTTAGTTGAAGCGTCCGCCGCGCGACTTTGCGGCGGAGATAACGAATCCAGAGCATGGCTGCGATCAGCACGAAACTTAAAGAACCGATGACGAGGGCGGCATGTTTCCAAGCCCACCATGGCGGTCGCTCCAAGACCACTACGTCCCAGGGGTTCCGCAACAGAATGCCGAAGGAAGCCGCCGCTGATTCACCATTGCCCCCCATCAAAAAATCCGACTTAACCCTTTCCAGCAACGATACGCCGGTCACTTGCAAACGGCTGCCCACAGGGATTTGTGGCAAGCGACCCGCCTTGCCCGCCGGTAGTTCTGCGCGGAAGATTCTTTGTCCGGATTGCAGTTCAAGCACTTGATTGCCGTCCAAAATTTTCTGCGCCAGCAACTCCCCCGATAGCTGGACCACCTGCGCGCCATATCGACCGGAATACAATTCTTCAGAAGCGATCATCCGTGGCTCCGGCAGCGAAGCCTGACCCGTTTTAAGCACCAACGCCTGCATCAATGTCAACGAGCCCCGCTCCATTTCGGGGAATCCAACCACTTCCACCCGGTCGGAAACTTTAACATCAGCAGCGTCAAACTTTTTTACCTGCACACCTCCCGATTCATCCTGAACAATCATCAGTTTGTCGCCAACACTCGTGACCACGCCGCCGACTTTCACTCGATGGGAAGCGGTCGGCGACCGTGCAAAGCTGGCCACCTTGTCGATCGCAATGGCCGGCAGCGCAAACGGATCAGCCGGCGCGGGCTCCACCACTTCCAGAAATTCCATTGATGGTAAAAACAACATTGCCCGGTCATCCCGGTAAATCAACACACCGCGAATGTTCACGAGCGTGTCGATCAACTGTTTGAACTGATCGGCGGAACCAGCGCCAACCCGAACCGGGATTTCTCCATTCCGCGTCTCCAGCAGCAAGACCTGATTGGTCTTGGCCTCACGAACAATGCCCTGACATTCCACCCAGCGATATTCGCCACGCCGGATTTGGGAGTTGGCCGCCGCGAGACTCAACGGCTCCGGCATCTGCGCTGATCCGAGAATCTGCATTCGATTCGGGTCCAGCGGCATCGGCCATTTTTCGTTCCGACTTTTGATTTCAAATTCGACCCGCTCACCCACGCGCGGGCTGTGGCGGCTGAACCGGGTGTTCATCCGCACCAACGCACTGGCCGATTCATCTTGTATCACCAAATGATCTGCTCCCAGCGGAGGGCCGACGAACGTCACTACGCCGCGAACGATGATGGAGCCAACTCCTTCGCGCGGCCGCTCGTTCCGGTCAGGAACAATCCGGGAAATGGGCGTAAGCACGGCCACATCTGTGAACTGCGCCGAAATCTTGGCTGGCTCGATCCGTTGCAGTTGATCCAAGCTGGTCACATCGGCAATGACGGGAGTTCCATTTTCCCATTTTATTGTTCCGACCAGATCCACGGTTTTCCCCACCTCGGCAATCAGGTTGGTTCCCGCCTGCACTTCAACCGTCGGATAAATCCGCTTCAGTTTCAGCCAGCAAGGCAAAGGCAATGAAATGGGGTGGACCATTTCGTCGCGCTCGCCCGGCAGTTGGCGGAAACGAAAGTTGATGCCCCCGCTGGCATCCATTGTCAGGCTGACAAAGCGGTCACGCGCTTCGGCTGAGGCGCGGATCATGATCCCCGCCACCGCCCCATCTTCAGGAGATTTCAAATCAATCAACCGGGCAACGATCTCCGATTTATCGGCCAGCGTTTCACAATAAAAATGAACCCGCTCGAATCCGGAACCGAAACCCGTGCCGCCGCCTGCCACTTCGAGCAGGCCGCCGGATTTAACCGTCGTCTTTCCCGTCGGAACCGCGCTGGAAATCTCGGTGTCTTGCGCCCGCTCAGACACGCCGCTCACTTTGTCAAACTGCGCCGATGTCAATTCTCCTGATTTGAGGGAGCTGACGACCAGACCAACCGCTGCCGAATCGTCCATGGGAACATCCACCGGCGACGCGATAGGCATCCAGGAAATTCCATTGGTCGAAATGAATGCGCCGAACCGAGAAGCTCCCTGAACCACCCACCGCCCTTGGCTATGCTGAAGAATCTTGCCGCGAATACGGATTTTTCTTCCGGCAGCCAGCAATGGATTCTCCGGGGCCAATTCGCCAACGGACAATGGTTTGATGTTTTGAAGTGTTTCAATGTCGGCACCGATGGACGCGATTTCAGCCGCAGAGGGCACCCACAAGACTCCCAGCTTGCGCGTTCCATCTCCGACAAACACCGTTTCGCCGACGCCTCTGGCCCGCACCTTTTTGCCGGACAGTGCCGCGAGATTCAGTTGGACGCTCGCGGGCAATTTGAGTTTCAAGTGCTCGTCGTCTTGCGCCAATTCCAAGGACCAGCCATCACTCTCCTTGGCGGCGAAACTCACCACGCCCGCCACCTCGCACCAGCGGAAATTTTGCGATGGCGACAACAACTCTCCCACCTCAACCAAGAGGGGCTCAGGAAACGAAGCCTCCCCAAGAATATCGATATGGGGAGCGCTTGCCACAATTTCGCAGGTATCCATATCCCCGGTGGTCAACGGCTGAACCGACGCGAGGAGATAGTCATTCCAATACTCACAAAAAATGCCGTTTGTTTGGGATGCGGCATAAGGAATCAGGTGGCGACCGTCAATCACCTCCAAATTCCTGCCAGGTATTTGCCAGGCCACAGCAATGGTGTTCTCGCCGCCGGCACGATGTTCCTGCATCACATCCAACAGGCACGGCTGCCCCGCCTGAAGTTGAATCACCTCAGAAGCTTGGGCCGGAAATTTATCCCACTGCAACGGCCTGGTCGGCTTGCCCGTCGGCACAGAGGCTATCTGGCGCAATGCGCTCGCGCTGGCATTGGTGCTCAACCAAAGTTCCGCCGAATTTTTGCCCGCAATCCAAAAGCGATAGTCACCCGAGACCGGTGGGATCAAATAACCGTGAATCCGCGCCACATAATAGCCACCCCAGTTCAGCGGTGTGGAAAGATTCGTTAACCATAGACTGGTGGATGGATTAAGGGGAAATTCTGGAAAGGCGCGAGCCCAACCCGCTGCTTTGTCCGCCCGCAACCGGATCGCTTGGCCGGGCCGCACATCCAGCGACTTCAAATCCGAATGGATGGCCACGCTGCCGTTAGCATTTTGCAAAACCAAAACTCCGCGAACTTTGTCCACCCGGGTCACCACGCCTTCCAATTGAACTGGCCTCTGTTGATTGGCCTGAATCCGCGAAAGACCCAAAAAGTAAGCGCTATTCGTGATGGGCACCAAAGAATCGGGCAAGCCAGACCCGTCCGAAGTAACTTCGGCACCAAACAGCAAAATCATTTTGCTGTTCAACACCAAAAGCAGAAGCAGGCAGGCCAGTCGCGACATCGGTGCCGCATCTTATGGGCATGGACATAAGTTTAAAAAGACAAATTCTAACTAGATGCATCATTGCCGCCTACCGCTTATCTTATGTTCAGCACTCCATTTGAATCAGTTGCCACCGGTTGCCATATATGACTTTTTAGTCCCCATTGAGGTGGATTTTGGCGGATTGAAGGCAGGCAGGCGCGAAGCGCTATGCACCCTTATTTGACAATGGTTTTATCAGATTTTGCGAGATGTATTTACTAAGAGTCAGGCGAATGAATGCTGTCCCAACGGGATTTCATCCTTCAGCCCAGGGTTGCGCGGCACGCGCCACCCTGGGTCAACGCCCCAAACCTTTCCTCAACCCTGAAGGCGGTTGCCTCGCCTCTGCCAGAGCTACCAATCGGCCCGTTTTTGCAAAATTTACCGGTCTCCGACCCTTTTCGGCGGTTTTTAATGCTATTATCGGCCAACCGCCGTCCCGCTCGGCCAAAACGACGGTAGTTTGGGTGCTTGGCGATACCCGACTGGGCAAAACGACGGTCATTTCGGCATTCCGGCAACGCGGGCGGGCAAAACGACGGTCGTTTGGGCGCTTGGAGACACTCGGGACGGCAAAACGACGCTCGTTTCGGGGCTTGGAGATGCTTGTCGGGGTGAAATGACGGTCGTTTCGGCAATCCGGCGGCGCGGCAGGGTAAAATGACGGTCGTTTTGGGTGAGGAGCAACTCCACCCTACGAATTTTTTATCCGGCAGAGCAGCACCACGCCGCTTTCGCACACACGAGACAGATGGAAATCCCCAAGCTCAACGTCCGCCTGAAAGCGGTGTCGCCGCTCCCGCTCTGCCACCGCACTCCAAGACGCTTCGCGTTATCGGAGGCCACAGCCATTCGCGCCAGCGTCCTGAACTGCGGCGGCCCTCCGCCGCTTTTCTTCAAACCCGTCCGTCGGCGGGAAGTTTGGGCAGAGGAGCGCTTCCACCCTGCCAATCTTTATCCGGTAGGGCAGAGCTGCCGCTCTGCCCATGCTAATTCCCCAACCTCGGCGCGCCGCAGATTGATCACTGCTGCGACTGATTTTGAATCGGGCTGTTCGTGGGAATCGATGACGTTCCGTTTTCCCCGGGAGCCATGGTCGGGCTGACACTATTTGGGTTCCGGAGAAACGTGCTCCACGGCAATGGAATGAGTTTTTCAGGCAGCGAATCCAGACCGTTGATTCCGTTCCAAGCCGCGGACCAATGGCTTTGAAACCACGCGGCGGCGATCGCTTCCAAAGCCGCGCCAAACATTTCGGGATGTTGACCGGCGAACTGCGTGGCCGCCTGCGGATCTTGGCGCGCCCAGTTGGCGACGACTTGGTTGATGGCGGCCACCTGCCCGGCCGCGGCTGGCTGGGCCAATGCGGGCAAAAATTTTTCCAGCGCGTGCGTCCGGAAGTCGGTGTCAGGCGTTTCGCAAACCCAGTTGAAGGCGCCGGGCAAATCGGTCTGCATCAAACGATCCAGCACGGCGAGCTGAAAGTAACTGCGCTGCGGTTCGTTCACGATGATGGCGGACGCATTCAGGGCTTCGGGAATTTCTGCACGCGAAATGGCGGCGGCCAGTTGATCAAAACTGCGACACCGGTTTGCATCCTGCTCCGCGCCGCCAATTTTTTCCAGCGCCGCGCGAATCTGTGACTGATTCAACGTGCCGGCGGCGACGTCAAATTTCCCGGCCGCCTCCGCCGTCGCCGTGGCCAGGGCTTGGCTGGCGAGTTGACGTTGCTCGCTGACCTTCTGCGCCGCCAGTCCCGCCGCCAGCAAAGCCAGCACCGCCAGGACGGCAAAAACCTGGTTGAGGCGGCGCGCCGTCCGGCTTTGGTTTTGGGTTGGCTGAACCTGATTGCGGGCGGTGTCGATCTGGCGTTGCGCGTCGCGCGTCTGGTTTTGAATTTCCTGAATTTTGCTTTGCGCGTCGCGAACTTCATTGCGCGCGGCGGCCAGCTGACTTTGCGCGGATTGAGCCTGGTTCTGCCAGACTTGAACTTCGTTTTGCGCGGCTAACAATTTATTCTGCGCATCGTGAGCGTCCTGGCGAGTAGCGGCCAGCTGGCTTTGAATGTTCTGCACCTGACTCTGCGCCGCCAGCAATTGGTTTTGCGCGGCCTGAGTTTTTTCAATCTGGTCGGGCGCGACGGACGGCAAACTCTGTATTTCCAGAATTGTATTTTGGGCGATGCGCGCCTGATGACGGGCTGCTTCCAATTGGTTCTGGGCCTCGCGCGCTTGCGCTTGCGCTTCCGAAGCTTTGGTTTCGGCGGCCTGCGCGCGGTGGCGGACGGCCTCCAATTGAGTTTGCGTGTCGCGAACCTGGTTTTGAAATTCCTGAAGCTGTTGGCGAGCGTCGCGCGCCTGCTGCTGCGCGGCTAAAGCTTGAGCTTGCGCGGCTTGAATCTGGCCATGAACGTCGCGCGGCAGATTCTGGGACGCCAACGCCTGCGCCTGCGCCGCGCGCGCCTCGCGCTGGGCGTCCTGCAATTGCCGCCGGACTTCCTCGACTTGATTCAAGGCTTCGCGCGCCTGATGTTGGGCGGCGGCAAAATCAAAGAAGTGACGCCGCTGCTCACGCCACCACAGCCCGTTGAAGCCAACGCCAAGCAGCAAGGCGATCAGTTGGATTTTAGCCATCTCCAGATCGGCTTCGGCGTTGCGGTCATCTTTGGCGAGAATTTCCCGCTTCTCCGCGCCATGCCGGGCGTCAACGAAAATAAATTTCCCGGCGCGCCGGGCGGTATCCAAAGTTCCGTCCGGCGCTACCGGATGCCGCAGCGCGGGAACGAAACACTCCGCTGACGTTGGGTCACCAGACTGGTGGTCATCACTGACGTTGGGTTCGCCGGCAATGACGACGGGCAAAATATTTTTGTCGCGCCCGAGCTGCTTGAAATAACGGACGACTTCATTGACCTGCTCACTTTGGGCCGAACGCGGCGAACAGATCACGATCAGACATCTTGCTCGCTCCAAGGCCGTGCGCGTCTCCGCGCTCAAGGTGGCAGCCGCGGACGAGGCTGCTTCACTCCGGAAAACCGGATCGATCCGCTCGGGAATGTTTTCGCCACGCCCATTGATCTGGCCGACGAATTCGGCGGGGATTGAAAAAGCCTTCAGCGCGGCATGCAGCCAATCACCCCAGCACAAGCTGCCCGCAGCCGGTGGATCCGCGCGTTGCGCGCGATTGTCGGGTTCGCTGTAACTAAGGAACGCCCAATATTTATTTTCGTTTTCGGTCATGTGCAGCGGGGCAGAATAAATTCTTTGCGCGGAAGAATCAATTCTCCGCCGAAAACTTTATCCGCCGGCCCCAAAGCGCTGCCGGCACCGGCAAGCTTCACGAACGCTTGCTGCGTGCGCGTTCGTCGCTTAATTTGCCGGCGGTGAAAAAAACCGGACGCCCCATCATCCCGCGCAAGACGATTTATCGGCTCTCGATCTATTCGCGCTGCCTAGCGCGGCTGCGCGAGAACGAGATTGGCACAGTTTCGAGCGAGGCGCTGGCCAAGGCCGCCGGTGTCAAGCCCACGCAATTGCGCAAAGACCTCGCCTACTTCGGCACGTTCGGCACGCGCGGGTTGGGCTATGACGTGGCGGAATTGTCCGGGAAAATCTCCGACGAACTCGGCACTTCGAGTTTGCAGCCGGTGATTCTCGTCGGGGTGGGACATCTCGGTCTCGCGCTGATTTCGTATCGCGGATTTGAAAAGGAAGGGTTTGAGATCATCGCCGCGTTCGACGCCGAACCGGGTCGCAAGCGCGACAAAAAAATTTCCCAACCGCTGCTGCCGATGGCGGAAATGCCGGGCTTCATCGCAGAGCACAATGTGAAGATGGCCATTCTCTCCGTGCCCGCCGCCGTGGCGCAGGAAGTGGCCAACACGCTGATAGATTGCGGCGTCGCGGGCATCCTGAACTTCGCGCCCATCGTGCTGGCCGTGCCGGAAGATGTGATGGTCAACAACGTCAACCTCGCCATCGAGTTGGAGAATTTGAGCTACTTCATCCAGGGGTGACCTGGAAAAATCAAATCACATCCGCAAACGTGCGTTCCATCTTGCGGAAATACCACACGCCGCTCACCAGCAACAGAACTACCACCGCCACCGAAGTCAGCACCGTCTGAAAATCCAGCGGCGTCTTCCCCGCCAACAGCGACCAGCGGAAGCCTTCAATCACGCCGACCATCGGATTCAATGCGAACAGCCACCGCCATTTTTCCGGCGTCATGTAAAACACGGGCGAGACATACATGCCGAGCTGCACGATGAACGGCACGATGTAGCGGAAGTCGCGATACTCCACATTCAGCGCACACAACCACAGCCCGATGCCCAGCGACGCGCCGAGCGCGAGCAGCATGAACAGCGGCAGAAACACCAGTTGCATCCCCGGCATGAACCGCAGCCAGACTAGCGAAATCGCCAGCAACACCAGCGTGATGAGAAAATCCACAAAGCTCGTGATGACCGCCCCCGCCGGCACCACGAGACGCGGAAAATAAACTTTGGAAATCAAATTTGCGTTCGTGATCAGGCTGTTACTCGCCTCGCTCATCGAGGTGGAAAAAAACTGCCACGGCAGCATCGCCGCGAGGATGATGAGAAAATACGGCACGTCCGCCGGCACGGGAAATTTCCCGATTTTGCCAAACACCGCCGTGAAGATGAACGTCATCAGCAACGGCCGGATCACCGCCCACGCCACGCCGATGGCCGTCTGCTTGTAGCGCACCAAGATGTCGCGCCACGCCAGAAAATAAAACAGCTCACGGTAATGCCACAGGTCGCGCCAGTAATTTTTACCGGCGCGTCCGGGTTCGATGAGCAGTTCCGGCAATTCTTGCACGTCGGAAAGATGACGGGAATCCAGCGGGAAAACAAGGCGGGTTCGCAGGAACTTCAATGCACCGTGCAGCAAACTCCCGTCGCTAGATCCGGGCTTAGGAAGGGAATGCCCAGCGCCATGCCGCGCAGGATGAGCAACGTCGCCAGCAGACAGACGCTGAAGGGAATGGCACGCCGCAGTTTCATCCGGAACGTGGGCGGCAGAATTTTTCCAGAAAGACTGATGCCCAGCATCATCGGCAACGTGCCGAGACCAAACGCCAGCATCCAGCCGACGCCGGATAAAATGGTGCCGCGCGCCACCGCTCCCGCCAGCGCGACGTAAACCAGACCGCACGGCAGCAGGCCGTTCAACATGCCGAGCAACACAAGCGAACGGAAGGATCGTTGTTGGAGCTGCGCGCCCATCGCGGATTTGAGTTTACCGACCAACCGCACGACGGGCGCGGCGAGGGCAATTTTTTTGGAGCACAGCAAGCCAGTTAGAATTGCCACGCCGAGCGCGATGGATAACCAGCGCTGCGCGCCGATGACAAAAAGGGATTTGCCCGCGAGTCCGGCGATGACGCCGAAGAGCGCGTAGGTGGTGATGCGGCCAAACTGGTAAACTACGCGACCCGCGACAAACCGCCCTGCCCCGCCGGGCGGCACGGGCAGCGCGAGCAGCAACGGCCCGCACATGGCGGCGCAGTGCAGGCTGCCGAGCAATCCGAGCGCGAGGGCGAGGGCGTAGTCCATTTTAGTTTTTTACCACGGATAAACACTGATAAACACGGATAAGAAATTCGACGGCGTCAGCATCGGACGGTTTTTAATCTGTGTTTCATTCGTGCCCATCTGTGGCCAATTCTTAGGTCAGAATTTAATCTTCTGCTCCAGAAAATAATTTTTCCCGCCCGCGTTCCAGCTCACGCGCACGGCCCACGCGCCGGCGGCCAGTTGCGACACATCGAGCGTTTGCGTGCCATCGGCTTGCGGTGTTAGAGCGAGCGTGCGGTCGAGTCCGGGGGCGGATGGACGGTAAAGCTCCACCGTGCCGGAAAGTTTTTGCGCGAGCTGCGCGGTAGGCAGGCGGATGAAGATTTTGCCGGCGGCGGCATCGTGCGCCAGAGTCGCGCCGGATTTTTCCGCCCGCGCGGCGCTCTCGATCTGATCCTGAAATTTTAATTCCTGCTCGTAGTAGTTGTTGCTGACCAGATGGTCGGTGTGAGCGCAGGCGATGAAGACGGCGGTGGTCATGATGCCGATGAAGATCACGAAGGCGAACACGATGCCGAGCGGCCAGGGATTGAATTTAGTTTTCATAGTTTAATTGCGCGGCCCGATAAAGGCCGTCTTGAGGGTTTGCAGTTTTTTGCCGTTGGAATAAACGCCGAGCACGAGCGGCGTGGTGCCGGAGTGCATGGCTGCCGGTTCAAGCTCGATGATGATGGAATCTTCAAACGTCTTTTGCGGCGCGACGGCGAGATAACCTTCACCCATCACGCGCAAATCGCCATGCGGATTTTCGAGGAGCAGTTCCACGGGCATCGCGCGCGAAGTTTTGTTCACGATGCGCACGGTGTAGAGATTACTGAAACGTCCATCAGGCATCTGCTGAAACAGCGCGCCGGGCGCGCGGAGCAGTGTGGCCTCGACATCGGAACGCGTCAGCAACAACACCGCGAGCAACGTGCCGAGCGCGAGCAGGATCGCCGAGTAGCCGATAATGCGCGGCGTGACGCGGAGATGTTCGCCACGCTCGATACCGTTCAGCGACGCGTAACGGATGAGGCCGAGCGGCGAACCAACTTTTTTCATGACGCCGTCGCAGGCATCCATGCAGGCGGTGCAATGGACGCATTCCATTTGCGTGCCGTTGCGGATGTCAATGCCGGTCGGGCAGACGACGACGCATTGGTTGCAATTCACACAGTCGCCGAAGCCCGCGAATTTGCGCTCGCCAAATTTCTGGTCGCGTTTAAGCGGGCCGCGTTTTTCGCCGCGCTTGTGGTCGTAGGCCACGACAATGGAATTTTCATCGAGCAACAACGATTGCAGCCGGCCATACGGACAGACAAACGTGCAGGCCTGTTCGCGAAAGCGAGCGAAGATACCGTAGAATAAAAGCGAGAACGCAATCATGAAGCTCAAGCCAGCGAGATGTTGCGCGGGCGGGTCGGTGATAATCTGGTAAAGCGACTGCCAGCCGATGATGTAGCTCAAGAGCACATTCCCGACGAGAAACGAGAGCGCGTAAAAAATTCCGTGTTTGAAAAGTTTGGTCGCAATTTTTTTGGCGGTCCACGGCGCGGCGTTCAAGGCGCGTTGCTCGTGCGCGTCGCCTTCGATGGCGTATTCGATTTTGCGGAAGACCATTTCCATCATCACCGTTTGCGGGCAGGCCCAGCCGCACCAGAGCCGGCCGAACGCGGCGGTGAAGACAAAGATGCCGACGAACACAATGAGCACGGTGACGGCAAAGATGATCATGTCCTGCGGCCAGAAAATCTGGCCGAGCACGACAAACTTGCGTTCGACGATGTTCATCATCAGGAGCGGATTGCCACCGATGGTGATGAACGGACCAGCAAACATGATGAAGATGAGCAACCAACTGAACCACGAGCGCAGCTGGAAATATTTTCCATCCACTTTTTTCGGATAGACCCATTTGCGGGCGCCAGATCTTTCGGCGGTGGCGATGTGGTCGCGGAAGTCTGACCAGTCCACCGCCTTCAGCGTCGACTTGGCGTCGGCTGCTCCTTTTTTGTCGGGCGAGGCTGGGTCGGGGTTCACGGCGATAGATTTTTTCCTGTCCCCGACGGCATTGCCGGGGACAGGAATGGATGTTTACTCGAAGTTGCTTGGGCCAGCCGGTTTGGCGGGCTGCTGGTTTTCCGGTAATTTTCCGGGCGTGGCAAGTTTTGCACCGCGCAGCGTGTAGATGTAGCTCGCGACGGCTTGAATTTCGTCCGGCTTGAGCACGGTTTTCCAAGTCACCATGCCTTTCGCAGGCACACCGTCCCAGATGACTTTCACGCTGTCGGTATAAGTGCTGCCGTGAATCCAATAATCATCCGACAGGTTCGGTCCGACCAGTCCGCCGCCGTCCACGCGATGACAGGGCGCGCAAAACTTGTTGTAGATGACGCGGCCATTTTCGAGCACGGCGTTTTCCTTGGATGCCTGCAACGTGGCGATGGAGGATTCAAATTTGCCCATCGCGGCGGATTTCACGGCATCGCCGGCTTTCATTTCATTTTTATACTCGGCGGCCGACAGGTCGCCGGTGCAGGTGACGTGGTAATACACGAGATAAATCGCGGCGTAGATGATGGTGAGATAAAACAACCAGACCCACCAGCGCGGCAGGTTGTTGTCGAGTTCCTGGATGCCGTCGTATTCGTGGTCGAGCAGCAAGGGTTCTTTGGGATCGTTGCTCATAATTTTCAGCGTTGAATTTTTTCGTTGGGATTTTTCTCACCGCCGTCGAGCGGCAGCGCACTCATCTGGTTCAGGTAATTTTTCTTTTGCAGGAACGTCCAGACGAGCATGCCCGTAAAGAAACCGAAAAAGATGCAGATGGAGATGACACCGTAAATGCCGATGCCATCGATGCCTTTGAGAACATTTTGATACATAATTTTTCTCCGGTTATTTGGTGGCGGTTGAAACGGGCAGGCCTTTGATGTCGGTGCCCAGCCGTTGCATATAAGCGATGAGCGCGATGATTTCCTTGTCCGCGTCGGCGGTGACGGAACCCTGCTTGAGGTTCGTGACAATCTTTGCCGCCTGCGCGTCGAGGTCTTTTTGCGCCGGGCCGTTTTCGTAACCGGCGGGATACGGCACGCCGACTTTGCGCAACGCGTTCAAACGCGCGGGCAATGATTCCTTGTCCAGCTTTTGCGATAACAACCACGAGTAGCGCGGCATGATGGAGCCGGGCGACGTGGCGCGCGGGTCGTCCATATGGTTGAAATGCCACGCGTCGGGATACTTGCCGCCCTCGCGCGCGAGATCCGGACCTTTGCGTTCGCTGCCCCACAGGAACGGATGGTCATAGACGTATTCGCCGGCCTTGGAATATTCACCGTAGCGTTCCGTCTCGCTGCGGAACGGGCGGATCATCTGCGAGTGGCAGCCGACGCAGCCTTCGCGGATGTAAATGTCGCGGCCCAAAACTTCGAGCGGCGTGTAAGGTTTTACGCTCGCGATGGTCGGAACATTTTCCTTGATGAGGAACATCGGGATGAGTTCGATCAATCCGCCGATGAGCACCGCCACGACGGCGAGCACCGTAAAGAACATCGGCTTGCCTTCGAGCATCCGGTGCCAGGAAACTTTTCCGTGCGGGGCAGAAACTTTTTCCAAGGCCGGAGCCTGCGCCTCGGTGTCGGGCTCAAATTTGCCAGCTTTGGCCGTGCGATAGAGGTTGTAAGCCATGAGCAACACGCCAATGATGTAAAGTGATCCGCCCACCGCGCGCAGCCGGAACATGGGCACGACCTGCACGATGGTTTCTAGGAAATTCGGGTATTGCAGGAAGCCGTCTTTGTTGAATTGCTTCCACATCAAACCTTCCGTCAGGCCGGCGACGTAAATCGGGATGCAATAGAAAACAATGCCGAGCATGCCCAGCCAAAAATGGTAATTCGCCAGCTTCGTGGACCAGAGCTTGGTGTTGTAAAGTTTTGGATACAGAAAATATAACATCGAGAACGTGAGAAAACCATTCCAGCCCAGCGCGCCGGCATGGGCGTGGGCGATGGTCCAATCCGTGTAGTGCGTCAGGCCGTTGACCGCTTTGATGGACATCAGTGGGCCTTCCAATGTGCTCATGCCGTAAGCCGTGATGGCGGCCACCATGAATTTCAACATCGGATCCGTGCGCACTTTATCCCAGGCCCCGCGCAAGGTGAGCAGGCCGTTCAACATACCGCCCCAGCTTGGCGCGATGAGCATCAGCGAGAACACCATGCCGAGCGATTGCGCCCAGTCCGGCAGCGCGGTGTAAAGAAGATGATGCGGGCCAGCCCAGATGTAGAGAAATACCAGCGCCCAAAAGTGAATGATGGACAAACGATATGAAAACACAGGGCGATTCGCCGCCTTCGGCAGGAAGTAATACATCAGCCCGAGATACGGCGTGGTGAGAAAAAATGCGACGGCGTTGTGGCCATACCACCATTGCACGAGCGCGTCCTGCACGCCGGCATACATTGAGTAACTCTTGAACCAGCCCGCCGGCATCTCCATCGAGTTTGTGATATGCAGCACCGCGATGGTGATGACTGTGGCGATGTAAAACCAGATTGCCACATACATGTGTTTCTCGCGGCGCTTGATGATCGTGCCAAACAGATTCACCGCGAACGCCACCCAGACAAGCGTGATGGCGATGTCAATCGGCCATTCGAGTTCCGCGTATTCCTTGCTCGTCGTCAGACCGAGCGGCAGCGTCACCGCCGCTGCAACGATGATGGTTTGCCAGCCCCAGAAATTGAACCAGCTCAACCAGTCGCTGAACATGCGCGCCTTGCACAGCCGCTGCAGTGAGTAGTAGATGCCCATGAACATGCCGTTGCCGACGAAGGCGAAGATGACGGCGTTCGTATGCAACGGGCGGATGCGCCCGAAGGTGATGAACTGGAAATTTAAGTTCGCCTCCGGGAAAAACAACTGCACCGCCGCCAGCAGGCCGGCGAACATCCCGACGATGCCCCAGACGACCGTCGCGATGGCAAACGCCCGCACGATCCGATTGTCGTATTTGAAGGTTTCTACGTTCATAATTTTTTCAATTGGTTGCCAAAAACTTTCCGTTCATCGCCGGCGGCGCGGGTTTGGCCGCGCCGCCGGAATAGTTTTTAATTTCAGAAGCGCCAGACCACGTCCGCCGTGAGGCGACTATCAAAGATACCGACCGGGGCGGCCACACCCGCCTCATACGCCACACCGACATCCAGATTTTTCAAGATGCGCGAGCGAAGCCCGCCGCCGACCGTGAGCTGCGTGCGACCAGCCGCTTGCGTGCTGCCAGCATCAATGAGGTCATACATCTCCGTCTGCAACGACACACCGATGATGTTGCCGCTGCCTTTGGTAAGCGTCGTGTAACCGTTCACCGCGAAGAACGGGATGAAGTATTGGTGGACGTAATAATCCAGTTGCAGGCTGTAATGCGCCTGCGCCGTGTCATCGGCAAAGTTGTTCGGGATGCGGAAACCGAGGTTGCCGAGGATGTGGAATTTGCCAAAACCTTTTTCTGCCGAAACGAACACGTCTTCCACCCCGGCACCATGGCCTTGCATCACCGAACGGTTGCCCGTGGGAATCGTCACCGTGAAACCCGGCGTGACGAGCAATTGCGCATCGTCATTTTTCACCACGGCATATTTCAAACCCGCCGCGAGGTCGGCCCAACCATAGGAACGGCCCAGGGTATTGTCCGGCTGGAACTGAACGTAACCATCCTTGGTCGCAATGATGGCCAGCCGGTCATTCACCGCGTAGCGCGCCTGCACCGCCATGACTTGCACACCGCCGCCGAGCTTCACCGTTCCGCCCGCGTAATCAAAAGTATCCGGCAACCAGTGATACATGTAGAACGGATGGATCTCGCTGTTGATCTTGGCGTCCTCGAAAAAAATCGGGTTCGCCACCGGCGAAATGGTCTGATCCAGCCAGGTTTCCGCCTTCTGGTCGGCAGCCAAGGCCGTCGTGGTCGTCAGCGCCAAGGCTGCGGCACTGGTTTTTAATATGATGCTGATGTGTTGTTTCATTTTTAGTTTTTTATTTTTGGCCACCCCGTGGTTGTCTGATCAGGAGCCGGATACGGAGCAGCTTGTTCTCCGGCTTGCGGTAAATTTTTCTGAATGGTGGCGTCGTCCAACAACACGCGCATCGCGGGCGTCAACGTGTCCTCATATTGCCCGCCGCGCACGGCCCACACGAAGGCACCAACGAAAACCAACCCGATGGCCAGGCTCGCCAGAATGAGAACAATGACCACGCTCATGCGGCCTCCTTGGCAATGGGTTGAAGGTTGAAAGTTGAAGCTGGAAGATTCGCGCGCTGAAAACTTGCAACTTGCGATTTTGCGAATTGCAACTTCCGACCCAGCCACGCCGTCGTGCCGCACGCGAACAACACAACCGTCGCCGAGCTGATGGGCATCAAAATCGCGCACACCATCGGCTGCAACAGTCCCGCCGCCGCGATGCTCACGCCGACGACATTATAGAGCGCCGAAATGACAAAGCCCGTGCGCACCACCCGCGTCGCGTGACGGGAAAACGCCAAAACCTTTGCCAGACGTGGCAATTCGGCGGCATCCAGAATCACGTCACTCGCCGGCGAAAAAATTCCCACTTGCTCCACGACCGCCACGCCGACGTCCGCCTGCTTCAATGCACCCGCATCATTCAAGCCGTCGCCAACCATCATCACCCTGCGGCCGCGCGCCTGGAGTTCGCGGATGAAATTTAATTTGTCCGCCGGGCTTTGGTTGAATTTTAAAACCGCGTGGCTACCGAAAATATTTTTGAAACGCTCCGCCTCGCGTTCGTTGTCGCCGCTCAACAACGCGAGTTCAAAACGTCCGCCGAGTTGCGAAATCAGCTGCGCCACTTCCGGTCGCAGTGAATTTTCCAGCGCAAACACACCGCGCACCGCACCATCAATGGCCACAAAAACTCCACCCGTTCCGCTGGGCCGAACGTCCCCGCGAGTGGCTGAAACAACCCAATCGCACGAGCCGAGACGAAGCTTATGCCCGTCAACTTCGCCCTCGACCCCACAACCGGGCGTCTCTTTGAAATTGGCCACGGGCTGCGGCTTCATTCCCAGCACGCGGGCAATCCGCACCGAGTTCGGGTGCGTGGAATGGCGGGCGAGCGAGCCGATCAAATCCGCTTCACGCGGCGTCAGCGGTTTGGCCGCGACAAATTCCACGCCGCGCGCGTCGGCTGTAGTGAGTGTGCCCGTCTTGTCCAAAACAATCGTGTCTACTTCGGCCATGCGCTCGACGACCAGTGCGTTCTTCAAAAAAATATTTAGCCGTGCCAAAACCCGTTGCGCCGTGCCGTGTGTGAGCGGCGCGGCCAACGCCAGCGCACACGGACAAGCGACAATCAAAACCGAGGTGAACACTTTTAACGCTTTGCTCGCATCGGCAAAAATCCAGAACGTAGCCGCCGCGAACGCCACGCCGATGACGAGTTTGGTGAAGCGACGGCTGTAACGATTCGTAAGGGAGTCGAGGTCGTGGTCGCGATTTTTGCGAAACGCCTCGTGGTTCCAAAGCGTCGCGAGATAGCTTTGCGCCACGGGTTTCACCGTCTCGACTTCAATCGCGCCGCCGACTTGGCGGCCACCGGCGTAAAGATGCGCGCCGATTTCGCAGGCGACCGGCTCGGATTCGCCAGTCACAAAACTGTAATCCAGACACGCCGCGCCGCCCGCGAGTTTCGCGTCGGCCGGCAACAATTCGCCGTTGCGTAAAATTATTTTGTCGCCAACTTGCAAGCGCGAGATGGCCACGGACTCCTCGCCGTTCAAAGTTTTGCGGACGACGGATAAGGGAAAAAAGCCTTTGTAATCGCGGTCAAATGTGAGGCGATCGTAAGTTTTTTTCTGGAACAACCGTCCGCAAAGCAGAAAGAAAATCAGGCCGGTCAGCGAATCGCAGTAGCCGGGGCCGCGTTGCGCGAGGACTTCCCAGACGCTCGTGAGATAAATCGCCGCGAGGCCGATGACGATGGGAACTTCTAGCGTGAGCGTGCGTTGCCGCCAGCCAAGCCACGCCGCGCGCCAAAAATCCGCCGCGCTGAAGGTCACAACCGGCAGCGTCATCGCCAGGCTCAACCACCCCGCGAGCAGCTTGAACCACGGCGCGTTGAACGAGTCGAGGCCGAGATAAAACGGCAGCGACATCAGCATGATGTTGCCGAAGCCGAACGCCGCGATGCCGATTTGCAGCCACGCTTTTTTGGCGAGCGGGGAAGTTTTTGGCTTGTCCGTTTCGCCAAGCGTGAGCAGCGGTTCGTAGCCGATGGACGCCAGCAGCGCGGCGAGTTCGCTAAATTTTATTTTGTCCGGCGCGAACGTAATGGCGGCTTCGCGCCGCGAAAAATTTACCAGCACTTTGCCGACGCCGGGATGCAGCTTGAATAAATTTTCCAGCAGCCACACGCACGCGACGCAATGGATTTTCGGCAAATACAAGGTGACGCGCGCCCTGATTTTGTCAGCGAAATCGAGCAGTTGCTCCGCCACCGCCGGGTCGTCGAGGAATGCCCACTTGGTTTTGGCCACGGCGTTACGGATACGCGTGCCGGGCGCGGCTTGAAGCTGATAAAATTGTTCCAGCCCGTTTTCGCGCAGCAGGCTAAAGACGGTCTGGCAGCCGAAACAGCAGAAGTTTTTTCCGTCGAGCGCAAAGGCGTCGCCGGGGCACGGCTCGCCGCAATGAAAGCATCCGCCCGCCGCGAGGATGGCGGCGGTGGTGGCGGCTGGCTGTGCGTTGGCGACCGGCATTTGGTGTTCCGTTTCGGACACCAAAATCGGCGAAGGAAATTTTTTGGACTAACCGTCTTTTACCAAAGTATGCACCTATCTTGCACAAGGACGGCAAATGGCCTTCACGGCGCGAAGCGCAAATTTTCCCACTTCACATTCCACTGGCCGTTGTGGGGAAAGCCGGGCGCATTTTTTTTCGTCGCACCGTCCCAGCCGGCCGCCATCAGCGCGACGGCGTAAAGCAAGCCGCCATTCGCCGGCAAATAAATTGTAAGGCCGGGCCGCTGATAAACATGGCCGTTCAAGCCGTAATGATTTTTCGGCGTGTCGAGCAACAGCGCGTCAATCGCGCGTTCCGGTTCGCCGAGGCGCGCGGCGGTCATCGCGAGCATCGGATAATCCCAGCCCCAAGTGTCCGGCCAGTTCCAGTTCGCCCAAATCCAGTCCAAAGAATTTTTCATGGCGCCAAAATCAATCTGCGGGCCGGGCACAAAACTTAACGCGCCAACAACGGACGGATGATCGGCGTTCCATTTTGGATTCGTGTAGCAATCCGGCGTGGACTCGGCGAAGGCGTATTTGTTTTCTACCATCGGCGGCTTGGCTAGTTTTTGCAAAACGTCGTCCCACTTTTTCTCGCGCGGCAGCTTCAGGCGTTCGCGCCATTGCTGCGCGGTTTCCAACGCCCAGCGAAAATACGTCAGCTCAAACGTCGGGTTGAAAGTTTTGTCCTTGGGGAAAATTTCCTGCGCGCATTGCAACACCGGGCCAAGAACGTAACGGCTGGTGTTCGTGTCCCACGTCGCGTAGCTCGCCATAAAATCCGCCGTCTCGAAAACAATGTCGCGGAATTTTTTCAGCGTCGTCTTGTCCTGATGCTCGCGCCAGCAAAGCTCCGCGTAGAAAATCGGATGCGGCTGCTGCCACACGAGAAACGGCCCGACGGGCGAAGGCGATTCCGCGCCGCTGGGACTCGTCATCTTCGGCCAGCGCGCGCCGGCGTAGCCTTGGCGTTTGGCCGTGCCTTCCGCGCGCGGAAGAATTTTTTGATAGTAGTCCAAAGATTTTTCCAGCATCGGCAAACGATTCCACAACGCGAACTGCGCCTCGTGCCACCAGTGCATTTCGAGATGGAACTTCCCTTCCCAAGTGTTGTAGGTCAGCCCGGTTTCCTGCGGCGGATTTTTG
>CAIKKJ010000203.1 GCA_903827955.1 uncultured Verrucomicrobia subdivision 3 bacterium
GACGACTTCGTGTCGAACTCACCCAGCTTTTGCAGCGCGAAATATTCCTCTTCCGTCAAAAGCTCGATGCCCATGGCCGCAGCCAAATTCATGACATTGTTTTTTGGTTTGTGCTCCTTCCGCGAATCCAACGCCTCGCGGTCGTAGCACAGGCTGGTGCGGCCTTTGGGACTTTGCGCGGAACAATCATAAAAAACGTATTCACCGGATTTTTTATCCAGGCCCACCACATCCGGTTCGCCGCCGGTGCGTTCCATTTCCTGGAGCGACCACAGTTTTTCCGCATTGGCTTCCAGCCGCGCCTGCACCTTGGCCCATTCCAGACCTTTATGGCGGTTCAGATTTTTCTCGAACCGGTCTTTCAATGCACCGAGCAGTTCTGCGCGTTGTTTTGGGGACAACTGCTTTTTATCTCCAGTGCTTTTGTTTATAGATTGGATTGATTTCATAAAACAAAACGTTCGCCACGGATGCCACGAATTGTCACAAATTGAATTCGGGCTAATTGGTGTAATGCTAACCTTGGATGGCCTTCATAGAACTCTGGCCCGAACCTAGCTCACCACGCAAATTGCAAACCGCAATTATTTCTTTTTTCCGTAAAGCTCTTCTGGTGTCTTGATTTGCTTCTCAGTGATCGCGAACGTGTCGCCGTTCCCTTCGATGGAGCGGAAGAAGCAGGAATTGTAGCCCTCGTGGCACGCCGGGCCTTTTTGCTCGACCTGGATGAGCAGCGTGTCGCCGTCGCAATCGAAGGAAACATTTTTCACGGTTTGCGTGTTGCCGCTTTCCTCGCCCTTCATCCAGTATTTCTGGCGTGAGCGGCTCCAGAAATGCGTCTTGCCGGTCTTGATGGTGTCCGCCAGCGAGGCGCGGTTCATCCACGCCATCATCACCACGCGGCCGGTTTTTTGTTCCTGAATGATCGCGGGAATCAACCCGTTGGCGTCGAATTTTAATTTGTCGTAGAAACTCATAATCGGATTATTTCACCACAAAGGCGTAAAGGCACAAAGTCTGAAATTGCCAATTTATGGCAGCTTTTGGGCAGTAGCCGACGCGGGAACATTCGTCAAAACCGGGAGGCTATTGGTTGCGATGGATACGAAGTTGGTGGCGGCCAGATTGTTCGTGGAAATTTCCGTGACAGAGTTGGTCGGCGGATTTTTGTGGTCGGCGAGACTGCGGATAAGGCGATTCTTCAGATCGGCAAACGCGACATTCGTCACCGTGTCAAGGTGCGCCTGAGCCTCGTCGTAAAATCCGGCGGCGGTTTTCACGCGGGCGAGATGGAGTTGCACGCCTTCGCGTTCGTTTTCATCCTTGCAGATGTTCAGCGCGTTCGTCCAAGCCACGAGCGCATCGTTGGTGCGCAGCGGCCGGATGCCGTAGTAGCTCTCGGCGTAATCGGTGGCAATGACGAGATTCTCCGGCGCCAGCTTCATGGCCTGCCGGTAAAGTCCGAGCGCCTTGTCGAAAACCTGCTGTTCATTGATGCCATAAAATTCCCGCGCGTCCTTGCGATAAAGATAAACCGTGGTGGCGAAGTTTTGATAATACACCGGCTCGCCGGGATCGAGCCGGATGGCTTCGGTGTAGCTGGCAAAGGAGTTAGTCAGTTCGCCATGTTCGCCGAAATAATTTGCGAGCTGGTTCCAGACGGCGGGATTATTCGGATCGAGCTGCTTGGAATTTTCGTATTGCACCTTCGCATTTTCCTCCTCGCCGATGTCGGTGAGAAAACTGCCGTAGGCCAGAAAACCACGCGCGCTGTCGGGATGGTTGCGGAGAAAAATATCGTAGCCATGCTTCACGTCATCGAAGCGGACGCGGATTTTCTGGTTGAACTGCGCGATGCCGTTGGTGTCCGTGCGTGGAATCTGGTTGGTGCTGATCCACTGATTGACCTCATCCATCGCGGCATCATCATTAATCATCAGATTGCGCAACTCGCGTTCCGCCGGGTCGTTCACATTCACGATGGGCAAGGTGACGCCGGTCTGCTGCTGCACGAGGTTGCTGACGGCGAGCGGCTGGTTGGTGGCCAGCAGCGCGCCCAAAAGTCCGAGAGTCAAATCGCCCATGCGTTCAAAGTATCAATCCTGAAAACAAAAGACAGAATTACCAGAATGGACAGGGTTTCACCGGGCGCGTTCAGCTTGAAAAAATAATTTTGTTAATTCTGTCCAAGCATTTCTCACTTCACCAAATCATGCGGCGCATATTTGACGACAAAATATGTCGCCGGATTCGTGCCGATGTTGATCAAGCCGTGCAGCTCGTTCGACGCCTCAAAAATAATTCCGCCCGCCGTGACGGTGTTCGTGTGGTCGCCCTGGATCGCCGCGAGCGTGCCTTCCTTGACGATCATCAATTCCTCGTCCGCGTGCCGGTGCGGCGCGTGCGGCGACTCGCCGGGATTGAGCGTGGTGATGTGGCATTCGAGATTCGCGAGCGTCGGCGTGGGCGCATCAAACACGCTGCGACGCTCGCCGGTCTTCGTGGTTGCGGCCTTGAAATCGGACCAATTGAAAAAACCCGAATGCATCACCGGCTTGGCGGCCGTCTGCGCCAGCGCCAGGCCGGCGGCGGTCAGGGAAATGGCAACGGCGGCAACGATGAGATCGCGACAGGTGATTTTCATGCGCCCATTTCCGCCGCAAATGAAAAGCAAGTCAAGCGGACAAGTGTTCCGCACGCACGATCGGCGGGCACTAGAAAATTCTGTGTTCATTCTCGCGCCGCCAATTATCATGGGCGCAAGATGAGCAAGCTGTTGTTGATTGATGACGAAGAGGACGTGCGGTATTCACTGCAACGAATTCTCGCCGCCGAGGACATTGAACTCGCCACCGCCGCCAGCGGCGAGGAGGGTCTGAAAGTCATTCCGAAGTTCAAACCCGACCTGGTGCTCATGGATGTGCGCATGACCGGCATGACCGGCCTCGAAACGCTCCGCAAAATCCGCGCGACCGAACCCAAGCTCCTCGTCATATTGATGACGGCTTATGGCACGACACAAACTGCCATCGAAGCGATGAAGCTGGGCGCGTATGATTATTTGCTCAAACCGTTTGATATTCCGAAACTCAAGGAAGTCATCGCCAATGCGCTCAAGGCCGCCCGTGACATGAAGCAGGTGGTCTCCTACGCACCACTGCTTGAATCCGAAGATTACGAACTCGGCATCATCGGCCGCAGCGGTCCGATGCAGGGCGTGTTCAAGCTCATCGGCCAGATTGCCGCCACCGATACCACCGCGCTCATCACCGGCGAAAGCGGCACCGGCAAGGAACTTGTCGCTCGCGCCATTTATCATCACAGCGACCGCGCCACGCAGCCGTTCCTCGCGGTCAACTGCGCGGCGATTCCCGAACAACTGCTCGAAAGCGAACTGTTCGGCCACGAAAAAGGCGCGTTCACCGGCGCCACGGTTCAACGCATCGGCAAGTTTGAGCAATGCAACCTAGGCACGATTTTCCTCGATGAAATCGGCGACATGACGCCGGCCACGCAGACAAAAATTCTGCGCGTGCTGCAATCCGGCACCTTCGAGCGCGTCGGCGGCAACACGCCGCTCAAGGTGGATGTGCGGGTCATCGCCGCCACCAACAAGCCGCTCGAAGCCGCCGTCGCAGCGAAACAGTTTCGCGAAGACTTGTTTTACCGGCTGAACGTCGTGCGCATCCACCTGCCGCCGTTGCGCGACCGGCGCGACGATATTCCGCTGCTCGTGAATTATTTTTTGGAGAAAATTGCGCGCGAGCAAAGCCGCAAACCCAAATCCATCGCCACCGCCGCCGGAAAATTACTGGAGAGATATCACTGGCCCGGCAACGTGCGCGAGCTGGAGAACGCCATGCGCCGGGCGCACGTCCTCGCCAAGAGCGACGCGATTTTGCCCGGCGATCTGCCGCCGGAAATTTCCGGCGCGCTCGACAGCGCGTCCATGCCGCCTTCCGCCACCAACGCTGGCGATGCCGCCACGACCGATGCGACCGCGCTCGCCCGCCAACTTTTCCAATGGGCGCGGCGCGATCCAAAATTGAAAATCATTCCCGCCGTGGAACGCGAGTTGGTGATTCAGGCCTTGAAAGAAACCGCCAACAACCAGGTTCACGCCGCCAAGATGCTCGGCATCACGCGCGCCACCCTGCGCAAGCGCATCGAAAAATTCGGCATCCAGCGCGAGTTGAATGTGAAGTGAGCCTTTGCCGCCGCGCTTGACCCTGTCATCGCTTCGCCATAGCCTCTGCCTCAACGGGGAGCCAACCGGCCGTCCAGTGGACGACGAAGGCTGAGAGTTTCGCGCGGAACGCGGAAGACCCAAGAACCTGATACGGGTAATGCCGACGAAGGGAGCCACTCGCGTGGCGGCCATCATTCTTCTGCCGCTTTCTCCGTTCAACCAAAACAAATTTATGATCGCATCCAAAGACTCGTTCGAACCGCACAGCAGCGAACAACTGCCCGCCTCCAAAAAAGTTTTCGTGGCTGGTGCCATTCATCCCGAGATCCGCGTGCCGATGCGCGAGATCGAGGTGTCGCCGACGAAGTCTTACACCGGCGCGATTGAGAAGAATGCGCCCGTGCGCGTCTATGATTGCAGCGGGCCGTGGGGCGATCCCGCGTTCACCGGAACATCCGAGCAGGGTCTGCCCGCGCTGCGCCGCGAGTGGATTCTCCAGCGCGGCGACGTCGAGGAATACGACGGCCGCGAAGTGAAGCCGCAGGACAACGGCTATCTCTCCGGCAAACACGCCGAGTTCGCAAGCGTGGCGGAGAAGAACCGGCTCGTGGAATTTCCCGGACTCAAGGGCAGCCGCCGCCGTCCGCTCCGCGCCAAGGCCGGCAAAGTCGTCACGCAATTGCAGTATGCCCGCGATGGCGTCATCACGCCGGAGATGGAATTCATCGCCATCCGGGAGAACATGGGCCGCGCGAAAATCTCGGACATGGCGAATGACATCATCCGCACCGACCTGAACAAACAGCACGCCGGTTCCAGCCAGTTGGCGAACAGTGAATTCACGCCGTCCGTCTTCCGCAAATTTCCGCAGCGCATTCCCGCCGAGATCACGCCCGAATTTGTCCGCAGCGAAGTCGCCGCGGGCCGCGCCATCATTCCGAACAACATCAATCACCCCGAGTCCGAGCCGATGATCATCGGCCGCAACTTCCTCGTGAAGATCAACGCCAACATCGGCAACAGCGCCGTCGCGTCGAGCATCGAGGAGGAAGTCGAGAAGATGCGCTGGGCCACCAAGTGGGGCGCGGACACCGTGATGGATTTGTCCACCGGCAAGAACATCCACGCCACGCGCGAATGGATTCTGCGCAACTCCCCCGTGCCCATCGGCACCGTGCCGATTTATCAGGCGCTCGAAAAAGTCAACGGCCGCGCCGAAGACCTCACGTGGGAACTCTTCCGCGACACGCTCATCGAACAGGCCGAGCAGGGCGTGGATTACTTCACCATTCACGCCGGCGTGCTGCTGCGTTTCGTGCCGATGACCGCGAGCCGCATGACCGGCATCGTTTCGCGCGGCGGCAGCATCATGGCCAAGTGGTGCCTCGCGCATCATAAAGAGAATTTTCTCTACACCCATTGGGACGACATCTGCGACATCATGGCCGCGTATGACGTTTCGTTCTCCATCGGCGACGGCCTGCGCCCCGGCTCGATTGCCGATGCGAACGACCGCGCGCAATTCGGCGAACTCGAAACACAGGGCGAACTCACCAAACGCGCGTGGGCCAAGGGCGTGCAAGTCATGAACGAAGGTCCCGGCCATGTGCCCATCCACATGATCGAGGAGAACATGGTCAAGCAGCTCGAATGGTGCGGCGAAGCGCCGTTCTACACGCTCGGGCCGCTCACCACCGACATCGCGCCCGGCTACGACCACATCACGAGCGGCATCGGTGCGGCGATGATCGGCTGGTATGGCTGCGCGATGCTTTGTTATGTGACCCCGAAAGAGCATTTGGGATTGCCCAACAAAAAAGATGTCAAGGATGGCGTGATTACCTACAAAATCGCCGCGCACGCGGCGGATTTGGCGAAGGGACATCCGGGCGCGCAATACCGCGACAACGCAATTTCCAAAGCCCGATTCGAGTTCCGGTGGGAAGATCAGTTCAACCTGGCACTTGATCCGGTGACGGCCAGGGAATTCCATGATGAAACCTTGCCGCAAGACGGCGCGAAGACGGCGCATTTCTGTTCCATGTGCGGGCCGCATTTTTGCAGCATGAAGATCACGGAGGACGTGCGGAAATATGCAGCGGAGCAAGGCATCGCCGAAGAAGAGGCGTTGAAAAAGGGGATGGAAGAAAAGTCCAAAGAGTTTGCCGAAAAGGGAAATGAACTTTATGCGAAGGCATGAACGCGAGCTTGTGGTTCTGAACTGAAAGCAGTTCAATACGAACAAACTTATGGGACTCTTCGATAAAATTTTCGGCCCGAAGACTGACGGGAAACCAGCATCACAGGCTGCGAGCGTTGAGCCGACAACGGTTCAACCGCCACCACCGCTACCCGTGGCTCAACAGACTGAATCGCCAGAAAAATTGGCCGATACTGGCGAGGAAGAAATCAGTCAACCCGATGGAGTCGAATTGAGCGACAAGGAACTTGCTCTGGACAGCCGCAGCAGTCCGTTTTTACCAAGCGCAGTTCTGGCAACACTGTTTCGGAACCCGACCACGTCAGCAACGCCGGCCTACGACTCGGCAGCGCTTAACCAGCTAAATCGCCAACCAAACAAAGTTGTCGTTGCAGAAGCTAGGCGCGCGAACTTGATTTCCGACGATGAGCAAAGACGGCTTGATACGCTTCTTGTTGCCTTCAATTCGGAAGAACGGCGCATTTTTCAAAATTCCGAAACGCGAGGCTTGATATATGGCTATGACGTTGACGCTGAAAAAATCATTCTCCGAAACTTGATTGGGATGAATCTTTTCGTGAAGGCTGTCCAGATTCTGACGCCCTCACGAATGACGTTCCTGAAAGTTGAGTCGGGTGAGGTTGATCTAATTGAATGGCTGGAGAGCGGCTACGTTAATCTTGCGGCAGGAATGTGGAGCAAATTTGTCCCGCCAAGAAGTTGCGCATTCGCCTATGGGACGAAAAAGCTTTGGAGCTCCGCGCTTCAAGAAACGGGTGACCATATCGCGGCTGCAATTGATGATGGAGTGGAGATTGCACAGCAAGACGGCGTCGCCCATGTGATTGAGTTAATCGACAGCTCGGATAACATCCGGCAAGACCTTCTCGGTGCTTACGAACACAACCAACAACTGGTCAACCAAGGCTTGGATGAGCAATTCAATCGGATACGACTGTGCGCGAACGCGCTCGGGCTACACCCAATCTGCATGGTGTTTTTCCAGAAGCGATTCGAGGAGTGCATCTGGGCGTATTCCCGGATTGATAAGGACATCTCGAACGCTGACAAGCGCTACGCCGAGAACCTCATCGGGCGCATCAACGCGATCACCGACGAATACATCAAGGCTGTGACTGCGGCCACCACACATCAAGGCGTCAAAGAGGATGACTTTGATTCGATCTTGAAGGAGTTGGAGCAACTCATTGGCTTGGCTTCGGTGAAAGAGAAAGTTAAGGAGGCCGCGAATTTCGCCCGCATCCAACAAATCCGCGTTCAGAAGGGTGCTCCAAAAGTGAATCGCAGTATGCACGCGGTCTTCTTCGGTAATCCCGGAACTGGAAAAACCACTGTCGCACGCTTGATGGGCCGACTCTATAAATCGCTCGGCGTGCTGGCGAAGGGGCACGTTGTCGAATGCGATCGGTCGAGGTTGGTGGCCGAGTATGTCGGTCAGACGGCGACCAAGACCAACGAAATAATTGATTCTGCACGCGACGGAATTCTTTTCATCGACGAGGCATACTCGCTGTCTGGAAAGGGCCATCAAGATTAGCCGAGATGGAAAAAGACGACCGTTCGCACGTCCTCATTTATCAAGTGCTTGGTGTTACCGAAGCCGAGGGGAAGCTCATTGATGTTTATCAGAATAAGGGACGGTTTCTCTACAAATACGCCGGTTCGTTTCTCGAAGAAGCGGCGAAGCTTTGTTTCAAAAAGAAATTTTCCGACTCTGGTTCAATTCGCGTGCCGAACACGCGCGGTCAACGGCCGAAAACTTTTGAGATAGATTGTTTGGTCGGGAAGGACGCGCTAGAAATTAAATGGCGCGATGCGACTACGGACGGCGACCACATCACAAAAGAACACACGCGGATTCAAGCAATCGGGGATGCTGGTTACAAGCCGGTGCGGGTCATGTTCTATTATCCGAATCGCGAGCAGGCGATGCGTATCCAGCAAACGCTGGAAAGTCTCTACAAGAGTGTTGCTGGCGAATATCACTACGCTGATGCGGCTTGGGCTTATGTTAAGCAGCGCACTGGCGTGGACTTGCTCGGCATCCTAAAGGAACTGGCTGCGGAAAGGAGGGCGCAACATGGCCAGTGAAGTGCGTCATGGCGACTGTTGGAATGAGGTGGATGAGTTAGCGGCCCATTCGGTGGATTTAATTTATGTTGATCCGCCATTCTTCACGCAGAAAACGCATTCGCTGGTGACGCGAGACCGGGCAACAACGTTCCAGTTTAGTGACGAATGGAAATCGCGCGGACAATACATTGATTTTCTACAGGTTCGATTGAAAGAATTCCACCGCGTCTTGAAAAAGACCGGCTCGCTGTTTTTCCATTGTGACACCAATGCTTCGCATCACATCCGCAGTCTGCTTGATGAGATTTTTGGCGAGGCAATGTTTCGATCAGAAATCATCTGGCACTATCGTCGCTGGTCAAATTCACAACGCAGTCCATTGCCATCGCACCAGACTATTTTCTTTTATAGCAAGACGGACAATTATCAATATCACCAACTCTTCGATGATTATTCGCCTTCAACCAATGTTGACCAAATTCTCCAACGCCGTCAGCGCGACGCGCATGGCAAGTCTGTCTATGCGCGCGACGGCGAAGGCAACGTTATTTCCGACGGCCACAAGAAAGGCGTGCCTATCGGCGACGTTTGGGATATTCCATTGCTTAATCCAAAGGCAAAGGAACGAGTGGGTTATCCGACGCAAAAACCCATCCTGCTTTTGGAACGAATTATTTCACTGGTGACGTTACCGGGCGATTTCGTGCTTGACCCATTTTGCGGCAGCGGCACAACGCTGGTTGCGGCGGAACTACTTGGTCGAAATTCACTGGGGATTGATGTCGCATCCGAAGCCGTCCAACTCGCCAAGCAACGTTTGGCCGAGCCGTTCAAAACCTCATCCGAGCTGATGCGCAAGGGTCGCGAAAGCTACATTCAGTCTGACGAAGATGCTCTGGCTTTTTTGCATGGCGCGCCATTAGTTCCTGTCCAGCGCAATCGCGGTATTGATGCGATTCTCAAGACAGCACCCGGCGAACCTTCCGTTTTGATACGCGTCCAGCGGCGCGGAGAAAGTCTGGCCGACGCTGCCGAGTTGCTTCATAGCGCAGGTCAAAGCAAACAACCGGCGACGTTGGTGTTGATTGTCACCGATTCGCAGCAACCCGCCGGTTTGTTCAACATGCTGCCTTTGGACGTTTTGTTGGTTAATTCCACAGCAAGCGAGTTGATTGAACGGCTCGCGGACAGAGGCATTGGGAAGCTGAACCTATGAACACCAACACCAGCAAAAAAAGGTGTTATCCCGAAAACAACGCGAAGAATTTTTCACAGCATTGAAAACCCGTTTTGAAAAGGACATGGGCCGTCACCAAGGTTTGGTGTGGGCCAAGGTGCAGGCGCGGTTGGAGGTCCGGCCGGAAAAGCTGTGGTCGCTCGCCGAAATAGAACGCACCGGCGGCGAACCGGAAGTGGTCGGTCAGGATAAAAAGTCGGGCGAGTTCGTCTTCATGGATTGTTCCGCGCAAAGTCCCAAGGCTGCATACCTATGGCTTCCTGCTTTCGTTTTTCCCTCACTTCGGTTAAAAAGGGCGCATGTATTCACCGACGCTGGATGAGTTTTTGAAGTTTGCGACGCAGGGAAATTTAATTCCCGTCACGCGCCGCATTCTCGCTGACTTGGAAACGCCGCTCTCGGCCTACCGCAAAATTCGCGGCGAGGGCGAATCGTTCCTGTTTGAATCCGTCGAGGGCGGCGAACACATCGGGCGCTACTCGTTCGTCGGCTGCAATCCGCGCGCGGTCATCCGGCAGGACGGCCAGCACGTCCAGATGTTCGAGAACGGCCGCGTCACGGAAACCGCGATGGTCGGCCAGGACGTGAAGGACGGCCTCGAAGTCGTCGAGCGCGTGATGAAAAAATTTCGCGCGGTGGCGGTGCCGGGATTGCCGCGCTTCACCGGCGGCGCGGTCGGCTTCATCGGCTACGAATTCATCCACGATGTCGAACCGTCCGTGCCGCGTCCGGCGCATGATGAGTTAAAGACGCCGGCGATGTATTTTTTAGTCGCCGACCAGATTTTGATTTTTGACCGCGTGCAGCAGACCATCACGGTTCTGGTGAACGCCATTCTCGACGACGCGGAAAGCCCCGCCGATGCTTACGAAAATGCCACTGCGGAAATTGACCGACTGGTCGCGCTGCTCGAACAACCGAGCGAACACACGGCGGTCGGCGTGACGGGCGAAGTGGCGGCAGTTGAATTCCAATCGAACCAGACGAAGGAAAAGTTTTTCGCGAACGTCGAAGCGTCCAAGAAACTCATCACGGCGGGCGACATCATTCAAGTCGTCGGTTCGCAACGGTTTTCCGCGCCGGTCACGGCGTCGCCGCTGGATATTTATCGCGCCGTGCGCAACATCAATCCGTCGCCGTATCTGTTCCTGCTGGAGTTGGATGGCTTTTCACTCGTCGGCGCGTCGCCGGAACTGCATGTCCGTTGCGAGGAAGGCAAAGTGGAGATTCGTCCGATCGCGGGCACGCGTCCGCGCGGAAAAAATTCCACCGAAGATGCCGCGCTGGAAAAAGAATTGCTGGCCGACCCGAAGGAACGCGCCGAGCACGTCATGCTCGTGGACCTCGCACGCAACGACATCGGCCGCGTCTGCGATTTTGGCAGCGTGGCGGTGAAGGACTTGATGTTCATCGAGCGTTACAGCCACGTCATGCACATCGTCTCGCAGGTCGAAGGGAAATTGTCTGCCGAGAAATCAAATTACGATCTGATGCGCGCGACGTTTCCCGCCGGCACGGTCAGCGGCGCGCCGAAAATCCGTGCGATGCAAATTATTTCCGCACTCGAAGCCACGACGCGCGGCACTTACGCCGGCGCGGTTGGATATTTTTCCTTCAACGGCAATCTCGACACCTGCATCACCATCCGCACCGCGCTCATCAAGGACGGCAAGGCCTACGTCCAAGCTGGCGGTGGCTGGGTGAATGACTCCACGCCGGAAGGCGAGTATCAGGAGACCATCAACAAATCCATGGCCATGCGGAAGGCGATTGCGATGGCGGAGAGTTTTGGAAAGACGGATTGACCGCGAACCACGCGAAATACACGAACGAAAAGGTAAAATTCCTTTTCGCGAAATATGTGTATTTCGCGGTTTGAAAACCATGGAATACATACCAGTTATTTCAGCGGAAGAGGCCGCGTGCGAACGCTGTGGCAGTTTTGACGCGCTGGAGATCGCCGGGAAAGTTCTCTGCGCAGATTGCGTGGCGCTGGCGGGTTGCGCTTGTGCCGGGCACGGCGGCAGCGACGAGGATTGACCGGCGCAAATTCATTTGCTGCCGCCGCCGGTTTGGTTCATTGTCGTATTGCAGTAAAAATTCAATCACCGAAAATTTATGGATCAATCACAACTCCCCCCGTTCATTCACACCATTCTGAGCGCCGGTGCGGTGCTCATCGTGCCGGCGTTTATTTTGTTGTTCGTGCTGCTGCCGCAAGCGGTGCGCATCTTGCGCGAATACGAGCGTGGCGTGATTTTCCGCCTCGGTAAACTCCAGGGTGCGAAAGGGCCGGGGATGATCTTTCTGATTCCGTTCGTAGACCGCATGGTGAAAATGGATTTGCGCGTGGTGACAATCGACGTGCCGAAGCAGGAAATCATGACCAAGGACAACGTGCCGGCAACGGTGGATGCGGTGATTTATTTCCGCATCGAAGACCCGGTTGCCGCCGTGGTGAAGGTGGAAAATTATTTCCGCGCCACCTCGCTCATCGCGCAGACGACGTTGCGCAGCGTGCTCGGACAATCGGCGCTGGACGAATTGCTGTCGCAGCGCGATGTCATCAACGCGAAGTTGCAGGAGATCATCGACAAACAAACCGGACCGTGGGGCATCAAGGTCACGAGCGTTGAGACGAAGGAAGTCTCGCTGCCCGACAGCATGAAACGCGCGATGGCCAAACAGGCCGAGGCCGAACGCGAGCGGCGCGCGAAAGTCGTGAACGCGCAAGGCGAATTTGAAGCCGCTGAAAAAATGGTGCAGGCCGCCGGATTGATTGCGAAGGAGCCGATTGCGCTGCAACTGCGCTATCTCCAGACCATGCGCGAAATGGCCAGCGAGCACAACACGACCACCTTCCTGCCGCTGCCGATTGACTTGTTCAGCGCATTTTTGAAAAAATAAGGCCATGCCGCTTTACGAATACGAACTCTGCGACGGCGAATGCAAGGTGTGCGGCGGGACGTTCACATTGAATCGCCCGCTGTCCGCGCCGCCGCTGGAAAAATGTCCGGCCTGCAAAAAGCCGGTGCGCAAAATCATTTCCGGCTTCAGCACGCCGCACAAACTCAAGCCGCTCTCCATCTCGGACGCAAAAAAATCGGGCTTCCAAGTTTATAAACGGCTGGGCAAGGGCGAATACGAACGCCAATAGCCGGCACTGTGCGCTGGATTGGGCAATGCCCCAACCCCCAATCATAATCCTAATCTTGATCTGAATTTCCACCGATGGCGATTTAGCGCCGGATTATGATTCGAACCCCACCACCTGCTTCCGCGCCTTGACACGACGCGCTTCACTGCTATCCTCGCACGCTCCGGTTTTTTGCCGGAACCAATTTTTTAATTTATGAAACGCCAGTATCAACCGTCGAAAATCCGCCGCAAACGCCAGCACGGCTTCCTTGGCCGCAAGAAAACCAAGCGCGGCCGCGCCACGATCGCTCGCCGCCGTCGCGCGGGTCGCAAACGCCTCACGCCGGTTTGATGTTGTGAACCCCGCGCCGAAACGCCTGCGCCTGGGCCGGGCCTCGCGGCTTGCCCAAAGCCACGGTTTCGCGCGCATCCGGCAGACCGGGGAACGGCTCGTGCTGGGCTGCCTCATCGCCAACTGGAGCAAATTGCCGGAAGGCAAAACTCCCCGGCTCGGCGTGGTCACCAGCAAAAAAATCGGCGGCGCGGTGGCGCGCAGCCGCGCCCGGCGGCTGCTCCGGGAAAGTTTCCGGCGACATCAGCACGAGTTCGCCGAACCGCTGGAAATCGTCCTGATCGCCCGCAATTCCATCGCTGGAAAAAAATTTGCGGAGGTGGAGAAAGATTTCCTCGCCGCGCTGAAACGTGCGCGCCTGCTCAAAAATTAAGGTGAACCCGTTGCAGCACATTCTGGTTTCCGCCATCCGCGTTTATCGCGCGGTCATTTCCCCCGCGCAAATTTTTCTTTTTGGCGGCGGTTCCGGCTGCCGTTTTTCCCCCACCTGCTCGGCCTATGCGCTGGAGGCGGTGCAAACGCACGGCGCACTGACGGGAACCGTTTTGGCAACCCGGCGGATCTGCCGCTGTCATCCGTGGGGTGATGGCGGGCACGACCCGGTGCCGGACAAGAATTTCAAGTTTCAGGTTTCACCTTTCAGATTTTAATTTCTCATGGATAAAACAGGTATCATCGTTGTTTCAATTTGCGTGCTGTTGCTCGGCTGGTGGTTTGTGGAGCAGAACAAAATCGCGCAGGCCCAGGCTCATTGGCAGCAGACCAACCAAGTCGCCAAATTGACCGCACAGCTCACGGCGACCAACCCCAGCGCGATGGCCAGTGCCGCCACCGTCGCCACGACTGTTTTCACCGCCACGACGCCGGTGATTTTTGACACGAATACACCGGAACAAACGCTGACGCTGACCAACGGCCGGGCACGCTACACCTTCACTTCGCGCGGCGGCGGCTTGAAAACCGTCGAGCTGCTGGATTTTCCGGAAACGATTTCCGCGCGCTGGAAAGGCCAGATTCATCACAGCGACAGCCTGTCCACGCTGAACAGTCACGCCAACGTCCCGGTGCTGGCGGTCTTGGGCGACCAAAGTTTTATCGGCGATGGCAATTTTATTTTGTCGGCGGCGAACGGCGGCGTGCACGCGGAAAAATTTCTGGCCAGCGGACTCATCATCGCAAAACAATTCCAGTTCAGCTCCAACTTCCTCGTCCACGCAAGCATCAGCCTGAAAAACGGCTCGGATAAATCACTGCTCGTGCCGCCGCAGGAAATCGTCGTCGGCACGGCCACGCCCATGGATGCGGACGACACCGGCCAGCTTTGGGGTGCGATGTGGTGCGACGCCACGAACGCCACGGACAATCCCCTGCCCACCTTTTCTGGCGGTGGGATGGGTTGTTCGCGCGGCACACCCAAGCCGGAAATCCGCGCCGGCAACGGCAACGTGTCGTGGGTCGCGGCGCACAACCAATTTTTTGCCTTGCTGGCCATGCCGAAGGAACCGGCGCGGGAAATGGTCGCGCGCACGGTGACGCTGCCGCGCTTTGCCGATGCCGGTGCCGCCACGAATGCGCCCGCGCCGCAAGGCGTGCAGGCCGCGCTGGTTTATCCGGCGCAGACGCTCACGGCAAATTCAACCATCGAACGCGAGGTGGTTTTATTTGCCGGGCCGAAAGAATTGCGCACGCTGGCGGTCATCGGCGAGCAGCAGCAGAACCATGCGGAACTGGTGATGAATTTCGGCACCGGCTTCGCGAGCTTCTGGGGCGTGGGCACATTTTTCGCAAAGCTGCTGCTGTCGGCGATGAATGCGCTGCATGATTTGACGAAGCTCGGATACGGCTGGGTCATCGTGCTGATCACGATTTTGATCCGGGTGATATTCTGGCCGTTGACGGCCAAGAGCACGCGCTCGATGAAGAAGATGCAGCTGCTTCAGCCAGAGATGGCCGCGCTCAAGGAAAAATACAAGGACGACCAGCAGAAATACATGCAAAAGCAGATGGAGCTTTGGAAAAAACACGGCGTCAGCCCGATGAGCGGATGTTTGCCAATGTTGGTGCAGATGCCGGTGTTCATCGGCTTTTTCACCATGATCCGTAGCGCGATCGAATTGCGCGGGGCAAGCTTCCTGTGGGCGGCGGATTTGTCCAAACCAGACACGCTGTTCATGATTCCGGGCATGACATTCCTGCCGTTCTTGAGCACGCCGGAAGGCCTGCCGTTCAACTTGCTGCCGCTGATGATGGTCGGCGTGATGCTCTGGCAATCACACCTGACGCCGCCGTCGCCGGGCATGGATCCCGCACAGCAAAAGATGATGCGCTGGATGCCGGCGATCTTCATTCTGTTCCTCTACAATTATTCGTCCGGCCTCTCGCTTTACATGACGGTGAGCACGCTGGCTGGTATTTTGCAGACGAAGCTGACGAAAAATCTCCAAGACCCGGCGGCAACTCCGGCATTGACGCCCGCACCGAAATCGAAAAAATAATCCCATGTCCGCACCCAAAGAAATCGTGGAAAAAATCCTCGGCTCGCTTGGCTTTCCCGCTAGCGTGGAGGAAAAACATTTTGATGGCGAACTCACGCTCGACGTGAAGACGGATGACTCCGGCCGCTTGATTGGCCGTCAGGGACAGACGCTCGCCGACCTGCAATACATCACCAACCGGATTTTATTCCAGCAGGACACCAGCGCGCCGAAAGTAACCGTGGATGTAGGCGGCTATCGTTCACAAGCCCGCGAGGCGCTGGTGAAAAAAGCGAAGGACGCCGCCGATAAAGTCCGCCGCTGGGGCGACGCCGTGGAACTTGAGCCGCTCGGTTCATTCGACCGCCGCATCGTGCATCAGACTTTGAAGGACGATCCGGATGTGGAAAGCCATAGCGTGGAAGTGGAGGGCACAGACAAGAAGGTTCTGATTCTCCGGCCGAAACGCCGCTGAAAATCTCATAAAAATTTAAAACAAAAAAGCGCGGACAATTTCTTGTCCGCGCTTTTGATTTTCTGGCAGAAAGCCTGTTACTCAACCACCTTCAACGTGTAGGTCTTGGAAGACTCGCTGTTCGGCTGCGGAATTTTTCCAAAACTGTTGTAAAGGTAGTCGAACTTGAACTTGTAATTCACCGTGCGGCCCCCCGGCGGCACGGCGATGACCCCTTCCCAGCGGTTGCGAACCAGCGGCACCGGGCGCAGCGGCTGGGGACGGCCGTCAACGATGACATAAGCCTTGATGCTGTCCCAACGCAGCGCCTGCTGGTTGGAATCAAACGCCACCTCCACGGGATAAAGGTTGTCGGCGTTATGCGATTGCTGGCTCGGCGTCAGGCGCGTGAACTGGCCGGTCGTGCAGCCAGCCAGCAGCAGCACGGGCAAAAGTGGCAAAAATCTCTTCAACATAGCGCGCAATCATGCCAGAAAAATCAACCAGTTGTAAAGTTGGATTTCCGCGCTTGAACGCTGGTTTCATTTCAGCAATCCTCGCGGCCATGAATTCCCCGTCCCGACCAGCCACCAGCAACTTCCGCTGGATCATCTGCGCGCTGCTGTTTTTTTCCACGACCGTCAATTACATGGACCGCCAGGTCATCAGCTACCTGAAAGAATTTTTCTGCACGGCGATGGAAACAGATATAAGCTTTTCGAAGTTCTCAGGAAACGACATCAATCTGACGACTTTTACCGCCAAACTAAACGGGTCAAGCGATGCCATATCCGTCTATATCAAATCCAATTTGTCACCGCTAACGCTAACAGCGTTAAAAGATTATTCAGTCAAAAACCCGCTTCCGCTCCAGACCAATATTGTATCGGATTTGAATGCGCTAGTCAGCAGCCAGGCGCTCTATGATGCCCAGCGGTTTGCCGGTGTGACATTGCGCCCGGAAACCCAGAAGTTACTCGCAAACCCAAAAGCCGAAGAACTTCCACACCTCAACCGGTTGTTGTTGGATGATGCTTATCCGAAGGAGATATCCCGAGGCGGCTTTGGTTGGTCAAACACCGACTTCTCGCATTTGACCGCATTCTTCACCGGTTTTTACGCCGGCATGACCATTCTCGCCGGCTGGGTCATTGACAAGATCGGCACCAAAATGGGCTTGGCACTCTCGCTAGTCGTCTGGTCCATTTTTGGCATC
>CAIKKJ010000204.1 GCA_903827955.1 uncultured Verrucomicrobia subdivision 3 bacterium
GTCGGCTGATACATGTGGCGATAGGTGTCAATGTTCTGATCCTGACCCCAGCTCGCGGAAATGTGATCGAGGATGATGTTACCAATCGGACTGCCATAGTGAACGCCGTGACGGTTGAAGATGTCCATGTTGCCGCGCCGCAAACGCAGGTAGCGAATCACCACATCGTGCGCGTTGTCATCAATGCCGTTGTCAGCAATGCAAATGCCGTCACCGGGCGCAGTGTGGCCGTCTATCGTGATGTAGGGCGCTTCGATGTAGATGGGCTTTTCGAGATGAATGATGCCCGCGACGTTGAAGACGACAATGCGCGGCCCAGCAGATTCACACGCTTCGCGCAATGAACCCGGCCCGCTGTCGTTTAGATTCGTCACGACAAAAACTTTGCCGCCGCGACCCCCGAAAGAAAATTTCCCGCCACCCTCCGCGCCCGGAAACGCCGGGACTTTCGCCTGCGGCAAATCTGAAGGCTGCGCCGCCCACGGGATGTAGGGCTTACCTTTCTTTTCCCACTCGGCCATCTGCGGCGCAAGCTTGGCGATGAGGTCTTGTTCGTATTTGTTCCAAGCCGCTTCGCGCGCTTTGATGTCTTCACCGGGTATCGGCCAGTTCTCGCGGGCGGAAACGAGTTGGGTGGCGAGCGAAAGAATCGTCGCAAAAAGAATTTTATTGTTCATGAGTCAGTGTTTTGCCAGCGAATACTCGCCAACGAGCGAGTTGAGATATTTTTCCAAGTTGGTGTAGCCGTCGCCGTTCAAATCTTTGTTCGCGTCGCTGGCATCGTTTGGATTCAGGGCGTGAGCTCGCTCCCACGCATCGGGAATACCGTCGCCATCGGTGTCCCAGTCGGCAGCGCGACGGACTTCGGGATAATTGTCCCAGCCGCCGACATCGTCCTGTGAATCCGGCAGGCCGGGAATGCCGGTCTTGCTGCCCTTGTATTTCACCGTGCCGCTGCGGACTTCGGCGATAATGCGCGTGTCGTGTTCGTCGAGCGCGGGAAAATTGCAGCCGACATCGGCGAGGACATTCGTGTAAGCCTCGACGGCAGTTTGCGTTTTCACGAACGACGGAAAAAATTCTTTGTCCACCCACGCACTGTAAGTTTCCGGCAACCTGCCGCCGCGCTCCGTCGTCATTTCACGGCCCGCCTCCTGGTTGGTCAAACCGAAATGCCCGGGCATGACGTTGCCGGCAAAATAATACTGCTGCGTGCCGGGAAACCCGCCGTATTGCGCGTTGAGCACGTAAAAAAAATCCGTGGCGGGACCGGGCTGATAATAATTGTTCACGAAGTTGACTTCATGCGCGCCGCCGTCGGTGGCGCGATGCTTCCAGTTGAACACGACGTTGTTTCGCAAATCGAGTCGCCCGGCGTAAGTCGCTGGTTGTTTATTCAAGCCGCCCGCGAGACTCCAGTTGCGGCCTTCATTGTTCGCCAACAGATTGTGATGAAAACTGCCGATATCGCCGCCAATACTTGCCGCGTAACCGTGCTGTGTGCCGGGCGGATATTTCTTATGACCGGCGGCGTTCAGTGCTTCGGAAATCAAATTGCGCTGGAACGTAATATTCTTTGCACTGCGCGAGCTAAATGCTTCATCTAACGTCCAACTGATCGAGCAATGGTCAATGATGCAATTATTGGCCGAAGCCATGCCCATGCCGTCGAGCGTCGTGCCGGAAATATTCCCAGGCCGCACGCGGAGGTAGCGGACGATAACATTCGTCGCGCCCAACATTCCGAAATTATATTTGCGCAAACAAATGCCCTTACCCGGCGCGGTCTGCCCGGCGATGGTAAGATTGGAATTCGTGGGACGGATGATGAGCCGCGATTCGAGCGTGATGAGGCCAGACACATCGAAGACAACAGTGCGCGGCCCGGACTGCTCGACCGCGTCGCGCAAACTGCCGGGGCCGGTGTCGTTCAGATTGGTGACGTGGATGACGCGGCCACCGCGACCGCCGGTGGCAAGTCGCCCATAACCCTCCGCCGTGGGAAAGGCCAGCGGCGTCTCAGAAAGCGCGACCAATGACGACATGGCAAGGGCAAGCGACATGGCGAACTTGGATTGGATGTTTTTCATTCTTCGGATATCCAGACGGGCACCGCGGACATTGGTTATGAGAATTACGGTTTATTTCAGGCAGCAAAAAGCCGGGGCCAAGTTGGAACTCAACCCCGGCGTGAATTGGTGATTTAAATCAGGGGAACACCAGTCGGTAAAACACGTTGTTGGTGGTGATGGTGTTGGTCAACGTCACTGCGGTGTTTGTCCAGGAGCCAGAAATCCCCGTCCATTGATTTGTATATTCCAAACCAGCACCAGCGGGAACGGTCTTATTCAGCAAACGCCAGCCGTAGTTGGCGGCATCCCATGAGAATTGGCCGATGATGTTCGTGCCAGAGTCAATCGTGAAAGAATTGGTGAACACTGGACCCAAGTTGGTGATCACGCCAATCACACCAGATGGCCACAACTGCGTCAAATCCCATGCCATGCCAGAACCAGGCGACGCAGGGCTTATGATAGGGTAGCGATTGGTTGAAGTGCCCGTGGGCAGCGGGTTGCCACCACCAGCATATTGGAAGAACGTGAACGTCTGGCCGATGGCAAAATTTCCGGTCACATTCGTAATGATGAGCGTGCAACCATCCTGAACCCGTGCGCTAGAACTGCCGCCAAAATCCTGGAAGCCGGACAGCAACTTGGTGTTAATTCCACCAATAATATCAACCTTGAAGATATTCGTAGATCCTGACGACAAAAGAACGCGCCCCGGGAAACCGGACGCCGAGCCGTTCTGGATGGTGGTTGTGGCCACCCCATCACCACCCGGCAGAATAGTCGCTCCTGCGTTTGCGGTAAATGTGCCCGTCAGCGTGGTCGTGCCTTCGCCGGTATCCTTGAACGTGCCAGCAACGCCGAGGTTGACGCCGGTAATGCTGCCGCGATTGACCATCGTGCCACCGGACGAAACGGAGGAAGACGAGCCGATTGTGGCAAGACTGGCACCAGGATTATTGACGAACAGGCCACCGCTGCCGACAGAGAACGTGCTGTTCATGGTTCCTGCGTTGGTAACCACACCACCGTTATTCACAGTCAACGCACCGTTCAAGATTCCGGAGGATGTCGCGACACCTGCACTGGAGAGGTTGCCGGAAATCGAGCCGCTAAAATTTGCCACTGCGCCAGAGTTTACAGTCACAGAACCAACCGAGCCGCTGCCAAGCAACGAACCGGAATTAAGCGTCACGGAGATGGAGGACGCGCCATCAATCTCCAGACTGCTGGCTCCATATTTGTTCAATGTGGATGTGCCAATGATGCTGCCGCCACTGTTGTTGTTGAACGTGTAGGCATTGATGGTATTGGTCATGTTCAGCGGACCCGGCAGAATTACGGCACTGGAAATAAGATTCAGACTGAACTGCGAGGCAGTGTCATCAAACGCCACGTTATCGCCGGCAGCAAAGTTAGTATGCAAGCCCGTTGCCAGATCAAGCCAGTTGGCAGTAGTATTGTCCCAGTCAGCGCTAGTGTAACCTTTCCAGAGCAGATTTTTGGGCGTGTTCAGAATAATTTGGAAATCGAGCTGGTTCGCATCATTTGGATCCACAACGACCGAGCCGTTAACTCCGCTCTGATTGACGACAGTGAAGCTCGGTGCGCCGCCAGCCGTGCGTTTGAGGAGCGGAATGAGTTGGCCGTTCACAAGACTGAGAGGATGGCGGATGCTGGCAATGACAAGGCTGTTTGCTGCCGTCATATTGAAACTGGCGGCATAAACCAAGGCATTGGTGCTCAACGCATCCAAGTTTACCGTCAGAGTGGAGGTGTTAGCGAACGCAATGAAGTCAAGCAACTGATTCATGCTGCCGCAGGAATTGGAGATGTTGAGGGTCGCGCTGTTGCTTACAATGATGAAGTTATTTTTGGAGGATCCATAAACAGGACCACCAACATTAATGGTATTTGCCATGATGGTTCCGCCGTCACGAATAGTAACTTGGCCGTATTCGGTATTGCCGAGCGAACCAAGTCCTTGGGCGTTACTTTCAGTTGTGTAGCCGAGCGTAAGTGATTTATTAATTTTAGCCACACCGTTACTGACGGTGAACTGGCCTTCGCAATAACCATTGTAACCACTCCATGAATTCGTAGCCGCACCGGGATGCTCGCGGAAACCTAGGATCATCGTGTTGACATCCAAAATGCCGCGACCCATCAAGAAAAAGCCTTGATAGTTCGGCGTAGAATTAAACTGAATCTGGACGCGGTCGCGGCCAATATAAAAACGATCCACCAGCATGTCCAAGGTGCCGGCGAGAAATTGAACGGTGGATTTGATGTTACTGTTGGCCGTGTTGGTCCCACCCCCATCCGCCTGGCTATAAAGATTCATTCGCCCACCGTTCGTGCCACGGAAAATAGCAATCGGGTTGCTGGCATTGAAAACAGAATTGAATTGGGCATTGCCGCGCGAGTTGCCGCCCGTTAGATTGATGCTATCGATATAGAAAATATTCGAGATGCCAAAGTTAACATTTGGCGTCGTGCTGGAGCCGGTCAACTCGCTATTCAAAAAGCTGAAGCCCCAGTGACGATTATCTGAGTTGGTGTAATTGTTCGGATCTGCATAGACTGCTTTGATGACATTGGTGCGAGCGAGACTCAAGCTGCTCAATGACTGGCGAGGCTGACCGCCGTAACCATTTTGGTCATTGTAAGCGCGAAAAAAGGGTGACTGCACACTATCACCAATCAAAATTTGATTTACGTCCGCCGAAAAATTACCCAGGCCGGATAAATCCAAAAGTGGCTGCTGGCCATTATCAACGTGGCTAACAATGTTGCCGTTTTCATTGTTGACAGACAATGTGCCTCCGCCAACAAACGTCACCGTAACACCGCTCGCATTACCTGAAAGAAAATTTTCACTATCTCTCAACAAGCTCAGAGACTGCGCGCCAGTGGTTGCCAGAGTCGCACCAGAATTAATGAGAACCGTATAAAATTTCGCGCTGTTCGTCGGCGCAAAGCGAACGGATGAAACCGTGGTGTTGGCCGTAATAATGACGTTGGTAATGGTCGCCACATTGGTGGCACCAGTCTGCGCAAACACAACGTCATCGCTTGAACCGGGTGCAGAACCACCTACCCAGTTGCCTCCGTCATTCCAATTGGTGTTGGCGGCGGCAATGTAATCCGCACCGCTCCATATTTTGGCGACCTGAACATAGAAAGGCCAGTTGTTCACCGCACCATTGGCAGCAGTCACACTCGCTGTGGTCAAGCCTTGCAATTCCGTTCCATCAAACGTCAGCGTAATCAGTAAGTTGGTGCTCATGCTCGTGGACGGCAACCCGCCGTCCAATGGCAACGCCGCGCCATTGGTAGCAGTAATCGTGTATGTCACGCCGGCAGGCAAGCCGGTAATGGTGAAATCCACGGGATTCACCAAACCGGATACCGAGCAGGTATTAGTAAACGCTATCGTGCTGGCATAACCCAACGGCACGGTAACACGCGTGGTCGGCGAGCGAAAACGGACTGTCTGCGCTTGAGCAGCCAGATCAAATGCCTGCGCCAGCAAAACAATCACGGTGGCGACCCGTAAAAAGGATACCAACCTGAACAGGCCGGCGAACGGGATAAACGACTTTTCTTTTTGGGTTTTGTTCATAGGTTTGCGATTTTTTCTGCAGTTTTGTAATCTTGTTTAGCTAGTTGCAAAGCAGTTGCGGGTAATATCTTTTATTTGTAGGGCGCGTGATCCATGACCCATTCGTAATCTACATCTTTGATGTGGTTAACTGCATTCCAACGCGTATTGCTGGAATTGTCACCAAGAACAGCAAGAACATTTCTTGCATCTTTCATCTTATAAATTTCTGAATGACCGTCTGCAAATGAAAAACTTGCGGCGCGGTTGTGATAGGTTGCCGGCAAATCCTGCCATTGTTCAGCCCCCACAGACTCACCGTATTTGCAAGCAAACGTCCCATCGTTGATACCGTCTCCGTGCTCATCAGTAAATACCACACAGTTTACCGGTCCTGGTATTGACAAATCACCTGACTTTTTGGCTGCAAAATAATTGCGACCGGTTCCATTAATAAATTGACCGCCCGGACTGCTTCCGCCGCCGCCGCCCACCGATTGGAACATGGAATAACTGCGCATACGCGGACCATTATTAGCTGGCCGATTATCACCAGGACACTTGAAACTGCCCGGCGCTTTCACATAGTTCGCCATTAACAACGGAGCCGAACTTGATGATGGTCCGATTAAATAAGTTGTATTCGTGTTGGCTTGGCTGACATTCCAGTCCATGTAAACCGGACAGTCAACCCACGAACCCACATCCATAAGCAACTCGTTGTTATCGCCTTGAAACATGACGTATCCCAGCGTGAGTTGCTTGGTATTATTAATACAACCAATCCCCTGCGCTTTTTTCTTGGCGGCACTCAAGGCCGGCAACAGCATCGCCGCCAAAATTGCGATGATGGCAATGACCACCAGCAGTTCAATCAACGTAAAAGCAAAGTTCTGCCGGCGAGCAGGACGGGACGAAAAGACATCAGGGTTCAGGCGCATGAGTTCAAAATTGGTGATGCGTTAACCTAGCACACACCCACGCCAAAGCGTAATGCGAAAATCCACAATTTATTTACGATTATTGCCAGCGATGACTTTGAATCACACCGGTCAACAGCCACCAACTCTCCCTGGCCCGCCACCCATCCACCCGAAAAGCAGTTGCTTCCAGACGCGAATTGGCGTAAGAAATCGGCATGCAATTTTCCAAACTTCCCGTAGTCATTTGCGCACTCGCACTCGGCCTCGCGACCACCCTCCGCGCCGAGGACAATCCCGCACAGGCCGCCGCCCGCGCTGCGCTTGCCGCCAAGCTCTTTGAGTTGAGCGCGCAAAATCCTGAAACAAACGCGCCCGCCGTTAAAGCTCAGGCCAAACCCAGCGCTAAACGAACGGTCGAAAAGACCACCACTAAAACCGCATCCGTCAAAGCTCCCGTTGTAAAACCAGCCGCTGAACCGGCCATGGTGTCCGTCAACAGTGACGCCAAAGCCAAGGCGAAGGCTGAAAAACTTGCCGCCGCCGCCCAAGCCAAGGCGGATGCTGAAAGTGCCAGCGCCGATGCCAAAGCCAAAAAAATCGCAGGACAAAAAGCTGCCGAACAAAAGGCTGCTGAAATCGCCGCCGCCAAAAAACAACTCAAGGCTGCCAAGCCGAAAAAGGAAGTTGCTGTCCAAAGCTCTGCACCCGTCGCGAAGCCGTCCCCCGTTCCCGCCCTGCCCGCCATCAGCGCCCCGGCGCTGCCCATCAGCGCTGACAAGCAGCAAAAACTTTCCGACTTGCTTGTCAAATACAAGGCCGATCAGATTACGCCCGATGAATATCAAAAGCAGCGCGCCGCCATTCTGGCCGCGCCGTGAGTGTTGATACAACTGAAGCCCAAACGCCGCGTGTTTCACGCGGCGTTTTTTGTTTCGGCCTTGACCATTTTCCTCCCGCGCGGCAAAGTTGCCACATAAGGAACAAACGACGCAGAGCCACCGCGCAGGTTTTTGGCGAGGAAAATTTTGGCTGCTGATTCGTTGCAAAGAAAGTTAGTCTCGGTCAACCGCAGGTCATTGCATTGTCATGCCCACAAAAGTTGCCACCACGCGCTTCGTCTCGCTCGCGACCTATGCCGCCAACCGGCCGGTCAAAGGCGAGGTCGTCACCGTGCTCAACTCGTCCCACGAGCAGCGCGGACTGAAACTGATTTCCACCTACTCGCGCGCGTTGCTGAAAAATTCCATCCACGAACTCATCGCCACCGACGAACTCGACAAAAAACCCGGCGATACGGCGAATCGTATCGCGTATCTCGCGTTTTTTGAAGTGAGTCGTGGTGGCTGCATTATCGCTGGTGAAACGCTGTTCGTAGACGGCAAGGCGATTGGCCAAATCATCGGCTTCGATGAAACGCACGAGCCGAACCACATCAACATCATCATCGGTGTGAAGAAACGTCAGACCGGGCCGCAGTTGAAAATCAAAGTCGGGAGCAAACTCAAATTTGAGCGGGCATGAAAAACAATTCCAAAACTTCAGGGGCAAAACTTCGCGCCGCCATCAAGGCGGAACGTCCGCTGCAAGTCATCGGCACCATTAACGCCTATTCCGCGATGCTCGCGGAGCGCGCGGGTTTTCGCACGATCTATCTTTCCGGTGCGGGCGTGGCGAACGCTTCGTTCGGTTTGCCTGACCTCGGCTTTACGACGCTGGAAGATGTCTGCACGGATGTCCGTCGCATCACGCGCGCGACTTCACTGCCGCTGCTCGTGGACGCCGACACCGGCTGGGAAAATCCCGCACGCGCTGTCCGTGAACTCATCCGCGCTGGTGCGGCGGGCTGTCATTTGGAAGATCAGGTTTCTGCGAAACGCTGTGGTCATCGCCCCGGCAAAAAACTTGTTTCACAAAAAGAAATGTGTGCGCGGCTGAAATCCGCCGTGAAAGGGCGCACCGATAAACATTTTGTCATCATGGCGCGCACCGATGCGCACGCGGTCGAAGGTTTGGAGGCGGCGATTGCCCGCGCACAGGCTTACGTCGCCGCGGGCGCAGACATGATTTTTGCCGAGGCACTCACAACTTTAGATGAATACAAAACATTTACCACCGCGCTTGGAAAAATTCCTGTGCTCGCCAACTGCACCGAATTCGGTCGCACACCGCTGTTCACGACCAAGCAACTCGGCGGCGCTGGTGTGCGACTGGTGTTGTATCCATTGAGCGCCTTTCGCGCGATGAGCCTCGCGGCGGAAGATGTCTATGCGACCGTCCGCAAAGACGGCACGCAGTGCAAAGTCACCGGCCAGATGCAGACGCGCGCCGAGCTTTACGAAGTGTTGAACTACCACGCGTGGGAAAAAAAATTCGACGCGATGCTCGCCAAACAAATCGCCAAAGGAATGCCCAAGCCGTGAGCAGCGACGTTCCAGCGATGGCGTTCAAGCCAAAGAAGTCGGTCGCGCTGAGCGGCGTGGTCGCTGGCAACACCGCGCTCTGCTCCGTCGGGCGCAGCGGCAACGATCTGCATTATCGTGGCTACGATATTTTGGATTTGGCGCGGAGCTGTGAGTTTGAGGAAGTCGCGCATCTGCTCGTTCACGGCAAGCTGCCGACGGCAACCGAACTCGCGGCTTACAAGGCGAAGTTGAAAAATCTCCGCGCGCTGACCGAAGCCGTTCGCGCCGATTTGGAAACGTTGCCCGCAACCGCGCATCCGATGGACATCCTGCGCACGGGCGTTTCCGCGCTCGGCTGCACGATGCCGGAAAATGAAAATCACAACGAGGCTGGTGCACGCGACATCATCGACCGTCTGCTCGCGTCGCTCGGTTCAATGCTGCTTTACTGGCATCATTTTTCGCGCACGGGCAAACGCATCGACGTCGGCACAGACGACGATTCCATCGGCGGACATTTCCTGCATCTGCTCCACGGCAAACCGCCGAAGCCCTCGTGGGTGCGCGCGATGCACGCGTCGCTGATTCTCTACGCGGAGCACGAGTTCAATGCCTCGACGTTCACCACGCGAGTCATCGCGGGCACGGGCTCGGATATTTTTTCAGCCGTCGTTGGCGGCATCGGTGCGCTGCGCGGACCGAAGCACGGTGGCGCAAATGAATTCTCCTTCGAGGTGCAACGCCGTTACGCCACCCCCGACGAAGCTGAAGCCGACATCGTCCGCCGCGTCGCGAACCACGAGGTCATCATCGGCTTCGGTCATCCGGTCTATACCGTGAGCGATCCCCGCAACGTGGTCATCAAGGAAATCGCGCGCACGCTCTCGCGCGACGCGGGCGAAACGAAGATGCTCGACATCGCCGAGCGCATCGAAGCCGTGATGTGGCGCGAGAAAAAAATGTTCCCGAACCTCGACTGGTTCAGCGCCGTATCCTATCAGCAACTCGGCGTGCCGATGAAAATGTTCACGCCGCTGTTCGTGATGGCGCGCACCGCGGGTTGGGGCGCGCATATTTTGGAACAGCGCGCCGACAACAAGATCATCCGCCCCAGCGCGAATTACACCGGACCGGAGAATCTGAAATTTGTTTCGCTCGCCGACCGAAAATAAAATGCATCACGACCACACCAGCGCCAAACGCCCCGAACCGGATCTGCTCTTGCAGCGCATTGCGGATTACGCGCTCGCGACGGAGCGCATCACCAGCGCGGAAGCGTTTGACACCGCACGGTATTGCCTGATGGACACGCTCGGCTGCGGGCTGCTCGCGCTGTCGTATCCGGCCTGCGTGAAACTGCTCGGCCCCGTCGTGCCCGGCGCGACGATGCCCCGTCGCGGCGCGCGCGTGCCTGGCACCAGTCACGAACTCGATCCGGTGCAAGCGGCGTTTAACATTGGCACGATCGTGCGCTGGCTAGATTTCAACGACACCTGGCTTGCGGCGGAATGGGGCCATCCGTCCGACAATCTCGGCGCGATTCTCGCCGTCGCGGATTATTTGGACCGCAGCGGCCAGAAAAAACTTTCGATGCGGGACGTGCTGCTCGCGATGATTCAGGCGCACGAAATCCAAGGGGTGCTCGCGTTGGAAAATGGTTTCAATCGCGTCGGCCTCGATCACGTTTTGCTGGTGCGCATCGCTTCAACGGCAGTTGCGACGCGTTTGCTCGGCGGCACGCGCGAGCAGATCATCAACGCGCTGTCGCTGGCGTTCGTGGACGGCGGAGCATTGCGCACGTATCGGCACGCGCCGAACACCGGCTCGCGCAAAAGCTGGGCGGCCGGCGACGCGACGAGCCGCGCGGTGTGGCACGCGCTCGCGGCGATGAAGGGCGAGATGGGTTATCCGAGCGTGCTCACGGCGAAGACGTGGGGCTTTCAAGATGTCCTCTTTCGCGGCAAGGAAATCAAACTCCCCGCGCAAGGTTTCGGCACTTACGTCATGGAAAACGTGCTGTTCAAGATTTCGTTTCCCGCCGAGTTTCACGCGCAGACCGCAGTCGAAGCCGCGCTCGCGCTGTATCCTCAGGTGGCGAAGCGGCTCGACGACATCGCACGCATCGTGATCGAGACGCAGGAGAGCGGCGTGCGCATCATTGACAAAACCGGCCCGCTGAATAACCCCGCCGACCGCGATCACTGCCTGCAATACATGGTCGCCGTGCCGCTGCTCAAAGGCGCGCTCACTGCCGACGATTACGAGGACGGGGTCGCCGCCGACCCGCGCATTGATGCCTTGCGCGCGAAAATGGAAGTGAAGGAAAACGCTAATTTCACGCGCGATTATCTCGATCCACAGAAACGCTCCATCGGCAATGCAATACAAGTTTTCTTCCGCGATGGCAGTTCGACCGAACGTGTCGCGGTGGAATATCCTGTCGGCCATCGCCGCCGCCGGCAGGAGGGAATTCCGCTGCTCGTGGAAAAATTTGAGAAGAATCTCCGCGCGAAAATTTCCGCGCAGAATTCAGACGCAATTTTAAAACTGTGCCTCAGCCAGCAGCAGCTCGAGAAAATTTCAGTTCAAGAATTCATGACCTTGTTCGCCATTTGATTTGCCATGCCCGCCGTTGCCACATCCACCGCCGCCGACCGCGATCAAACGCTGGTTCAGGTTCAGAACCGCGCCCTGTGGCTCGCGGTGCAGATGGTGCATCATGCGAACAAGACGCGCACCGTCGAGGGCGTGAAGGTCGGCGGGCACATGGCGTCGAGTGCTTCGACGGTGACGATCCTGACGTATCTCTTTTTGGAATACCTTCGCGCGGACGACAAGATTGCTGTGAAGCCGCACGCCTCGCCGGTCTATCACGCGCTGCAATTTTTGCTCGGCAATCTGGATGGAAAATATTTGAAAGAGTTGCGGGCATTGAAGGGATTACAATCATATCCGAGTCGCACTAAAGACCCAGACCATCCACATTTTTCCACCGGCTCAATGGGCCTTGGCGTAAGCGCGGCGAATTTTGCAGCGATGACCGAGGAATATGCGCGGATGCACTTTGGTAAGGAATCTTGTCGCGAACGCCGCTACGTCAGCCTCGTCGGCGATGCGGAACTCGACGAAGGCGCAGTGTGGGAAGCCATCGCGGAACCGGCGTTGATGGATTTAAAAAATGTCCTCTGGGTCGTAGACATCAACCGGCAGAGCCTTGACCGTGTGATTCCCGGCATCCGCATCGGCTGCTGGCGAGAAATGTTCAAGGCGAACGACTGGCACGTCATCGAGGCGAAATACGGCAAGCAATTGCAAGCCGCGTTTCAACAGCCGCGCGGCGAACTGTTGCACGAGTGCATTGATGATTTGAGCAACGAGGCGTATCAAAAACTGCTTCGCCTCTCGCCCGAGCGGCTGCGCGAATGGCTGCCGCGCATGAGCCGTTATCCAAAAGAGATGTCTGCGCTGCTCGGTCGCTGGAATGATGCGGAGTTGCTGGAGATGTTCCGCAATCTCGGCGGACACGATTTCGCCGAGTTGCGCGATGCGTTTGCGAAAGCCGATGCACGCTCCGGTCCGACAGTGATTTTCGCCTATACGCAAAAGGGCTGGATGCTGCCATCCGTCGGTCATCCGCAGAATCATTCGCTGCTGCTCAATGCCGAGCAGATGGAGGAACTGCGCGCCAAGCTGGGAATTTCCGA
>CAIKKJ010000205.1 GCA_903827955.1 uncultured Verrucomicrobia subdivision 3 bacterium
CCATGACCGCCGCGCAGGAGGATTTGATCCGCCGAAACACGAACGCAAACAGCCACGTCGTCGTCATGTTTGACGAGGATGAAGCGGGCAAAGCCGGCCGCGAGGAAATCGCTGCCCGCCTGTCCAAGTTCTGTTTCGTGAAAGTCCATGTGTTTGATCAACCGGACATGCAACCCGAACACCTGACACCGGAAGAGGTGCAGCAGTTGTTCCAGTGAACGGAGACCATTATGGATGTTCATTGCACCACCTGTGGCGAGCCGTGGGATGTTTATCATCTCCGGCATGATGCCATCCACGAGACTGACCTCGACCATGCGGAAGCCAAAGCGTGGTCGGGGTTGTCTCTGCAACTGCGCCTTTCGCAGCGGTATCGCGACAAGTTCAAAGCCGCCGGCTACGAATTCGGCACCAGCATCATGAATGTGTTGCGGTGTCCGGCCTGCCCAAAAGACGCCAAGCCAGACCCGGACAAAGCCGCGTTTAAGGCCGGCATTGTTGAAATCCTGGGCGATGATGAAGACGGCATTGCCGCCACGCTGGAGGATTTAAAACTATGAGCGCCCGCCTCAGTCCCTCCCTGAAACTTGGCCAAATTGTGGCCACGCCCAACGCCCTCGCACAAATCAACCAAACTGACATCACACTGGCGCTTGCGCGTCATGTCGTCGGTGACTGGGGCGATCTCTGTGCCGAGGATAAAGCAGTTAATGACCAAGCCATGGTGGAAGGCACGCGGATTTTGTCCGCCTATCAAGCCGCCAATGGCACCAAATTCTGGATCATCACGGAAGCTGACCGCTCGGTTACGACGGTCTTGTTGCCGGATGATTACTGAATGCACCCAGCCTCTTTCTTTTGAAAGAGGCTTTTTTATTGGCTGCCCGCCAGCCGTTCAAACCCTTCCCGCCGCCAGGGCGTAATTAACTTGTCATTGTCACAAAAACTAGGCAGTTTTTGTGACAGTTATAGATGAAGACCGTCGCCCAGCCAATTGATGCAATGATTCTCCGCTCGATGCGTTCGAGCCGGAGCGCTTCGGTATTTTCACTGGGGCACTTTGATGGCATCGGCAGCGCTGCCGCCATCCGTCAGACATTAAGCCGGCTGGTAAAAGCCGGTAAAATCCGCCGGATTCGCCGGGGACTATACGATTTGCCCCGCCAGCATCCCATCATCGGCCAGACTGCGCCGGACATCATGGCCACGGTGCGGGCATTGATGAATGGCAGTCACGCCCAATGGCAGTTCACCGGCGCTTATGCCGCCAACGCACTGGGGTTGTCAGATCAAGTGCCCGCCAAAATTGTCATCCAGACCGATGGCGTGCCGCGCCGTGTGGCGTTGGGAAAATTGACGCTCTTGTTTCGCCGGGCAGCCCCGCGCAATTTATTCGGTTCCGGCCGGCCGGCCGGCCTCGTCATTCAAGCCATCCGGCATCTGCGGAATGACCCGGATATGCCCCGCCATCTCGCCCATTTGAAAAAAAATCTGGATGCAAAAACAAAGGCTGATTTGAAATCACTCCTGCCCCAGACTCCGGTCTGGATGCACCCGCTTTTGCAGCAGATCGTCGGAAAATGATTTATGGATTCCGTGCTCCAGCTTACCCCGAAACAGCGCGGCGAATTGTTCACCGCCGCTGCGCAAAAGAGTGGCATTGATGTCGTGGTGCTGGAAAAAGATTTCTGGGTTTGCTGGACGTTGCAGGAATTGTTCCGGTTGCCGGCAATGGGTGAGCATTTGATTTTCAAAGGCGGCACGTCGTTGTCGAAGGTTTTCAAAATCATCAACCGTTTCTCGGAAGACATAGATATTTCAATGGACCGTGGCTTTCTTGGTTACGGCGGCACGAACGAACCGGAGGCCGGCACCAGCAACAAGGAAAAGCAGCGGCGCGTGGAAGGATTGATGGCCGCGTGTCAGCAAAAAATCGCGGATGAATTCATGCCGGCATTGCACCGCGCCATTCAGGGAAAGATTGCCCGCGCCGACAAGTGGTCGTTGCTGCCGGACGAATCCGACCCCGACCAACAGACGTTGCAATTTACCTACCCGTCGTCGCTGCCAGACGGCGGAAGAAGCTGCCGACGATTGCGCTATGAGTAAGCCAAAAGAGAAACCGGTTGCAGCAGTGGCGAGTGCGGGCGATGAGGAAAAGTCGTCGCTCTATGTGCGACGATTGCAAGACGCTGGACTGCCGATCAAGCCGGTGGCCACGACGCGCCAGCCGCCCCGCCAATTTCAAATTGCTTTGGTGGCCGCCATGCTCGGGCAGAAATCGGATGAGACTTCCACCAAACTGGCCGCGCGCGCGGTGGACATTTGGAACGCCTCTGGCGCGGCGGTGCTGGTGGAGACGCAGGCCGAACGGTTGGCGAAAGGGGCGCTGCTTTACAACAAGGATGATTGGGAAGCCAATGCCCTTTGTCTGGTGGCGATGCTCGACACCAATCACGGCGGGGTGCCGGGACAGAAAGCGCCGGACGAAGCGCAGAAGATTTACCTGCAAGCCCGCGTGGATGCGGCGAAGGCCGTTCGCCGGCTGTGGGGACACGGCCCGGACAATGATGGTGTTTTGGCCGGACTCTTTGCGGCCGAATCGGAAACCGAAAAGACCCGCCGCGCAAAATTTGTGGAGTTGCTTCAACTCGCGCACGCCGCCTGCCAAAAATCCGAACGGCTGATGCTGGGCGCCAAGTCTCCGGATCGGTTGCGTGAAGCCATCCGGTCCGCCTGGTCGCCGCTGGGCGAATGCGATGCCACCGCGCTGGACACTGCGGTGGCGCAGGCCAAGTGTTTAATCGGCACGCCGGAAACGGCGCTGTTTGAGAAGCGGCTCGGGGGCAATCCGCTGGTGGTTCGCTGGCTGGCCATGGTGCGCAGCGAACAATTAGCCACCCGAAAAAAACGATCTTCCGCGTAGTTTTCCGGGCGCTGTCAAAAAAATTATTAATTTTCTTTAGCCGGTAGTCACTGACTACCGGCTTTTTTTGCGTCTGCAAAGTCCACGTTTGCGGCGAAAAACCCACGTTTGCGACGGGAATTCCACCCCTCCGATTTTCTCATAAAACCCGTGTTACAAAAACGACACGCGGGCGAACCACCCGTGGTTTTATATGAGAACACTTGTAATCGAAGAACCGACGGAGACGGCGATGCCAGTAATGGACCGCTGGTCCTCGCCAAACGGGATATACATCTGCCCCACCCGGGCGTTTAATTGATTATGCTTGTTCCATAGCTTGGAGATATTCTCGAACTCGGCGTAAAGCTCGCCCAATTGCAAGCGGTTGTCGTATTGGCTGGAATCAGCCAGC
>CAIKKJ010000206.1 GCA_903827955.1 uncultured Verrucomicrobia subdivision 3 bacterium
CGGTCGGCGCGCTCGAACACGGTGACTTCGTGGCCAGCCTTGTTCAATTGCGCGGCAGCGGAAAGTCCCGCTGGGCCAGAGCCGACAACGGCAACTTTTTTGCCAGTGCGCTTCTTCGGTGTTTCAGGGACGACCCAGCCGTTGGCCCAGCCGTGGTCAATGATGCTGACCTCGATGTTTTTGATCGTGACGGCGGGTTCTTTCATACCCAACACGCACGAGCCTTCGCACGGGGCAGGGCAAACGCGGCCGGTGAACTCGGGGAAATTATTGGTTTTGTGCAGCCGGTCCAGCGCCTCGCGCCACAGACCGCGATAAACCAAATCGTTCCATTCGGGAATGAGGTTGTGAATCGGGCAGCCGCTGGCCATGCCGCTGACGAGCTGGCCGGTGTGGCAGAACGGAATGCCGCAATCCATGCAGCGCGCGCCCTGTTTTTTCAGGTCGGCCTCGGACTGGTGCAGGTGAATTTCCTTCCAGTCCGCGATGCGCGCGAGTGGTGTGCGGTCGGCGGGCAGTTCGCGTTGGAACTCCAAAAATCCAGTGGGTTTTCCCATTTTAGTTCAGTGTAAAATTGAATTTGGTTTCAGTGACCGCCCTTGACATTTTCTTCAAACGCAGCCATGACCGCCTCGTCGCCGGTCAAACCTTGCGACTGCACTTTTTTGAGTGACAGCAATACGCGTTTGTAATCTTGCGGCATGACTTTGACGAATTTTGGAATGAAGTCTTTCCAGTTCGCCAGCATGTTCGCCGCGCGCTGGCACTGGGTGTAAGTCTGGTAGCGCTGAATCAATTTCCAGACTTCTTCAATCTCGTTGGCATCCTCCAATTTTTCCAACCCAACGAGTTCCATGTTGCAGCGCGTGTGAAAATCGCCCGCCTCGTCCAAGACATAGGCCACACCACCGCTCATGCCGGCGGCGAAATTGCGTCCGGTCTTGCCGAGAATCACGACGCGTCCGCCGGTCATGTATTCGCAGCCGTGATCGCCCACGCCTTCGACGACGGCGTTGACGCCGGAGTTGCGGACGGCGAAGCGTTCACCGGCCATGCCGCAGACAAAAATTTCTCCGGCGGTCGCGCCGTAAAGCGCCACATTGCCGATGATAATGTTATCCTGCGAAGCAAAGGTTGAACCCTTTGGCGGATAGACAATAAGTTTGCCGCCGCTCAAGCCTTTGCCGAAGTAATCATTCGCATCGCCTTCAAGTTCGTGCGTCATTCCCTTCGGCATGAAAGCGCCAAAACTTTGTCCAGCACTGCCGTTGAACTTCAGGTGCACCGTGTCTTCCGGCAAGCCGGCGGGGCCGTGCTTCTTCGTGATTTCACTCCCAACGATGGTGCCGACCACCCGGTTCACGTTGATGATCGGCAGTTCGGCCTTCACCTTTTCGCCGCGTTCGATGGCGGGTTTGCAAATATCGAGCAGCTTGGTCACGTCGAGCGATTTTTCCAAACCATGATCCTGATTCTCGGAGCGGAAGCGTCCGATTTCCGGGCCGACATTGGGTTGGTGCAAAATCGGCGAGATGTCGAGGCCGTTCGCCTTCCAATGTTCAATCGCCTTCCACGGAATCAATTTATCCGTGCGACCAACCATGTCTTCCAATTTGCGGAAGCCAAGCTTGGCCATGATCTCGCGCAGTTCCATCGCAATGAAACGCATGAAATTCACGACGTGATCCGCCTCGCCGGTGAACCGCTTGCGGAGGCGCGGATCTTGCGTGGCGACGCCGACGGGGCAGGTGTTCAGGTGACAAACGCGCATCATGATGCAACCCATCACGACGAGCGGTGCGGTGGCAAAACCAAATTCTTCCGCGCCGAGCAGTGCGGCCACGGCCACATCGCGGCCGGTTTTCAACTGGCCGTCGGTCTCGACGTAGATGCGACTGCGCAGGCCGTTCAACACGAGTGTCTGGTGCGCCTCGGCCAGGCCGAGTTCCCACGGGCCACCCGCGTGCTTGATCGACGAGAGCGGCGACGCGCCCGTGCCGCCGTCGTGGCCGGATATCAAAACGACATCCGCGTGCGCCTTGGCGACGCCCGCCGCGACCGTGCCGACGCCGACTTCGGCGACGAGTTTGACGCTGACGCGCGCGTTGCGGTTGGCGTTTTTTAAGTCGTGGATCAGCTCCGCCAAATCCTCAATGGAATAAATGTCGTGATGCGGCGGCGGTGAAATCAAACCGACACCGGCAGTCGTGCCGCGCGTTTTGGCGATGTCCGGGAAAACTTTTTTACCGGGCAACTCGCCGCCTTCGCCGGGCTTCGCGCCCTGCGCCATCTTAATCTGGATTTCTTTCGCGTTGACGAGGTAATGGCTCGTCACACCGAAGCGGCCGGAAGCGACCTGCTTGATGGCAGAATTTTTTGAGTCGCCGCGTTCGTTGGTCCAGATATAGCGCTCTGGATCTTCGCCACCTTCGCCGGTGTTGCTGCGACCGCCAAGGCGGTTCATGGCAATGGCGAGGGTCTCGTGCGCTTCCTTGGAAATGGAGCCGTAACTCATCGCGCCGGTCTTGAAACGCTTCACGAGGCTTTCTACGGATTCAACTTCTTCAATCGGAATCGCCGTTTCCGCAAACTTGAAATCCAGCAAACCGCGCAAGGTGCAAAGTGTTTTGGCGCGGTCGTTGATGAGGTCGGCGTATTCGCGATAAATTTTTTCACTGCCGAGGCGGCAGGCCGTCTGCAGTTTGTGAATCGTCTGCGGATTGAACAGATGCTGTTCGCCGCCGTCGCGCCACTGATATTGGCCGCCCGCTTCGAGTTCCGGATTGACCGCGACCGGCGGGAACGCGCGGCGATGGCGGGCGACCGCTTCTTGGGCGATGACGTCGAGGCCGATGCCTTGGATGCGGGTGGGCGTCCAGGTGAAATATTTTTCCACGACGTCGCTGTTCACGCCGACGGCTTCAAAGATTTGCGCGCCACGATAACTTTGCACCGTGGAGATGCCCATCTTGGCCATGGTCTTGACAACGCCTTTGATGGCAGCCTTGATGAATTTTTTCACGCCGGTCTTGTGGTCCATGCCGGGCAACAAACCTTCGTGGATCAAATCATCAATCGTTTCGTAGGCGAGATACGGATTGATGGCGCTGCAGCCGTAGCCGATGAGCAGGGCGAAATGATGCACCTCGCGCGGTTCGCCGGATTCCAGCACGAGGCCGGTTTTACCGCGCGTGCCAACGCGGATGAGATGGTGATGTAAACCCGCCGTGGCGAGCAATGCGGGAATCGGCGCCATTTCCGGGGAGATTCCCCGGTCGGACAAAATCAAAATGTTTGCGCCGTCCTTGATGGCCTTGTCGGCGTCGGCAAAAACTTTTTCCAGGGCAGCTTCGAGTCCTTTCGCGCCGTCAGCAGCCTTGAACAAAATGGAAAGAGTTTCCGATTTGAAACCGGGGCGGCTGATGAAACGCAGCTTGTCCAGTTCCTCATTCGTGAGAATCGGCTGTTCGAGCCGGATGAGCGCGCAGCTTTCCGGTCCGGGATTGAGCAGGCCGCCGCGCGAGCCAACCATCGTGTGCGTGGCGGTGACAATTTCTTCGCGGATCGGATCAATCGGCGGGTTCGTGACCTGCGCGAAGAGCTGTTTGAAATAGTTGTAGAGCAACTGCGGCTTCTCGGACAAAACCGCGAGCGGCGTGTCCGTGCCCATCGAGCCGAGCGGTTGCATGCCGTCGCGCGCCATCGGGCCGACGATGAAGCGCAAGTCCTCGAACGTATAACCGAACGCCTGTTGCGATTGTAAAACTTTGCGATGTTCGACGCTGGTGTGCTGGTCGGGAACCGGCAATTCATCGAGCAGGCAGTGATGTTCATCCAGCCATTTTTTGTAGGGATGCGCCCCGGCGTATTTCTTTTTGAGCTCTTCGTCGGCGATGATGCGGCCTTGCTCGGTGTCCACGAGGAACATTCTTCCGGGCTGCAAACGTCCCTTTTGCAAAACGCGTTCCGGCGCGACCGGCAACACGCCGGCTTCCGACGCCATGATCACGACGTCGTCCTTCAAAACGTAATAGCGCGATGGGCGCAAACCATTTCGATCGAGGCACGCACCGATGCGGATGCCGTCGGTGAACGCCATCGAGGCCGGGCCATCCCACGGTTCGATGAGGCAGGAATGAAATTCGTAGAACGCACGGCGTTCGGCATCCATGCTCTCGTGATTTTCCCACGGCTCGGGAATCATCATCATCATGGTGTGCGGCAATTCGCGGCCGGCCATGACGAGCAATTCCACCACGTTGTCAAACTGCGCGGAATCGCTGCCATCAGTGTTGACTACGGGGACGACTTTCTTAATGTCGTCGCCGAGCGTGGCGGATTTGAAGTTGGCTTGCGCCGCCTTCATCCAGTTCACATTGCCGCGCAGCGTGTTGATTTCGCCGTTGTGGGCGATGAGGCGGTTCGGATGGGCGCGGTCCCAGCTCGGAAACGTATTCGTGGAAAAACGTGAATGCACCAGCGCCATGGCCGTGGTGACGGCGGGATTGCGCAGGTCGTCGTAATATTTTTCCACCTGCTCGGACATGAGCATGCCTTTGTAGATGATGGTGCGCGCCGACAGGCTGGAAACGTAAAAAATGTTTCCGCCGGCAAAAGTTTTGCCGTAGCGGATGCGCTGCTCCGCAATTTTGCGGATGACGAAAAGTTTTCTTTCAAACGCCGCATCGTCCTTGATGGCGGCATTGCGGCTGACGAACACTTGCGCCATGAACGGCTCGGCGGCCACGGCGGTTTTGCCGAGCGAGGAATTATCCACCGGCACATCGCGCCAGCCGAGCACGGTCTGGCCTTCATCGGAAACGATTTTGGTGATCTCTTTTTTGATGGCGTCGCGTTCGGCGGGATTTTTCGGCAGAAACATCTGGCCAACGCCGTATTGGCAGAACGCCGGCAGCTTGAAACCGAGTTTGGCCGCCTCGACCACAAAAAAATCATGTGGCACTTGAATGAGAATACCCGCACCGTCGCCGGTGTTTGCCTCGCAGCCACACGCGCCGCGATGGTCGAGGTTGACGAGGATTTGCAGCGCGTCGCTCACCAACTGATGGGACTTCTTGCCCTTCATGTTGACGACGAAGCCGAGCCCGCAGGCGTCGTGCTCGAATTGCGGGTCGTAAAGTCCCTGTTTCTCCGGCGGAGAGATCCGAGGTTGCGCCGGTTGGTTATTAGAATTATTGGTCAAGTCGCTATTCATCGTTCGGCTGATAAGCCTGCGTTCAGCTATTTTTTACTAAATATTTTCCGCTTCGCAATAATTCATTTCGGAAATTGCGGTTATTGCGGGATTAGAAACGGGTGTTTTGCAACGGGCTTGCAGTAGCGTGGCCGCTCTAGCTGCCATTTTTCAGCGCATCCAGCCGCGCGCCGGCTTGCTGCCATTTCAAACTGCCCGCCGGTGCATTGGTCAAAGAAATCTCCAGCTGGCGGATGGCGGCGTTGGTGTCGCGGCGATTTTCCGCAATCTCGGCAAGGCCGAAATGCACGCTAAACGGATCCACTGCGGCGTTGGTCAGGAGCAGATAATCTTTTTCTGCCGCTGCAAAATCTTGCAGTTGCATTTCGGCGATGGCGCGATTCAGGCGGATGGACGGCAGGTTGGTCAGCGCGAGCGCGTGGTGGAGCACCGGTAAGGCCTCGGCGGCGCGGCGCGTCTGGATGAGTAGCGCGGCGCGGTTGTTCAGCGCGGAAATATTGTCGGGGTTTTTTGCGAGCTGTGCTTCGACCAGTGCCAGCGCATTCGTGGCATCGCCGAACGCGAGGTAGGCTTTGAAGACTGTCTCGGCCACTTGCACGTCATGCGGATGGCTGGCGGCCAGGTCGGACAACACTTGTCGGCCTTGCAGAACGTTTGTTTGGGCAAACCACGAACGCGCTTCCAGCACTGCCAGTTCGGTTTCCAAGGTCAATCCCGCCGGTGTGGAATGGTCCAGCCGGCGGCGCATTTCCTTGATGCCCGCAAAAACTTCCGCGTGCATATTGCAGCGCGAATAGAGCTGCACGAGGGCAATTTGCGGCGGCAATTCATCAGCTGCCAGTTCGTGGGCGCGGTCAAATTCCGCCCACGCCTGCCGTGGCCAGCCGGCTGTCAGGCAGGCGTTGCCGAGGAGGAAGCGGATGCCCGGATGATCCAGTTCGCCGCAGGCGCTGACGGCTTGCGCCAGTTGTTGGATGTTTCGGAACTGTTTTGACAATCCGCCGATGCTGGTAAGTGAAACCGGTTTACCGGCGAGCAAATTCGAGCAGACCTGCGCGTTCACTGCCGCCGCAAAGTTGTTGGTGTTGAGTGCGAGCGACTGGGCGAAACGTGTCTGGGCCGCGAGAAGTTTTCCCTGTCGCTGGAGCACCACGCCCCAATCATCCAGTGCCGCAGAATACCAGTCGCGCAGAAAAATTGCCTCGTCATGCTGCGCCGGCACAAGGCCGAAATGGTGTTTAAAAAAAACCTCCCCCGCCGCCGGCCGCAAATGTTTTGGCGTGAGCGCGGAGAGGTTCAGCTGCCACTCGGTGTCCCAAAACTTCTCGCCCGCCGCGATGGTTGCGGCAGATACGGCGGCGCGCTCGAAATGATTTTCCGGATACGGCTCCAACCTGGCCGCCGCGCCGAGCGGTTGCGGCTGGAACAGTTCAAACAGGAAAATTCCGTTGTGCGGTTGGAGGAAATAAATTTTGTTCGTGCGCGCCACGTGGTTGAGCAACTGCAAAACCTTGTCGAGGCTGATGTCGCCGCTGCCGGGCTGCCAGCCGGCTGGTAATTTTCGCTCCAAGGCGGCGCGATATCGGCCGTTGGGAAGCAGTTGCAGGTTGGCGGCAAGCCAATTGTCGGCATCCGCCCGCCGGGTCAACGCCGCCTGCACCAGCGACAGTTTGATGCTGTCATCAGCGAGCACAATGCCGCCGCCCGCTGGCAACGTCGCGGCCACAGTGCGGCCAAAAAGTTCGAGCGTTGGCCGTCCGCCGCCGACCATCGCGGGCCAATTGCGGGCCAGCAGCGCAATGGTGACGAGCAGCAGCAGCGCAATGGTGACGAGCAGCAGCGGCGCGAGTAGCAAGGGCAGCGGATAGCGTTGGAACAGCAGTCTGGCTTTTTCAAACCGCGAACGTGAGCGGCGTTCCGGCGGGATAAAAATTGGGAATAGCAGATTGCTTGCGAGAAAGGCCGTGCCCAATGCGCACAGGTAATCGAATGTCAGCAGCGGCATTTCGATGCCCATCTCCGAACGCACAATCGCGCGTGGCCCGACAATCGGGTCAAAGGCCAGCCACACGCAGGCCAGCAGCAGCACAAACCGCAAGCCGCGCAGCATGCGCACTTGCATTTTATCCAGCGGCGGCAGGTTGGGCGCGTCCTCATTTTTCATCCGCATGAGGCACGGCAGCACCGGGACGAGCAGATAAACCAGCACGCCGATCACCGCGAGTCGGTGCCACGACCAGAAGTTGTAATAGAGCACGTGAAATGTGCCTTTGAGCGAACGCAGCGGTGCCAGCCATGATTCACCCGCGCCCAATGCTGAATGGGGATTCAGGCTGTGCCCGAGTGCCGGCAGGAAAAAAAACGCGAAGCCTGCCGCTCCCAATAACGCCGTCCGCAACAAAAAATCTTTCTCAAAAAACCGCAGCCCGCGCAGCCAGATCAGAGCACCGACGAATAGCGGTAGCGTGACCAGCATCACCCAGTTTTCCGCCATGCCTGTGCTCCACCCGAGCACGGCGGCATCCAGCCAGTGACGTTTTTTTTCGACGTTGTGCTCCAGCAGGCACCACCCCGCCGTGGCCAGCAGCAGCACATCCAGCATCTCGCCGGAAAAGGCCGTGGCCTCCCGCCAGAAATCCAGTTGCAAGCCGCAGCTGATCACGCCGAGCAACACTGGCAGTCGCGCCAACCAGGTTTTTTCCGGCCGGCCATTCGGGAGGAGTAATTCAATTGAACGCGCCACCGCACCGAGCGTCAGCGCCGCCAGTGCCGCCGCAAAAAAATTTAGCGCCACGGGAATCCAGCCAGCGGGCAGCAGGTGAAATGGTTGGGTGAGCAGCCAGGTCAGCGGGCGGTCTGCTGAAGGAATCCAGTCCCAGCCAGCGACTTTGCACGTCGCTGCGAGGCTGCCGGGCGTCATCCCGTGGCTCAACGTCAGCGCGTAAAATAAAAACGCCGCGCCAGCCACCTGTCTGGGAAATTTATTCTGGCCTGCTGTCACGATGAGGGATTCTTTTGCAAGCCTGCGCCAAAAGCGATCACGAAATCGCCGAGCGCATCGCGGCAAAAAGATTTTTGCCGGATTCCAACGCCACTGGCGCTTTGGATTTCGCATCCGAATGTTCCACCAGTTCTTCCGGCAGCTCCTTTAAGAACGGTGACGGGTGGCACGGCAACAGTTGTCCGTATTTTTTCCGGCCGCCGCAATGGCTGATGGTCAGCGTCTGCATCGCCCGCGTCACGGCGACATAAAATAACCGACGCTCCTCGTCCATTGTGCCTTCGACTTTTGAGCGCGTGTGCGGCAGCAGGCCATCTTCCAGACCGACGACAAAAACATGCGGAAATTCCAAACCCTTGCACGAGTGCATCGTGATGAGCGTCACGGCGTCCTGCGTATTTTCTTTTTCCTCTTCGCGGTCGCTGTCGAGCGTGATGCCTTCGAGGAAATTTTCCAGCCGCTCGGCGGGCGCGTTGCCGACGCCGTCCATTGTCGTCAGCATCTCCCGCAAATTGCGCACGCGGCCCTCGGCGACTTCCGGATCTTTGTCCAATCGGTTCAGCTCCGCAAAATAATTCGCCTCGTTCAGAAAATTATCCGCCCACGCCTGCAAGCGGAATTCATTTGCGGTCGTCTGCAACTGCCCGTGCACGCGCTCGACAAATTCCACAAACGCCTCAATGCTTTCACGCGTATTTTTCTGAAACGTCGTCGTCACTAGCGGGTTCTTCATTGCGGCGAACACGGAGCCTTTCCGTTCGTGACTCGCACCGAGCAGTCGCTCCATCGTCACGTCGCTCAGGCCGCGCGCAGGAACATTCGCGATGCGCAGCAGGCTGATGTCGTCGTGCGGATTCAGGAACATTTTCGTGTAGGCAAGAAAATCTTTGATCTCGCGCCGGTCAAAAAAACTTTGCCCGCCGATCAAGTGATAACGCACACCCGCCTTGCGCAATTCCGTTTCCAACGGCCGCGACTGCTGGTTGGTGCGGAATAAAATCGCGCAATCCCGCCAGGGAATCTGATACGCGAGCCGTTTGAATTCAATCTGCGCCACGGTGTCGCGCGCCTCGTCCTCGTCGTTCGTGTGGGTCGCAAGCTGGATTTTTGCGCCGGCGCCTTTTTGTGACCACAACGATTTGCCGCGCCGCTGGACGTTGTTTTTGATGATGGCGTTCGCGGCGTTAAGAATCGTCGTCGTGCTGCGGTAGTTCTGCTCCAGTTTGACGACTTTGATTTCTGGAAAATGCTTTTCCATGTTTAACAAATTCGCCACCTCCGCGCCACGCCAGCCATAGATGCTCTGGTCGTCATCGCCGACCACACAAAAATTCCGGTGCTCTCGCGTCAGCGAATGCACCAACTCGAACTGCGCCGCGTTCGTGTCCTGATACTCGTCCACCATGACGTATTTATATTTTTCCCGGCACGCTTCGAGCGCATCGGGATGCTCACGGAACAGGCGCAGCGTCAGCAAAATCAAATCATCGAAGTCCACCGCGTTGCACGCATGCAACGCTGATTCATAACGCTTGGCGATGTGTTGGGCGAGCGCGCGGACGCTCGGATCGCCAAACGTCGCCGAGTTTTCGCCGCCATTCTTGAATTTGCTCAACATCCCCAGCACCGCGCCGGGATCGGTCTTTTCGCCCTTCGCGGAAATGGCGGAAAGGATTTTTTTCACCGCCGCAAGCTGTTCTGACTCGTCGTAGATGACAAAGTTTTTTTTGTAGCCGAGCTTCTCGATGTGCTGCCGCAAAATTTTCACGCACAGCGAATGGAACGTGCAGATGGTCGGGCGTTCTGGCTTCTGGCCGTCCACGGACTTGCGTTTGGGCAGCAGCTTGTTGACGCGTTCCTGCATTTCGCGCGCGGCCTTGTTCGTGAAGGTGACGCCGAGGATATTCGCTGGTGCGATCCCGCGATCCACCATGTGCGCGATGCGGAAGGTGATAACGCGCGTCTTGCCTGTGCCTGCGCCCGCGAGGATCAGCACCGGGCCTTTGATCGTCTCGGCGGCTAGGCGTTGCTGCGGGTTGAGCGTGTTCAGGTTCACCATCGGGCGCGGATTTTAATTTGCCGCAGGGCGAACGCAAGTGTGTGGAAGCTTTTTTTTAAAGCTCGCAAAATTCCGCCAGTGCTGACCGTGTTTTCTCTGGCGTTTCGTGCAAAATCGCCCGCCAGCCGCGCGCCGCGCCTGCCTCGATGTTTTCCAGCCGATCATCAATGTAGATCAAATCCGCGCCGCGCTGGCCGCACATTTTTTCCATCGCGGAATAAATTTCCGGCTGCGGTTTCATAGCGCCGACTTCGTAGGAAAAAATATAGCCGTCAAAGTTTTGGAAGAACGGAAAATTCCGGCGGACGTGTTCGATGGCGAGGTCGTTGGTGTTGGAAAAAATGTAGGTCTTGAACCCGCGCCGCCGCAGTTCGGAATGCAAAGCAATTGTGTCCGTCATCTCGGAAAAAATGTCCGCGAAATAGCTGCTAAATTCCTTCAGGTCACCCTGAAAGCCAACGCCGTCGCGGATGACTTCAAAAAATTTCTGGCGTGTGATTCGACCTGATTCGTAGTCCCAAAGCAAAGCAGATTCGCCGAGATAGGCGGCTAAATGGTGCGGTGGCCGCGTGGAGCGCGTTGCAATTTTTCCGGCGGCGCGCGACCAATCAAAATCCACCAGCACTTTGCCGAGGTCGAAGATGAAGACCGGAGAATTGTTCACAACATTTCCCGGCGGCCTTCGAGCGCGCGGTTGAGCGTAAGTTCATCGGCAAATTCCAAGCCGCTGCCGGCGGGCAAACCGAAGCCGATGCGGGAAATTTTCAGCCCGCCGCGCGCGAGCCGCTTTGCGAGGTAGTTGCTCGTGGCGTCGCCTTCCACATCCGTGCCGAGCGCGATAATGATTTCCCGGACGGGTTCAGCGGTCAGGCGTTTTTCCAGTTCGCCGATGCGCAGATCATCCGGCTCCACGCCGTCGAGCGGGGAAATTTTTCCGCCGAGCACATGGAACTTGCCGCGAAACGAACCTGATTTTTCGATGCTCAAAATGTCCACTGCGCGTTCCACCACGCAAAGAATCGAAGCGTCTCGCCGCGCATCGTCGCAGGTGGAGCAGGGGGATTTTTCCGTGAGCGCGCCGCAGGTCGTGCAGAAACCAATTTTTTCGCGCGCCACCAAAATGGCGTCCGCCAGTTGTGTGACGATGGCGGAATCTGTCTGCACCAGATGCAGCGCCACGCGCTCAGCGGAACGTGGTCCGACGCCGGGCAGCTTGGCCAGCGCGGTGGTCAGGGTGACGATGGGTTCGGGCAATGGCATTTTTGTAGCGGCGGTCTGTGACCGCCGAATCACGACGCTCCTAGAGCGCCGCCACCAATCACATCATCCCCGGCAGATTGAATCCCTGCGTGGCTTTACCCATTTCGGCATTGGAAATTTCCTTGGCCTGATTGAGTGCTTGGTTCGCCGCGGTGAGAATCATGTCCTCGACGATTTGCGCGTCAGACGGATTCAGCGCTTGCGGGTCAATTTTAATGGACGCGAGCGAGCCATCGCATTTGGCGGTGACTTTCACCGCTCCGCCGCCGCTGGTGGCCTCGACCGTGCGAACGGCGAGCTGGGCTTGAATCTGTTCCATTTGCTGCTGCATTTTTGCAGCCTGTTTCATGAGTTTGCCGAGTGACATAAAAATATTTAAGCTTTGAAATTTGAGGTTTTCAGGCGCGCACTTCCACAATTGTGCCTTTGAAAATTTCCAGCGCTTTCTGGATGAGCGGGTCGTTTTTGAACTCGTCCTTATTGAAAGCCACGGGCGCAGTTTTCTTTTCTGCCGGCGCAGGCGTTGCGGCTTCGGCGGATTTCGCTGGCGAAGCGGGCGGCGCGGTTTTGGCAGCCACCGGCGCCGGTGGCGACGTGACGGCGACGCGTTGCCAGCCGGACGGGGCTTCGGCCTTGATGAATTTGATCATCGCGCCATGATGGCCGAGTTCCGCGAGCTTGGTGGTGAGCAGGGTGTGGTTGCGCGAATTGTCCACGAGGCCGAGGTGGTCGGAAAATTCCGGGTCGTAGCCGATGATGAAAATATTTTTCTCGAATGACACTGGATGTGCATCAAGCAAATATCCGCGCGTGAACGGACTGACGCGGCCAACGGCGTCAATCAGGTTTGCCCACAGCCCGGCCAAATCTCCCGGTGCGGGTTGGACAATCGGCGCGGCCGGTTTGGGGGCGGGCGCAGGTGCGGCGGCGGCCGAAAAGCTTGCGGGTGGAGCAGGGGAAAACGTGGGCCTGGCCGGCGCACTGGCCGGGACCGGCGCGGTGGCTGTTCCGCTGCCAACGCCTTGTGCACGCAACTGGTTGAGCTGTTTCAACACGGCATCAAGCGGCAGGGTATTGCGCGATTCAATGGCGCGGAGCAGTGTCACCTCGAGGAGAATTTTCTTGGAAGCGGCATCGCGCAGCCGGAGTTCGGCATCCGCCAGCGTTTCAAGGACACGCGTGAAAACATCGGTGCCGGCAAGGCCAGCCTGTTCTTTCAACGCGGCGACTTCGGTTTCGGAAACTTCGAGTAGATTCAAATCACCTTTAGAAACTTGGAAGATGAGCAGATTGCGGAAATGGTTCAGCAGATCGCCGAGCAGCCGGCCCAGGTCTTTGCCGCCCTTGGCGAGATCGTTGAGTTCGGTGAGCGCGGTGGAAATTTCTCCGGCTAGAACGGCGCGGCTCAATTTCAAAATCTGCCCTTGCGCGGCGAGGCCGAACATCGAGAGCACGTCGGCTTCCTCAATTTTGTCGCCGCAAAAGCTGATGAGTTGGTCGAGCGTGGATTCGGCGTCGCGCATGCCGCCGTCGGCGCCGCGCGCGATGGCGTGGAGGGCGGCCGCGTCAATCGTGACTTTTTCTTTGCCGGCGATTTCCGCGAGATGCTGGGTGATGAGCTTGGTCGGGATTCGTCGCAGATCAAAACGCTGGCAGCGTGACAAAATCGTCGGCAACACTTTTTCCGGATCGGTCGTCGCGAACATGAATTTCACATGCGCCGGCGGCTCTTCTAGCGTTTTCAGCAGCGCGTTGAACGCTGCCGTGGAAAGCATGTGAACTTCATCAATGATGTAAATTTTGAATGGCGATTTCGCCGGCGCGTATTTGCATGTCTCCCGCAGCTCGCGCACTTGTTCGACGCCGTTGTTGCTCGCGCCGTCAATTTCCAGCACGTCCAGCGAACGCCCGTCGGTGATTTCCTGCACGCGGTCATCGGCGTCATCAAAATCCACTTTTGGTCCGCCGGTGCAGTTCAGCGCCTTGGCGAAGATGCGCGCGATGGTGGTCTTGCCCGTGCCGCGCGGGCCGCAGAACAGATACGCGTGCGCAATGCGTTTTTGCGCGATGGCGTTGGCGAGTGTCTGGGTGACGTGCTCCTGCCCGACGACGTCGGCGAAACGCTGCGGGCGGTATTTGCGGGCGATGACTTGATAAGACACGGGAGAAGTGTGAATCAAAAATTAAAAATGCGAAATTAAAAATTGAAAAGGTGTCAGGGTGACTGCGGCAATTGCAAAGCATGCTGCCGTTGCTGCCTTCCGGCTCTGGCGGGGTTCACAAGTCCACACTCCACAGGCCCTGACCCCGGAAATTTGCCGCACACGCCGGCGGTTGTCGAGCCAAAGCAAGCGCGGGCATCACCAGTTTATTTTGTAGCCACTGACCAGGATATTTCGTCATTGTCTGGCAGCCAACCAATTTAAAATGAAAAACCTGTCCACCTTTGCTGGAAAATTTTTAATGCTGCTTTGCGCCACCGGCATTCTCCATGCCGCCGCGCCGGGGCAAAATGTTTTCAACGTCCGCGACTTCGGTGCGGTCGGCGACGGGAATAATCTGGACAGTCCGGCGATCGACCGCGCGATTGACGCGGCGGCCAAAGCCGGCGGCGGCACGGTCTTGCTCACGGCGGGAACTTATTTGAGCGGCTCGATTCATCTCCAGAGCAACATTCATTTGCTGATTGACGCGGGCGCGACCATTTTGGGCGCACCACAATCCCTGAAGGCGTATGACGAGACCGAGCCGTTTCCCGGCATCGCGTTTCAAGATGGCGGGCATTGCTATTTTCATAACAGCCTTATTTGGGGTGAGAACTTGACGAATGTTTTCATCAGCGGCCACGGCATGATTAACGGCGGCGGTCTTGATCGGAATCCAAAAATTCTCGACGAAATGTGCGGTTATAATCACTTTCCCACGCCGAACGCAACCAACTATCCGCCTGTCCGCATCGGCAACAAATCCATCGCCCTCAAGCTGTGCCGCAACGTCGTCATCCGCGACATCACCATTTTTCACGGCGGGCACTTTGCTATTCTTGTGACGGGCTGTGACAATCTGACGATTGATGGCGTGACGATTGATACTAACCGCGACGGCATGGACATTGACTGCTGTCGCAACACCATCGTGAGCAACTGCCGCGTGAATTCTCCGATTGATGACGGCATCTGCCCCAAGAGCACCTACGCGCTCGGCGAATTGCGGCTTACGGAAAACCTCACCATCGTCAACTGTCAGGTCTCCGGTTTTCTCGAAGGCACGTTGCTGGACGGCACCATGAAGCCGGCAAAAAATGGTCTGGGCCGTATCAAATTCGGCACGGAATCCAGCGGCGGTTTTCGCAACTGCACCGTGGCAAACTGCACTTTCCGCAACTGCCGTGGCCTTGCTTTGGAAGAAGTGGACGGCGGCATTCTCGAAAATATCACCATCAATAACCTCTCCATGATGGACGTGGGCGACTATGCCATTTACCTCACCACCGGCAAACGCAACCGCACGCCCGGTCTCACGACGAACAGCCGGATGAAAAATATTTTGATCTCCAATGTCATCGCCGATGGCGTGGGCAAAATGAGCGGGATTCAAATCATGGGGTTGCCCGGACAGCCGATTGAAGGCGTGCGCTTGGAAAATATCCGGCTCACGAGCAATGGTGGCGGCACGACGAATGACGCGGCTATCAATCCCAAAGAACTTGCCGGTGGTTATCCCGAACCCGGCAAGATTGGCACGCTGCCAGCCTACGGCATTTACGCCCGCCACGTCCGCTATTTAGAACTGGCAAATATCCATTTGAATTTTTCCAGGGAAGATTTGCGCCCGGCGGCGATGTTTGCGGATGTTCAAGGATTGGAGATTGATAATCTCAAGCCGCAAGTCGCCGACGGAGTGCGCGCCGCCGTCTTCGCCGACAACGTGGGCGGCATCACCATCCGCAACTCGCCCGCAGTTCAAAAATAAAATGCGGCGGCATTTCGGTGAGTGAACTGACTGAATGAAGGCGGCAGTCTGCGGATGTGCCACTAGGGTGCGAAATTTATTTCATGGGCCAGCCCGCTGCCGTCATGCCTTTGTAACCGCCGATGAGTGAATGGACATTTTTGTAGCCCATTCGCTGCGCGGCATCGCACGTCATCGCCGAACGGAAGCCGCCGCCGCAATACATGATGATCTCCGTCTGCGGGTCAGGATAAAGTTTTTCCAGGTCGCGCTCCAAAATGCCTTTGCCGAGATGCACCGCTTCCGCCGCGTGACCGGCGTGCCATTCGGAATCTTCGCGCACATCGAGCAGGATGACTTTGGGATTAGCGGCGAGTTTGTCTCGTGCTTCCGCGACGCTGATTTCGTTCACGGACTTTTTGGCTTCGTTGGCGAGTTTGAGAAAACCGGGTGAATGATCCATGCGGGAAAAATAAATTTTCCGGCGGAGCGGTCAATGCAATTTCACGGCAGCCCGATACGATAAAAATTGGCCGCGCTCCCGGAGGAAATTCCATTCGTGAACGTGCAGTCGCCGGACAAATTAGACAAATTCGTTCCAATGAAAGGCCATTGCGACACGGCGAGCAACAAATTCGTGGAGGCGAGCAGATAATTCGTCCGGTTTGCCCAACCGCTCGCCGTGAAAATCAAATTCGTTCCCACTCTGGCAATCGTCGGGTTCGGCGCGTTGGTGGGACCAAACTCAAACGCACCCAAGTCCGGCGCGGTTCCGTAGAACGCAAAACCTTGGTTCGTTCCGGCGTTGATGCAATCGCTCGTGTTCGTGAGCCGCGCGAAGTTGATGTAAGGCAAATCACCGTTCGTCCGGCGCGACGCGGTGAGCAGGCTTTCATCGAGCGTCATGAAGTCATTCGTCGCGATGCTGATGGGCAGCGTGAAGTAGTTGAAGTTCGTGTCGTTGACCGGCCCAAGATTTTTCACTTCCGTTCCGCCCTTGTAGCCGAGGTTGTTTTTCATGATGTGGTTGTAGCCTGGGCAGTCGCCGGCGGAACTGCTGTTGTTCGTGCTGCACAGCATGTCGTAGTTCACGGAGTTGTGGTAAGAGGTGTTGTTGATCCAAGTCTGGCCGTCGAGATGATGGTTAGCGTAGATGCCGTTCGCGCGATTCCGCACCGCGACGCAAAATTCGATGACCTGACGCGGAATGGGCGTGGGAAACGAACTGCCGGAAACGCCGTAGCCGCCGCCTTTCACGCCGTTGCCATCACCGGTGCTGCTGGCAAAATTTGTGAAGTAGCCATTCCAGAACGCCCAGCAATGATCGAACGTCACCACCGCAAACGCATTGATGCAGTCGTAGCCGTCGTCGCTGTTGAACCACGCGCGGCAGCCGCGAATGATATTTCCCTTGCCGCTGGTCGAGCTGGGATGGCAGCCGAAGCCGTCCGTGTTGCCGAGCGAACCACTGTCGAGACCGCGATTGTTGTAGGCATCGCAATTTAAAACCAGATTGCTTGCGCCGGAAGTGAGATACCAGCCGTTGGCCATGCCGTCGTGCATCCGCAGTTGCTCGAAGCGGTTGAAGTTGCCGCCGGCAATGCGAAAATTTTCCGACTGAGTATGCTGCAATGCCACATCCACCTGCACGCCCACCACGTCGAAACCCTTGAACGTGCAGCCGCTCGCCGTGACCAGAAATGCCGTCACGCGATTGGAATTGGCGATGGGTGGACGGACATTGCTAAAATCAAACACCGGCAGCTCGCCCGGCCACGCGACGTAGCTGATGTTGTTTTTCGTCACGTTGTTGACGATCACCCACGGCGCGTTCGTGGCGGTTAGATTGGTGTTGGACAAAAAATAAGTTCCGCCGCGCAGCCAGACCGTGTCGCCCGCCGCCGCCGCTGACTGGGCGCGGGTGAAAGTTGCAAAAGGGCTGTTGCTCGTGCCGGTGTTCGTGTCGAAACCGTTGGTGGCCACAAACCATGTTGCCGCTTGCGCGCAGCCGTCCAGCCACAAAAACAGCGCCAGGCACGCGGGTAGAAAAAGTTTGGGCAAACGGGATAACATTTTTGTGGGCGATGGAAATTTAGTGGCGGCAAACTGTTTTTTCAACCGGCGGACGGAACAAATTCTGGCGATGCCGGTGGAAAATTAATTCGCAACGCGGCCGCTTTAAATTAACTTCGCCGCGTGTCGGACAAAAAAAACAATTCAGCCATCGCCGGTGGCCTGCTGCTCACCACGATTTTGTGGGGCGGCAATAACGCTGGGACGAAGTGGCTCGTGGGGACGTGGCCGCCAATTTTCACCGGCGGCACGCGCTTTCTCATTGCGGGATTTATTCTGCTCGCGGTGCTGCGGTTCACGAAATTGCTCGGACGGTTTGAATCGCTCACGGCCTTGCAATACCGCGCGCTCTGGCTGCGCGGCGGTTTAAGCCTCGCGGCGTATGTTGTCACCTTTTGCTGGGCGTTCAAACTCACGGCCGCCTCGCACGTGGCGCTGTATCTCGGCGCGTCGCCCATCTGGGCGCTGTTGTGGGAGGAACGGCCGCAGCGCAACTGGTCCAGCGCGCGACGTTACGGCGCGGCGCTGCTGGCGTTGTCCGGCGTGCTGGTTTTGTTCTGGCCAGTTTTGCAATCCGGCCATTCGAGTGTGCTGGGCGAATTGCTCGGCCTGCTCGCCAGTTTTCTCTGGGCAAATTTCAGCCATCAAAGCCGCATCCTCGCATCCAAAATCAATGGTCTTGAAGTCGCCGCAAATTCCATGTGGATGGCCGGGGTCACGCTCGTGCCGTTCATCCTTTGGGAAGCCACGCGTGGTATCCCGGTGGACGCGCAGCATCTCGGCGTGCAATCGTTCTGCATTTTGCTGGGCAGCGTCGTGCCGTATGCATTCTGGAATTCCGCGCTGCGCCACTGGCAGACCAGCCGCGTGCTGCTGTTCAACAATCTCATTCCGCTGACCACGACAATCTGGGTGCATTTCACGCTGGGCGAGCCGATCACGCCGACGTTTTGCACCGCGATGTTTCTGATCGTTGCCGGCGTGTTGCTGGGGCAGGTGGACTGGTCAAAAGTTTTTAAACTACCGGAAAGTTTCTGACCGGTGCAAAATAAAAAGCGGACGGTTGCCCGTCCGCTTTTCGGTTTTAAATTTCCCCGTTACTTTGTCAGGTAAAACTTGTTCGCGTATTCCTTGACCATACGGTCAGTGGTGAATTGCGGCACGAGCGTAGCCATGCTGCGGCGGATGCGCTTGAGCCATTCGCGCGGGATGCCTTGCGAATCGCGGCTGAAGAACATCGGCACAACTTGTTCCGTGAGCGTCTGGTAAAGATTCGCGCTGTCCACGCGATCTTGTTCCTCAACATCGGACGAATGGGAGTCCACGCCAATGGAGAAACCATTTGTGCCGTCATAGCCTTCGCGCCACCAGCCGTCCATGATGCTGAAACCGAGGCAGCCGTGGCAGCTCGCCTTCATGCCGCTCGTGCCGGAAGCTTCGAGCGGACGGCGCGGATTGTTCAACCAGATATCGCAGCCTGCAACCATTTGGCGTGCGACGTGGATGTCGTAATTTTCCAAGAATACCAAGTTGCCCGCGAGTTCGCTGTGCTTGCTCAAATGAATGATCTGTTGGATGAAGCGCTTGCCGTCGTTGTCGCGCGGATGCGCCTTGCCGGCAAAAATAAATTGCACGGGGCGTTGCTTGTCGTGGCACAGTTTCACGATGTTCTCGAACTGCTGAAAAATCAGCGGCGCACGTTTGTAAGTCGCAAAGCGGCGCGCAAAGCCGATGGTCAGCGCGTCGGGATTCAGCAAATGATCGAAGCGGATGTAATCGCCCTGCGTGAGCCGCTGATTTTGCAGCAGTAGTTTGCGGCGCGCGAATTCAATCAGCTCGCGGCGCAATTTGTAACGCAGCGCCCAAAGCTCTTCGTCGGAAACGAATTCGGGATTTGTCATCTTTTCCCAGAAGTCAGCGTGATTGATGGCGGCGGCCCAGTCGTTACCGAATTTTTCGCGGAATAACTTCGCTTCGCCGTTGGAATTGTCGCTAAGTTTTTTGCGCCAGAACTGGCGGACGGAGCCTTTCATCCAGCCCATCAGGTGAATGCCGTTGGTGATGTGGCCGATAGGAACTTTTTCCACCGGCACATTGTATAGGTGCTGCCACATTTCGCGGCTGATCTGGCCGTGGAGCTCGCTCACGCCGTTCGCGGCGCGGGAAAGTTTCAGCGCGAGCACGGTCATGCAAAACAGTTCCTGGGCGTTGCCAGCTTCGACGCGGCCAAGCGCCACGATTTCGTCAAACTTCACCGGCAGCAGCGACAAATAACGCTGCATGGCGTAGTTCATCAGGTCAGCGCTGAAACGATCGTGGCCGGCCTCAACCGGCGTGTGCGTGGTGAAGAGACATTCCTTTTTCGTGAGCGCCTGCGCCTCGGTGAAATTTTTTCCGGCGGCCATTTTTTCGCGGATGAGTTCCAGTGTGAGGAACGCCGCGTGGCCTTCGTTCATATGGAACGTGGACGGTTCGATGCCGAGCGTGCGCAGCAACCGCACGCCGCCGACGCCGAGCAGAATTTCCTGCATGATGCGCGTGGTGCTGTCGCCGCCATAAACGCGCGTGGTCAGGTCGCGGAAATGCTGTTCGTTTTGGGGCAGATTCGTGTCGAGCAGATAAACCGGCACACGGCCGACGTTGACGCGCCAGACTTGGAAGTCCACGGCGTTCATGCCGATTTCCACGGTGCAGACGAGGCGCGTGCCGTCCGCCTTGAGCACGGGTTCGAGCGGGACGTTTTCGGGATGGACGGGATTGTAGAATTCCGTCTGCCAGTTGTTCGAGTCAATGGATTGCTGAAAATAACCTTCGCGGTAAAACAATCCAACGCCGACAAAGCCGAGGCCGAGGTCGCTGGCGGATTTAGCGTGATCGCCGGCGAGGATGCCGAGGCCGCCGGCGGAAATCGGCAGCGATTCGTGAAAGCCAAATTCGGCGGAAAAATACGCGACGGGATTTTTGTGCAGTTGCGGCGCATGTTTGTGCGCCCAAGTGCCGGCATCTTTCAGGTAGGCGTCAAATTCGTTGAGCACGGTGCGCACATTGTCTGCGAAGCCGGGTTCCTGCAAATGAACGCGCAATTCATATTCAGAAACTTCGCGCAACACGGCCACCGGATTGTGGAACATGTTTTGCCAGCCGCGTGGCGAAAGTTTGTAGAACAAATCCTGGGCTTCCTGGTTCCAGCACCACCAGAGGTTGCGGGACATTTGGTTGAGACCGGCGGCGAGTTGGTTGAGTTCGGCGCCGGTTAGCGGTTTTTTCGTCATATTGAAATTGTTAATCTATTGCCGGCTCCTTGCCAGAAAGATGCTTCAGGCTAATTTTTCACGGCGGGAATCGCAATCAAATTTGTAAAATCAGCGCCACATTTTCATGTCATCGCGGCGCGGTCGGGCAGGGGCAGGCAACGGCTGCAAGGCTGTCGTTTGACGGGCGAGGCTGGGAGCGGCAAGTTAATGTCCGCAAACTGCCCGAGCGGAAACCAAAAGTGTTCCTAGTTGTGAAGGATCTCAAAAACGCCATGAAGCGGAGCGCGATTGAAATACTTCCGCCAATGGCCATCACTATCTTGAAACGCCAAGCAGCGATAGCCTTTGCATTGAACCCAGACGGGTTCGGATTGTATTGGTTTGGCTTCTTGAACTTGGCTCCCATCTGATTGATGAGTAACACTCACACTTGACTTCTACGCTCCTAATGAGTTTTTGCAACTGAAAGTTATTCACAGCTTAGGTTTGCCGGCGGCAAAATAGTCTAGCAGTCGGATCAGCTGTTCCTTTGCCTCCTTGCGCGGAATGATGGTATCAATCAATCCATGCTCCAGAAGAAATTCTGCCGTTTGAAATCCGGGCGGCAAATCTGCGTGCGTGGTGTCTTTGATGACTCGCGGTCCGGCAAAACCGATCATCGCGCCCGGTTCGGCCACGTTCAAGTCGCCCAGTGCCGCATAGCTCGCCATGACGCCGCCGTAGCTGTTGTTGGTCAGGTAGCTGATGTAAGGCAGCCGCTGTTGCGCGTGGTAGGCGAGCGCGGCAGAGGTTTTCGCCATCTGCATCAAACTGAATACGCCTTCCTGCATCCGCGCCCCGCCGCTGGTGGAAATAATGATGACCGGCCAATGACCTTCCGTGCCGCGTTCGATGAGGCGGGTGAGTTTTTCGCCGACGACCGCGCCCATTGAGCCACCCATGAAACGGAAATCCATCACGCCGAGGGCGACCTGGTGCGCGCCGATTTTGCCGATGCCGGTGACGACGGCGTCCTTGAGCATCGTGGCCTTTTTGTCGCGGTCGAGCTTGCTTTTGTAACTGGCAAATTTCAAAACGTCCACGCTGACCATCTCGGCGTCCATTTCTTCAAACGTGCAGGTTTCCACCAGAGCGTGGATGCGTTCGCGCGAGGCGATGGGAAAATGATGCGCGCACTTGGGGCAGACCTGAAGGTTTTCATCCAGTTCTTTGTCGAAAATCATCGCTTCGCATGCCTGGCATTTCGTCCAGAGGCCTTCGGGGATATCGCGTTTCTTGGCGCGGGTTTTGCCCGAGCCGACCTTGTTTTTCTTGATGAACGAAGTGGTCGTCGCCGACTTGGGCGGCGGCGTCAGCGCCGGTTCAACCTGCACAACACCGTCAATCGTCTTCTTGATGAAGGAAGTGGTATCCATTGGCCGCAATGCTAATGAATTTATAGCCCGCGTGCAACCGTCCAGACACAGACCTCCGCCGCGCCCGCACCGCACAACGCCTTCGCGGCGGCATTCGTAGTCGCGCCGGTGGTGAACACGTCGTCGAGCAAGATGAATTTTTGCCCGTCTAGCCGCCAGCCGTTGCCCACGGCGAAGGCGCCGGCTGTGTTGGCGGCGCGTTGTTCGCGGGTGAGCTTGGTTTGCGTGAGCGTTGGTGTGATGCGCTGGAGGATGGTGGTCTCGACCGGGATTTTCAGCGCGGCACCTAGATGCCGCGCCAGAATTTCCGCCTGGTTGAATTCCCGTTCACGCAATTTCAACGGATGCAGCGGCACGGGGATAATGGCGTCGAAATGACTTTCGCGCAGAACCGGCACAGCTTCGCGCAGCAGCAGGTCCGCGAGGAAATTTTCAAACCACAGCGCCCGCGAGTATTTGAAGCGATGGATAACGTCCAGCACCATCGCTTTGGCCGCGACTGCCGAGCGCGCGGAGGTGAAAAATAATTCCTGGTCGTGGCAGTTCGTGCAGACGAACTTCGTGGTGAGATCGCCCTCAAACGGCAATCCACAACGCTCGCAAAACGGCGGACGGATGAAGCGCACCTGCGTCCAACATTCCGCGCAGACAAAACCGTCGCGCGCCGTCGCCCGTCCAGTTTTGCAAAGCTGGCAAGTCTCGGGATAAAACAAGCCGAGGCCGGCGTTGACCCAGCTTTGGATTTTCATTTTACAATGTAAGTGTTCCGCACGGCACATCCTGTGCAGCGATTTGCATCCGGACATGTTTTGCGCCGATGTGGTGGAGTTGCTCGGCCATGACGTGTTCAGCGAGTTCGGGCTTGTTGCACTCGCGGCTCAAGTGCGCGAGGTAAAGCTGTTTGAGTTCGGCGGACATGATTTGCGCGACGGTCTCGGCGGCGGTGACGTTGGAGATGTGGCCGTGGCGACCGAGGATGCGTTGCTTCAACGCCCACGAGCGGCGCGGACAATCTTGCAACATCTTCACGTCGTGGTTGGATTCGAGCACGAGCACATTCGCGACGCGGATGCGTTCCAGCACGAGTTTGGTGACGTGGCCAAGGTCGGTGGCGAAACCGATGTTGCCCGCCGAAGTGCGAAGGAGAAAACCCACCGGATCTTGCGCGTCGTGCGGAATGGAAAAGGTTTCAATGTCTACATCGCCAATGGCAAAACTCGCGCCGGTCTCGAACAAATGCCAGTCGAGAATTTTTTTCAACTGCGCGGTGCTGTCGGCGGGTGGATTTTTTTTTGATTCCAGTTTCGATTTTAGCGCCCACAGAGTTCCGTCCTGCGTGCCGCGATTGCAAAAAACGGGGATGTGAAATTTATCCGCCAGCCCGAGCAGGCCGGAAATATGATCGGAATGTTCGTGCGTCAGCAAAATTGCCGAAAGGTTTTCCGGCGTTCGGCCGATACCAGCGAGGCGTTTGCGGATTTGCAGCGGCGAGAATCCCGCGTCCACGAGGATGCGCGCTTCGGCGGTCTCGAGGTAGGCGCAGTTTCCCGCCGAGCCGCTGCCGAGGATGGTGAATGTGACGGACACACAACGAAGTTAAAGCGGAAGGCGGAAGGCGGAAAGCGGAAAGCGCGCGGCAATGTTTTTGCGCGAAATTGACATTGACTGTTCCTGAAGTAAATTTCGCCCGTCCAGCCGTTTTTTGGAATGCAACGTGCTGGATGATTGGGCGCGGGTTTGATCCGATAAAATCAGAAAAAATGGCAAGAAAATTTCATCTGGCAGCACACCGGCTTTGGCTGATGCTGTTAGTCTTGGGCATCGGCTGTCCCGTTTTCGGCGCCGGCGGCAAAATACTTTCCGGTCACGTTCCCGAAGTTTCGCGCCATCTGGTGGCGCTCGGAAAAGTTTCTGCGAGCAACGAACTGCGGCTGGCCATCGGCCTGCCGCTGCGTGATGCGGCGGGGCTCCAAACCTTTCTGGCGGATGTCTATGACCCCGCCAGCCCGAACTACCGGAAATTTCTGACGCCGGAAGAATTGGCCGCGCGTTTCGGACCTACCGAGGCAGACTACACAGCGGTGAAAAATTTCGCGCAGAACAACGGCCTGAAGATAACCGGCACGCACGACAACCGTTTGTTGCTCGATGTGCGTGGCCGCGCGGCAGATTTGGAACGTGCGTTTCATTTCAATCTTCACCGCTTCAAACATCCGAGCGAATCGCGGGAGTTTTTTGCGCCGGATGCCGAGCCGTCCGTGGATGTCAGCCTGCCGGTGACGGACATTCAAGGTTTGAGCGACTTTTATCGGCCACATCCCAAAATGAGAAAAGCGCTCGCGGCCCAGATGATTTCCAAGAACGGCACCGCGCCGAACGGCTCCGGCAATTATTTTGGCGATGATTTTCGCAAGGCTTATGCGTCCGGCACGGCCTTGACCGGCGCGGGGCAGTTGGTCGGACTGCTGCAATTTGACGGCTATTACACGAACGACATCGTTTCCTATGCTCGGGCTGCCGGTGGCGGGCGGACGAACATCATTATCCAAAATGTTTTGCTCGACGGTTTCAATGGCACGCCCAACCCCGGCGCGAACAGCGGCAACAGCGAGGTGGCGTTGGATATTGAAATGTCCATGGCGATGGCTCCGGGCTTGGCAAAAATCGTTGTCTTCGAGGCCGGGCCAAACGGCTTGCAGAACGATATTTTGAACTCGATGCTCGCCAGCAACATGGTAAAAAATTTGAGCTGCTCCTGGGGTTGGGGCGGCGGGCCGAGTGTGACGACGGATAATATATTTCAATTGATGGCCGCTGCCGGCCAGTCGTTTTTTAATGCTTCTGGCGACACCGATGCGTTCATCGCCGGTTCGAATAACGACGTAGACAGCACCGCGCAGGCAAACGCTCCGTCAAGCTGTCCTTACATCACGCAAGTCGGCGGCACGACGTTGACGATGAACGGCGCCGGCGTCTCGTTTGCGTCAGAGACAGTTTGGAATGATGGCACGGTCAATCCCAACGGCGGTAACTGGGGCAGCAGCGGCGGCATCAGCACTTACTATCCAATTCCCTGGTGGCAGACGAACACCAGCATGGCGGCCAGCGCCGGCTCCGCCACCAAGCGCAACATTCCCGATGTCGCGCTCACGGCCAATCAGGTTTATTCCACCTACGACAATGGGAGTGCGGGTTCAACTGGTGGAACCAGCTGCGCCGCGCCGCTGTGGGCTGGCTTCATGGCGCTCGTGAATCAGCAGGCGGCGAGTTTGGGCAATGCCTCGGTGGGCTTCATCAATCCGGCGGTGTTTGCGATTTCGCACACGGCGAATTATGCGAATTGTTTTCACGACACGACCGCCGGCAACAACGCCTGGTCGAGCAGCGGCGGAAAATTTGCCGCCGTCGCGGGCTATGATTTGGCGACCGGTCTCGGCACGCCGAACGGCGTCGCACTGATCAACGCGCTGGCCGGCTCCACGGACAGTCTGGCGCTTTCGCCGTTTACTGGCATTTCCCTGGCCGGGCCGCTGGCTGGGCCGTTTAATCCTGCCGCCGGAACTTTTCAACTCACCAACACTGCCAACACCGCGTTGAACTGGTCGCTCATTGTCACTTCGTCTTGGGTCAGTGCCGCGTTCACGAACGGCACGCTTGCGGCGCACACCACGACCAATCTTTCCGTCGGTCTCACGGCGGCCGCGGGCAGCCTGCCGGTGGGAAATTATTCCACCAGCCTGCGTTTCACCAACCAGACCTCGCATGTCGTGCAGACGATTCCGTTTGCATTGCAAATCACGCAGCCGTTGTCCGTTTCGCCAGTCAAGGGCTTCACCGCCACTGGCCCGGTCGGCGGCGTGTTTGCCAACGGCACGCAAAATTTTATCCTGACCAACTTGAGCGGCAGCGCGGTGAACTGGAGCTTGATAAAGACTTCCGCCTGGCTGTCCGTCTCCATCACGAACGGCGCGCTGCCCGCCAACAGCCAGACGAACGTGACCGTCAGCCTTACGGCGGCGGCGAACACGCTTGCGGCGGCGGTTTATTCCGCGAATCTTACTTTCAGCAATGCCAGCGGCGTGTTTGCGGTCGTGCCGTTCACACTGTCCATCGGCCAACCGCTCCTGCAAAACGGCGGTTTCGAGACCGGCGATTTCACCGGCTGGACGCAATCCGGCAACACTGCCTACACCACGGTCGTCACCACCAGCACCTATGTTCACGGCGGAACTCACGGCGCAGAATTCGGGCCGTCTGGTAATCCCGGTTACATTTCTCAAAACCTGCCGACTACGCCTGGCCAGACGTATCTCCTCTCGCTCTGGGTGCGCAATGCCGCCGGCACCACGCCCAATCTTTTTTCCGCGCAATGGGATGGCGCCACCGTCGTCGCGTTGACGAATTTCACCACGACCGCGTGGACGAATTTTCAACGCCTCGTCACCGCCAGCACTTCATCCACGCTGATACAATTCGGGTTGCAGGACGATCCTAGTTATCTGGCCATTGACGACATCACCGTCACCTCCGTCGCCAATCCCAGCTTCAAGTCCACCGTGAAAAACACAAATTCTTTCAAGCTGACTTTCGACACCACCAGCGGCCTAAAATATCAGGCGCAATATAAAACTAACCTTATACAGGCGAACTGGCTCAATCTTGGCAGCCTCGTCACCGCGACAACCAACACGTTGTCTGTGACCGACACCAACACCGCCGCCTCGGCACAGCGGTTTTATCGTCTGCTCGTGACGCCGTAAAATTTTTGTCGTAATCTTTTTTCATGCGTGCCGGAAAAATCAAGGTTCTTGCCGCCGGAATTTTTTTGAGCTTTCTGCTGACCGTCACCGGTGCGGAAGCTGGGCGGACCGGGCCGCGCGGCCATGTCACCGGTGGGGTTCTGCGCCCGTCAGCGGACCGCTTCGCTTCCACGAATAATCCCGGGCCCGGCGTCGGCATCAACGATAATATCGTGCAAATCATGGCCCGCGCCCGCGTGAGTGACGCTTCACCGCCCAGGGATCGGCGGTTTATTTCGCACCGGCGCCGCGCCGCGGAACTCGGCGGCGAGGTGGAATTTCCAATTTTCACCGAAGCAAACACCACCGGCGGCAGCCCGGTCACTTCGTTGCGGGTCGCGCAGCCCGGCCCATTCGGCACCAACGGCACGCCGCTCGCCTTCACTGGAGCCACACTGCCGGAAACCAGTTCGTATCCGCCGGACACGATGGGTGCGGTCGGGCCGGCGCAGTTCATTGTCGCGGTCAACGGGCGCATCCGCACTTTCAATAAAAATACCGGCCTCGCCGACGGCGTGCTCAACGCATCCATGGATACGTTCTTCAACTCGGTGATGACGCCGCCGGCGAACAACAATTTCACCAGCGACCCGCGCATTCGTTATGATCGGCTTTCGGGCCGATGGTTCGTTATTATCATTGACGTGCCAGGCAAGACCGGAACATCGCCCAACCGGGTTTTAATTGCCGTGAGCGATTCTAGCGTGATCACCGCCGGCACGGTCTGGAGCTTTTATTTTTTCCAACACGACCTAGTTTCACCGACGGGGGATACCGGTGAGTTTGCGGATTATCCCACGCTGGGGATTGATGCCAACGCGCTTTATATTGGCGTAAACATCTTCAATGCCACCACAGGCTCATTTGATAACACCACGGCATTCGTCGTTCAGAAAAGTTCGCTGCTCACGGGCGGGCCGATTGCGGTCACCGCGTTCCGTCGTCTCATAAGCGGGGTCACGGGGCCATATACGCCGCAAGGGGTTGACAATTATGATCCAAACGCCACGGAAGGTTACATCATCGGTGTGGATTTCGGCAGCAGCACGCGTCTGCGTCTCCGGCGCGTCTCCAATCCAGGGAGTAGCACGCCGACGATCTCGGGAAATGTGAGCATCACCGTTTCTTCCTTTGCCGCTCCTATCGTAGTGCCGAGTTCTGGCACGAGCAGCAACTTGGACGGCCTTGATGAACGATTGCTCGCGGCGCATTATCGCAATGGTTCGCTGTGGACTTCCGGAAATGTCGGTGTGAACAGCAGTGGGGGAACTTCTGCTACCACGCGCAACGGCGTGCGGTGGTATAAAATTGGCGGTATTCCTACCGGCCAGACGCCCAGTGTGCAGCAGTCGGGAACGATCTATGATTCCTCCAGCACGAACATTTTTTATTGGATGGGCACGGTCATGGTTTCTGGTCAAGGTCACGCGGTGGCAGGTTTCAGCGCCTCCAGCACATCGCAATTTGTCGGTGCGGCGGTCGCGGGTCGGCTCACGAACGCCGCTGCGGGCACGTTTGGCACGCCCATTATTTATTCTGCCGGTGCCGCCGCTTACAGTCCGCCTTACAATCGCTGGGGCGATTATTCCTACACCAGCCTCGATCCGAATGACGACATGACCATGTGGACCATTCAGGAAAATGTAAACGCCGCGAATTCCTACGCCGTGCAGATCGGAAAATTTTCCGCGCCGCCGCCGGCGTTGCCCATCAGTTGTTCGCCGGCTGTCGTCACGCAGGGCGTCGCCGCCATCAACGTCACGCTGCTGGGTTCCAGTTCCGGCGGCTTTGGATTTTACGACCCCGGCGCAGGGTTTTCCAACCGGCTGGCCACAGTTGTGAACGGCGGTGGAATCACGTTGAACAGCGTTACCTACGTCAACCCCACGAACCTGACGCTGAATCTCACGATAGCCACGAATGCCTTGGACACGGCGCGCACCATTTCTGTCATCAACCCGGATGGCCAGACCAATACCAGCATCGCCGCCATCCTTACAGTCAACACCAACGGCCAGCCACCTATCATCACCATTCCACCGGTGGCGCAAGCCATTCAATGTGGTAGCAACGCCACCTTCGCCGTGATCGCCACCGGCACGGCGACGCTGAATTTTCAATGGCGACTGGACAATGTGCCGGTCAGTGGCGCGACCAATGCCACGTTCACCACCACGAATGTTCATCTGCCAAGCCACACTGTTGCGGTCGTTATCACCAATTTTTTTGGCAGCGCCAGCAACGCAGTTGCGCTCACCGTTATTGACACACTCGCACCGGTCATCGCGCTGAACGGCGCGGCACTCCTGAGCAACGAACTTGGTTTACCATTCACCGACCCTGGCGCGACGGCCAATGATCTTTGCGTGGGAGTTTTATCCGTCACGACGAACGGCGTGGTGAACATAAATCTCGTCGGCACGAACACGCTCACCTACCGCGCCACCGACGGCAACGGCAACACCAACACCGCCACGCGCACCGTCATCGTGCGCGACACCACGCCGCCGGTGATTGCTTGGAGTTTCACAAATTTAGTTTTGACGGCGAATGCGAGCTGTAGCGCGCTGATGACGAATGTGACCGGCACAAATTTCATTCTCGCCACCGATTTGTCCGGCGCGCTCACCATCACGCAGTCACCAACAAACAACGCGCCGCTGTCGCTCGGCACGAACCTCATTCTCATCACCGTGGCTGACGCGGCGACGAACAAATCTGTTTCCACCAATCGCATCATCGTGCGCGACCAGACGCCGCCTGTCATCACGCTCAATGGCGGCGCGCTGCTGACGAACGAATTTGGTGTGGCATTCATTGATCCCGGCGTGACGGCCAGCGATGCGTGCTCGGGGATTTTATCTGTCGTCACGAATGGTGTGGTGAATGTCAATCTCGCCAGCACGAATACGCTCGCCTACACCGCCACCGATAGCAGCGGCAACACGAACGCCGTCACCCGCATCGTCATTGTGCGCGACACCACGCCGCCGGCAATCACCTGGAGCTTCACGAATCTTTTCCTGTCGCTTGACACGAATTGCAGCGCGCTGATGCCGGACGTGACGGGAACCAATTTCATCCTCGCGGGCGACTTGTCTGGTGCGGTGGTCATTTCACAGTCGCCGACGAATGGTTTTATTTTGCCGCTTGGAACCAACCTGGTTGTCTTCGCTGTCGCCGATGATTTTGGCAACACATCGTTCGCAACAAATCAGATTATCGTCCGCGATGCCGCGCCGCCATTCATCCTGATCCAGCCGCAAAGCCAGACGAATACTCCGGGCAATTACGCAAGTTTCAGCGTCACGGCCAACGCCTGCACTGCACCGTCGTTCCAATGGTTTTTCAGCGGCGCGGCGCTCGCCAACCAGACCGGCAATTTCCTTTTGCTTTCCAATCTTAATTTGGCGACGGCAGGAAACTATTCCGTCGTTGTCACGTCGTCCGGCGGTTCTGCAACGAGCACGGTGGCCGTGTTGACGGTGAACTTGTTTGCCTCGAGTCTCACGCTGGGTGCGTCCGCAAATCCCGATGGCTTCCGCGACAATGTGAATTTTGCCGCCTTTGTAACGCCGACGAATGCGACGGGCGCGATCCAGTTTTTCACGAACGGGACGCCGTTTGATTTGCAGCTGCTCGTGAATGGTGCGGCGGCCAGCACGAACTTTTCCACGTTGCCGCGCGGCACGAATCTCATCGTCGCGATTTATTCAGGCGACCTGAATTATTTGCCCGCCACCAACGCGCTCGCGCAAATCGTCACCAACCATCCGCCGGAAATTTCCCCGGCATTTTTCACGCTCATCGCCGGATTGAATTTGAACCTTCCCATCACCAGCCTCGCCACCAACTGGAGCGATGTGGATGGCGATGTGCTGTTCATTTCCGCCATCGCCGCCAGCACGAACGGCGTGACGGTGACGAACGCCACGCCGTCATTGTTCTATTTCAATCCTAATTTCGTTGACGACCAGTTTGTCTGCACGGTGAGCGACGGGTTTGGCGGGACAAATTTTCAAACCGTGAACATCACCGTCGTGCCGCAGACCAATTCCACGCCGAACATCATCAGCTTCGTGAGCCAGCCTGCCAGCGGCGTGACGCTCCAACTCAACGGCGGCTACGGCTCGACGTATGTTTTGGAGAGCGTAGCGGATTTGCTCTCCGGCAACTGGCAGCCGTTGGCTACGAACACGCTGGGCATCACCGGCGTCTGGCAGTTCACGGACTTTGGCGTGACCAATGACCCCGTGCGATTCTATCGGCTCAAGCTGCTGCCGTGAAATCCCGCCCGCCAAATCAAGCCTTTGCCCGGCGCGGTGGAAAATGTAGTTTTTCCGCGTGAGTGAATTCCTCCAGCGTGCCGCCGCCGAAATCCAAAATCGCCGGCTGCTGTCGCCCGGCCAGAAAACCCTCGTCGCCGTTTCTGGCGGCGCGGATTCTATGGTCTTGCTCCACGTTCTGAATTTGCTCGCCAAAGAAAATCGCTGGAAAATTTTTGTGGCGCACTTCAACCACCAATTGCGTGGCCGCGCCAGCGATGCGGATGAAAGGCTCGTCCGGCAGACCGCCAAAAAACTGCGACTGAAATTTTTCGGCGGCGGCGCGGATGTGAAATCGTTTGCCGCACAGTCAAAACTGTCCATCGAGATGGCAGCGCGAAAATTGCGCCACGAATTTCTGGCTCGCATCGCGCGCGAACAAAAAATCTACACCGTCGCCTTGGCGCACCACGCGGACGACCAGGTAGAACTTTTCTTTCTGCGCCTGCTGCGGGGCGCAGGCGGTGAAGGTTTGGGGGGGATGAAATGGCGCTCACCCTCGCCGGCGGGCCAGGACATTTCGCTCGTCCGTCCGTTTTTGGGATTTTCCAAAAAAGAAATCATGGCCAATGCCGTTGGGAACAAAATCCATTTTCGCGAGGACGCGTCGAACGGCTCGGCGGATTTTCTCCGCAACCGCATCCGCCACGAACTGCTGCCGCTGCTTCGCAAAAATTACCAGCCCGCCGTGGCCAAGACGGTTTTGCGGCTGATGGAGATTTCCGGTGCGGAGGCGGAGTTTGTAGGGCAGTCGGCTGGCCAAAAACGAGGTTCGGATTTTGCCTCGTGGCCCGTCGCCATTCAGCGGCGGGTTTTGCAAAACGAATTGTCCGCTGTTGGTGTGGCGTCGGATTTTGAGTTGATCGAATCGCTGCGCGCCGCGCCGGGGAAATTTTTCAGCATCAGTCGGGAAATTTCCTTGGCGCGGGATGCGGCAGGCAAAATCAATCTGCGTCAAACAAGGTCTGACGAGTTTAATTCGGCCGAGTTGAAATTCAATTTGCAGGGCAGGGCGGGGCAGGTGGAGTTTGGTGGAAAAGACTTTCGCTGGGGCATTCAGCCGCAGATTAATTTTATTCTGCCCGCAAACAAAACCGGCATTGAGTTTTTTGACGCAGAAAAAATCGGCGGCGAAATCAGCCTGCGCCACTGGCGGGCGGGCGACCGGTTCCAGCCCATCGGATTGAAGTCGGCGGTGAAGTTGCAGGATTTGTTTGTGAACGCAAAAATTCCCGCCGCGCGACGGCGCGAACTGGTGCTGGCGGCGACGGCTTGCGGGGAAATTTTCTGGGTGGAAGGCCTGCGGATTGGCGAAAATTTCAAGCTGACGGCGGGAACGCGGCGGCGGTTGGTGTGGGAACAACCAAAAATTACCGGTTAATTCGCTTTACAGGCTGGCGGTAAATAAATTATTCTCCCGCCTCATTTATATTATATGGAAGCGAAGACAAAGACGATTGATTCAGTAAAGTTGCACGCCAAGGACACCGGTTCCGCCGATGTGCAAATTGCCCTCCTCACCGAGCGCATCAACCATTTGACCGAACACTTGCAGGCCGCCAAGAAAGATCACAGCTCCCGCCGCGGTTTGCTGATGATGGTCAGCCAGCGCCGCCGTTTGCTCGACTATTTGCAGAGCACGGATCTTGGCCGTTACCAGACCGTCACCAAGAAGCTCAAGCTTCGCAAATGATTTGAAAGGCGTGCCAGATTCTCCGGCCCGCCTTTTCTGTTTGGATGGCCTCCCGCCCGCGCGAGCGGGGCAAATCCAAAACCACAACCAACTCGCGTAGAAAATTCCGCCGTTCCCGGGAAATTTCATTCAGCTCCGAAGACTTTCGGGGTTCACTGAAGTTCCTCTGGGGCGCGGCGGCAAAGAAAGTTAGCTATGTCACATAAAATTACCGCCGCCATCGGCGATAAATCCATTACCATTGAATCCGGCAAGCTGGCCAAACAGGCCGACGGTGCCGTGACCGTGCAACTCGGCGAAACGATCGTCATCGTCGCCGCCGTCGCCGCCACCAAAGCCAAAGACGGCCAAGACTTTTTTCCGCTCACCGTTGACTACCGCGAAAAAGCGGCGGCGGCCGGCAAATTTCCCGGTGGCTACTTCAAGCGCGAAGGCCGTCCGACAGAAAAAGAAATCCTCACCTGCCGTCTCACTGACCGTCCGATCCGCCCGCTCTTTCCGAAGGGCTGGTATAACGAAGTCCAGGTGCAGACTGTCCTCTTAAGCGCGGATGGCGAAAATGATCCTGATATTTTGAGCATCATCGGCGCGAGCGCGGCGTTGATGGTTTCCGACATTCCGTGGGCCGGGCCGCTCGGCGCGGTGCGCGTCGGTCGCGTCGATGGCAAATTTGTTGCGAACCCCACACACGCTGAACAGGCGGACAGCGACCTCGACCTCGTCTATGTCGGCAACGAAAAAGACATCGTCATGTATGAAGGCGCGGCCAAAGAAATTTCGGAAGCCGATTTCAGTGCCGCGTTGAAATACGCGCAAGAAGTCATCCAGCCTCAGATTGTCGCGCAAAAGGAACTCGCCACTAAGATTGGCAAGAAGAAACGCGAAATCACCTTGAAGATTGTTCCGGACGAAATCCTCGCCGATGCGAAAGCACTCGCTGGAGACCGTTTTGTGCCAGCCTTGCTCACGCCCGGCAAACTCAATCGCGAAGGTGCCTGCAACGCCATCAAGAATGAAGTCGGTGAAAAGCTTGTCGCCAAATATGGCGCGGAAAAAGTCACGCCGTTCGTCATCAATGACGCCTTTTATTACATCCAAAAAGAAGCCGTCCGCAAATTGATTCTCGAATCTGGCAAACGCCTTGACGGTCGCACGTTTGATGTCGTTCGTCCGATTTCCAGCGAAGTCAGCATTCTGCCCCGCGCCCACGGCTCGGCGATTTTTGCCCGCGGCGAAACGCAGGCGGTCACGCTCGTCACACTCGGCACCGGTGATGACGCGCAGGAATTTGATTCCTACACCGGCGGCGGCACGGAAAAGAAATTCATTCTGCACTACAACTTCCCGAATTTCTCCGTCGGCGAAACCGGCCGCATCTCCGGCCCCGGCCGGCGCGAAATCGGCCACGGCGCGCTTGCTGAGCGTTCCATTGCCTCGATGATTCCGCTCGATACCTATCCTTACGCCGTTCGCGTTACCAGCGAGATCATGGAATCCAACGGTTCCACCTCCATGGCGTCCGTCTGCGGCGGCACGCTCGCCTTGCTTGACGCTGGCGTTCCGATGATCCGTCCGGTCGCTGGAATCAGCGTCGGTATCTGCACGGAATACAGCGGTGAGAAAATTTCCAAATACGAACTCCTCACCGACATCATCGGCTGGGAAGATGCGTATTGTGACATGGATTGCAAAATCGCCGGCACGTCGAAGGGCATCACCGGCTTCCAGCTCGACTTGAAGCTCAAAGGTCTCCCGCACGCCATCATGGACATTGCGGTCGAAAAAGCTCGCGTCGCCCGTCTCGCAATTCTTGCCGAAATGGCCAAGACCATTGCCGAACCGCGCAAGGACATCAGCAAATACGCCCCGCGCATCACTACTCTCCGCGTCAACCCGGAGAAAATCGGTGCGATCATCGGACCCGGTGGCAAGAACATCAAACGCCTCGTCGAAGAATCCGGCTGCGAAATTGACATCGAGGACGATGGCACGGTCAACATCTTCTCCGTGTCCGCCGAGGGCATGAAGATCGCCGTGGACGCGATCAGCGGCATGACCGCCGAAGCGGAGATCGGCAAGATTTATCGCGGCAAAGTTGTTACCGTGAAAGAATTCGGTGCGTTCGTCGAATTCCTCCCCGGCAAGGACGGTTTGGTGCACATCAGCGAGCTCGCCAACTTCCGCGTGAAGAACACGGAAGACATCTGCAAAGTCGGCGACGACATCACCGTGAAATGCCTCGGCGTGGATGAAAAAGGCCGCGTCCGCCTCTCGCGCAAAGCCGCGATGGAAGACCGCGACAAGGAAGAAGCCGCGGAAGCTCCCAAGGCGTAAGCGGCCGGAATCAATTCAAAGGCGCGGATGGCGAAGGCTGTCCGCGCTCTTTTGTTTTTGGAAATTCGAGGGGGAAACAAATAACAAAACCCGGTTGCCACCATCGCGCTGCTTTGTTAGCGTCCGCCATTCCCAAAACCATGGCAACGGAAACTCCTTCTAAAAATCACGGCTGGCTCGTGGCGTCGTCCGGCCTCGGCATCAACCTCGCGCTCGGCATTCTCTACACCTGGAGTATGTTCAAGGCGGCTATCGAAAAAGATTTTGGCTGGAAGGGCGACCAGCTTAATGATCCCTACGCGCTGTGCTGTCTCGTCTTCGCGTTCGCGATGATTCTGGCGGGCAAGTGTCAGGACAAGTTTGGCCCGCGCGTTACGGCTTCCATTGGCGGATTGCTCGTTGGCGCGGGCATGGTTTTGATTTCTACGTCGAACAGTTATTCGACTTGGCTGCTCGGCTTCGGTGTGTTGGTGGGAATTGGCATCGGCTTTGGTTACTCATCAACGACGCCGCCTGCGCTGAAATGGTTTCCGCCTGCGAAAACCGGACTTATCGCCGGCATCGTCGTAGCCGGCTTCGGCCTCGCGCCAATTTATCTCGCGCCGACGTCACAATACCTGCTTAGTCATTTTGGGTTGAAACAATCCATGCTCATCTTCGGTTTGGCATTCACCGTCATCGTCATCGGTCTCGCGCAGATGTTGAAGAATCCGCCCGTCGGTTACGTCACGTCACCGCAAAATTCTTCCACGACAAAAACTGCCGTCGTCGCTTCCGCGCCCGGTGAGATGTTGCGCAGCCCGATGTTTTATCTGCTGTGGTTGATTTATTTCATCGGTGCAGGCGCAGGCTTGATGGTCATCAGCAGTGTCAGCGGCATGGCCAAGAAAAGCATGGGCGTGAATGCCTTCATCGCCGTGGCAGTGATGGCGATTGGTAACGCCGGCGGCCGTATCATCGCCGGAATTTTGTCGGACAAGATTGGTCGTCGCTGGACGCTGATGCTCGTGCTGGCGGTTCAAGCCGCGCTCATGTTCATTGCCATCCCCGTGACCGCGAGCAAGGAGACGACACCCATGCTGATCGTGCTGTTGGCGACGTTCATCGGTTTTAATTACGGGGCGAACCTCGCGCTGTTCCCGTCGCTGGCCAAAGATTTCTGGGGCCTGAAAAGTTTCGGCATGAATTATGGTATTCTGTTCACCGCGTGGGGCGTCGGTGGCTTCGTCCTGAGCCGATTGCAGCAGATGCTGTTCACGGCGAGCGGGAATTATCAATCGTCATTCACCGTAGCCGGCGGGTTTTTGCTCGGCGGCGCGGCGCTTGCGCTGTTGATTCGCAAACCGGCTGAAACCAAAATTTGATTTTCAACGTCCAAACCACTAATCATTCACTCATGAAAAATAAAAAAATAATACTCGTCGTCGCCTTGCTGGCGGCGGTTCAACTCCATTCCTTCGCCCAGACCAACACCCCGGCAGCGGCGGCGGAAGTTCACAAGAACTTTGCCATCGTCCCCGTGCCGCGCACCGGCAGCATCACCAACCGCCAGACGCAGGTGTTACAACGTGCCAAGGACGCGCCCGGTGATTATGACCTCGAATTCATTGGCGATTCTATCACGCAAGGCTGGGAAGGCAGTGGCAAGAATGTCTGGGCCGAATATTACAGCAAGCTCAAGGCCATCAATTTTGGTGTGAGCGGCGACGGCACACAGCACGTCCTATGGCGTTTTGAAAACGGCCAGCTTGACGGCATCAAGGCGAAGGTCGCCATCGTCATGATTGGCACGAACAATTCCAACAAGAACAAGGATGGCACGGACAGCTACACGGACAATGACATTCTCGAAGGCGTTACCGCCATCGTGCAGCAGATCCGCACGCGCCAGCCGGACACGAAAGTTTTGCTGCTCGGAATTTTCCCGCGTGCCAAGACGTTCAACCCGCAGCGTGGTCGTTTGCTGGAGATCAACCAAGTGCTCGCCAAGCTTGACGATGGTCAGCACATTTTCTTCCTCGACTTCGGCTCGCAATACGTCGAGAACGACGGCTCGATTTCCAAGAGCATCATGCCCGACGCGCTGCATCCGAACGAGGCCGGCTACAAAATCTGGGCCGCGGCCATGGAGCCGAAGCTGAAGGAGCTGCTCGCCGGTAAATAACTTGTTTTGCCATCAAACCGGCGCACAGAAAGCTGTGCGCCGTTTTTTATTGCGTGCTTTTCGCGGCTGATTAAAAAACTTCCTTCACGGCGTCGTGCAGCGCACCGACCATCGTCTGCATCTGCTTCGGCGTCGTGCAATACGGCGGGAGCAGAGGAATCACATTGCCAATGGGTCTTGTTAGCACGCCGCGCCGCGCCATGGCTTCGCACACGCGGATGCCGGCGCGTTCGCGCAAGGTAAACGATTCACGCGTGCGCCAGTTTTTTACGAGCTCAATGCCTGCGACCAGGCCAACTTGGCGGATGTCGCCGATGTTTGGCAGTTGCCAGAGCGATTGCAGTTCCGTGTGCAGGCGCTGTTGCAATCGGGCGCGCTGCTGTTCGGAGCGCTTCGTTTGTAATATTTTCAGGCTCGCTAGCGAAGCGGCGGCACCAAGCTGGTTGCCGGTGAAACTGTGGCCATGAAAGAAAGTTTTGAACTCGTGATACTCGCCTAGGAACGCGTTGAAAACGCTTTGCGTGGTCAGCGTCGCCGCCATTGGCAGATAGCCGCCGGTCAGGCCTTTGGCGAGGCAGAGGAAGTCCGGTTGAATGTTTTGGTGCTGGCACGCGAACGTTTTTCCAGTTCGGCCAAAACCCGTCATCACTTCATCCGCAATAAGCAATGCGCCGTGTGCGCGGGCAGTTTCCGCGACTTTTTTCAACCAACCGTCCGCCTGGGGAATCATCCCCGCCGCGCCTTGCATCAAAGGTTCGAAGACGAAGGCAGCATAAGGATTTCCTTTCTTCTTCTGCGCGGAAAATTTCTTTTCGACGAGGTGGACGCATTCCCAATTGCACTTACGGTAATGACGTGCGTCGGCGCGTTCCGGCTTGGCACGGTTGAACGGACAGCGGTAGCAATATGGTGACATCACTTTGTCCGTCTGGAACAGCATCCCGCTGTAAGCCTTGTGAAAAAGATCAATATGTCCCATTGAAACCGCACCTATCGTGTCGCCATGATACGCGCCGTCGAGCGCTAGAAATTTTGGCTGCGATTGTTTGTTGCGAGCGCGGAGCGTGAATTGATATGCCAACTTGAGGGCGACTTCCAGCGCGGTGGAGCCGTCGTCGGAATAGAAAACCTTTGCTAGTCTGGTGCTCTGTGTTTTGTGCTGGGTGTTGGCGGCTGTTAACAGCCGTTCCGCTAGCAAGCTCGCTGGTTCGTTCGCGAAACCCAGTGCGGATGAGTGCGAAATTTTTTTTAACTGCCGGGTGATGGCGGCGTTAATCTTCGGATGCTGATGCCCGTGCAGGTTCGTCCAGATGGAAGAATTGGCGTCGAGATATTTTTTGCCGCGCACATCGCGCAACACCGCGCCTTGGCCGGAAGCGATGACTATTGGCTCGCGCCGCAACCAGTCGCGCATCTGCGTGAACGGATGCCAGACGTGACGTTGGTCGAGTTGAGCAGTTTTATGCATCACGAAGGCAGGATATTTGTTCAGCTATCGGTGACAGCATTTTAGCAAGCTCCACCACATCACACTCTGTGTGCGAGGCTGTGAGCGTTATTCGCAGTCTGGCACTGCGCCGGGCTACGGTTGGATAACGAATCGCAGGCACGAAGAAACCCTTGTCACGCAGCTCGCTCGAAATTGACAATGCCCTTTCTTCGTCCCAAATCATGAATGGCAGGATTGCGCTGTTGGGCAAGTGGACGGCGCGATTTAACGAGTGAAACATCCTGATTCTCTGCCAGAGATTCGCGTGCAGTGATTTTCCTTCCTCTGTTTGGAGGATTGTGATTCCTGCAACGGCAGCCCCCGCAGTAGCAGGGACTGGCGCGGTGCTGAATATAAAACTTCGTGCGCGGTTGACGAGATAATCAATCATAGTGCGGCTGCCGCAAATGTAACCGCCACTAGCTCCGAGCGCTTTGCCGAGCGTCCCCATTTGAATTTCAACATACTCACTCACGGCGCATTCTTCCGCGAGTCCACGCCGATGCTTGCCGTAGAGTCCAGTTGCGTGGGCTTCATCTACCATGAGCCATGCCCCGTATTTTTCCTTGAGGGCAACAATCTCTGTTAAATGTGCGTGGTCGCCATCCATGCTAAAGACAGATTCAGTCACGACAAGAACTTGGCCCTTGGTGTTTGCTCTTGCCCACTTCAATTTGTCTTCGAGATCATTCAGGTCGTTGTGATCGAAGATGCGGAGCTTTGCGCGGCTCAGTTTGGCGGCGTCCACGATGCAGGCGTGGACGAGCTTGTCGAGGATGATGACGTCGTCCTTGCCCACCAGCGCGGTGATGGTGCCCAGCGCGGCGGCGAAGCCGGTGGAAAAAGTCAGCGCGGCTTCGGTTTTTTTGAAAGCGGCGAGGGCTTCTTCCAGTTCATGAAACGGCGCGAGCGAGCCGCAGATGAGCCGCGATGCACCGGCACCTGCGCCAAATTTTTCTACGGCTTTGATGGCGGCTTCCTGCAGCGCGGGATGGTTGGCGAGTCCGAGATAATCGTTCGAGGAAAAATTAAGAAAGGATTTACCGCCGATTTCGATGCGCGGGCCTTGTGCGGAATCCACGCGGCGCAATGCGCGGAACAAATTTTGTTCGCGCAGTGTGGCGAGGCGCTGGTTCAATTCGGCATCGAGTGAAGTCACGGCGGGAATTTACGATTTACGATTTACGATTTACGAGCAAAAAGGGTTTCCGTGCGTCAATCGCAAATCGGATATCGTAGATTTATTTCGGCGGAATCGCCCAGCGGCCATCAATCATGCTGGCGAAAATCTTGCCTTCGTGTTGGATGGCGGCGGCGTAGATGTCTTTTAATTTTTCTGGGCAGGGCAGGGCGATGAGGTCGGCAAAACTACCCTTGGAAAGTTCTCCGATTTTTCCGGCCAGGCCGAGGGCGTGTGCGCCGTTAACGGTGGCCATTTGCAAAATTTCTTCCGACGAAATCTTTCTATCGTTTGCGGCGAGCGTTTGCATCTCGGCAAACATATTGAGCTGTGGTTTTTGTTTTCCATCCTTGCGCGTGGTGGCAAGGCTGTCGGTGCCGAGGCAAAGATTCACGCCGGCGTTGGCGAGGCGTGCGCGTTCGAATTTAGTGTGCCGGAAGTAATCATGGCTACGCGGGCAGTGGACGACGTGCGTTTTGGTTTTGGCGAGCAGGGCCGCGTCGCCGCGTGCCAGATGGTTGACGTGGATGGCGAGGACGTTTTCGCCGAGCGCTTTTTGTTTTGCGTAATGGGCAACTGGCGAGCCGTGGCCACAGTCGGCATTGTCGCGGCCGTTGCGGGCAAGCCACTCATGCATTCCGCCGCTGGCGTCCTGAAACATTTCAAACTCCGCCGCCGATTCGGCGATGTGTGTGCTGACGCGCCAGTTTTTTTTACGCGCGGCAGCGGCGGAAAGTTTCAGCAGCTCCGGCACGGTGGAATAGGGCGCGTGGGGTGAGAGGTGCGCGGAATGGCGTGGATGTTTGAGCGCGGAAATTTTTCTGGCGGCGTCGCGCAGGATGTTGCGCGGCGGGCGGCGTGATTTAATGCCGGTCATTTCGAGAAATGAAAACACGCGCAACGGCGTGGCGTCCCAAACTTCCGGCAACAGTTCGGGCACAGCTTCGATATCAGCCACGGTGGTCGTGCCGGTTTTCAAAAGCTGGTGCGCGCCGCGCAGCCACGATTGGGCGTAGTCGGAATAATCCCAGCTGGCCTTGAAGGCGGTGATGGCGGCGATCCAGTCGGTGAAATTTTTTGGCGGCGGGATTTCGCCGGCCATGCCGGTGTAGTCGAGGTGGCAGTGGGCGTTGACGAGGCCGGGCAGGAGCATGACTTCTCCCAGATCCATAAATTGGTGCTGCGCGCTGCGGTCGGCGTGCGGCGAAATTTTTTTCCACGGCATCACGGCGCGGATTTTTCCGCCGGAAACCAAAACCGCGCCGTCCTCGATGGGCGGCGCGGTGATGGGCAAAACTATTTTTGCGCGCAGAAGGATCATTCGGTTTCCTGCCGGGTGCGTTTGTTGCGGGAGGCGACCTTGTGCTTGGCGGCTTTGCGTTTGTTGTGGCGTTTGCGGATCTGCTGTTCGATTTTCTTGGTCACGCAGTCGATTGCAACGTAAAGGTCGCTTTCACGGTCTTCGGCAAATAGATCAGGACCGCGCATGGTGATACGCATGGAGCAACTGAACTGTTTTTCCGGCACGCGGGTTTTGTCGTGTTCGAGGGTCACGCGGGCGTCCACCGTCCAGCGGTCGAGGTGTTCGAGCTTGTCGAGCCGGTCAAGGACATGATCTTCAATGGCCTTGGTCAGCGTCACATTGTGCGTTGAGAGAATCAGTTTCATACAAAAAAGAATGCGCCCGAAATTTGAAAAAATCCAGTTTTAGTTTCGCGGAAAAGTTTTCAAGCGAGATTCATGCCAGAACCTGCTTGTGGTTTTGAGGTATTTATTTATGCTGCGTGCGTCATGGCTTTTGGAATGCAACTTTCGCAACGACTCACGCAGTCGCTGGTGCTCGCTCCGCAGCTCCAGCAGTCGCTGGCGTTGTTGCAGGCGCCGACCTTGGAACTCAAGGCACTCGTCGAGGCCGAACTTCAGCAGAATCCCGTGTTGGAAGAAGTGATGGAGACGGATGTCGAGTCACGCGAAAAATCTGCCGCTGAGGACAATGAGTCAACTTCCTCAGCGGATCTGGCCGAGCCGCCGGATGACGTGAAGTTTGACACGCCCGACACTACGCCCGACGCGCCGCCGGACAAAGACTCAGCCGATGGGACGGATGATTTTCAGGCCGAATTTGAGAAGCTGGTGCAGATGGATCAGGAATGGCGCGACCATTTTTCACAGGCCAGTTCGCCGATCCGCTCGACGACCGATGACGAGGAAAAACGGCAGTTCATGTTCGACTCACTCACGGCGGAAACGTCGTTGGCTCAGCATCTCGTGGATCAGTTACGCGAAACGGATTTGGACGAGAAAGAGCAGGCTGTCGCCGAGCTCATCATTGGTAACATTGACGACTACGGTTATCTCAACGCCACCATCGAGGAAATTGTGGCCCAGACCGGCCTGTCGCTGGAGGAAGTGACCGATGTGTTGGATGTCGTGCAAGGATTTGAACCCGTTGGCGTCGGGGCGCGTGATTTGCGCGAATGTTTGATGCTTCAGTTGGAACGAGCGCGGCTGGATCGCTCGCTGGAATTTCAAATCATCCGCGATCACATGGATGCGCTCGGCAAGCGACGCATTCCTGAACTGGCCCGTGGCACGGGGCGTTCCCTTGACGATGTGCAGGAGGCGCTCGCCCGCATCGCGCGGCTGGAGCCGCGTCCGGGCCGGGCTTTTCTTCCGACGAATGAGCAATACGTTTCGCCCGAAGTTTTCGTCCAAAAGAATGGCGACGATTATACCGTAACCACGAACGACGAGCAGATTCCGCATTTGCGCATCAGTAATGTCTATAAAGATTTGATGGCCGGCGGCGGCAACGACGCCGAGGTGAAAAATTACATCCGCGAGAAAATCCGCGCTGGAAAATTTCTCATCAAAAGCTTGCACCAGCGCCAGACCACCATCGCCAACATTGGTCGCGAAATTGTCAAACGTCAGCGCGACTTCATGGACAAGGGTGTGGCGCACCTCAAACCGATGACGATGGCGCAGGTTGCCGAAGTGGTCGGCGTGCATGAGACGACGGTGAGTCGCGCGGTTTCCGGCAAATACATTGAGACGCCGCAGGGCGTGTTCGAGATGAAATTCTTTTTCACCGCTGGGCTGCAGACTTCCAGCGGCAGCGACGTTTCCAACACGAGTGTGAAAGATATGATCGCCGAAATCTTCAAGAGCGAGAACACCTCCCGTCCGCTTTCAGACCAGGAAGTCGTGAAGATGCTTACCGACAAGGGTATCAGCATCGCCCGCCGCACTGTGGCCAAATATCGCGACGAACTCGGCATCCTGCCGTCAAACCTACGCAAGGTTTATTGAGGTAAACCGTATTTTTTAAGCCATGATTAAGCTGAGCTTTCCCTTCGCCGAGGAAAAAATTCGCGCGCTGAAAGTTGGCGACGAGGTTTTGATTTCCGGAACCGTGTTCACCGGTCGCGACGCGGTGCACAAATATTTGCACGAAGGCGGCACCTTGCCGGACGGCGTGAGCTTTAAGGACGGCATCATCTATCATTGCGGCCCGGTGATGATGAAACAGGAAGACGGCTCTTACAAATGCACCGCCGCCGGCCCGACGACCTCCATTCGCGAAGAACCGTATCAATGGCAGGTCATCCGTGATTTCGGTTTGCGCGGCGTCATCGGCAAGGGCGGCATGGGGCCGAAAACGCAGGCGGCGTGCAAGGAATACGGCTGCGTATATTTGCACGGCATCGGGGGCGCAGCGCAGGTGCTGGCCGAGTGCGTGAAAAAAGTTCGCAACGTTTATTTCCTCGAAAAATTTGGGTCGCCCGAAGCCATTTGGGAACTTGCGGTGGAAGATTTTCCGGCGGTGGTGACGATTGATGCGCACGGCAATTCGCTGCACGAGGAGATTTTTGCGAAGAGTCAGGCGGCACTGGCGGAGAGGCTTTGATCTTTTGACAGAATGAACAGAGTTTTCAGAATTCGATTCTGGATAATCCGTAATTCTGTCTGAAAAATTAGAGCTTAAAATTCCACTCGCTGTTCAAGTATTTCTCGCGGGCAAGCTTTTTAATTTCAGTCAGCGGCGGATTGATTAATTCTTCCGTGGCACTCCATTCTTTGGCGAGCGCGGCTTTCACTTCTGCCGCCGGCAGCTTCAGGTTCGTGACAAATTCCCGGTGCGGGCGGCTGGCACGATAGTCAGGCTGAAACGACGGCATCAAAAGCAATTCGCTGATGAGCGCAAGGTCGCAGTCAAGTAGCAGTGTGCCATGAAATAGTAAAAATTTTTTTCGCCGCCGCTGCGAGTTGCCGGCGAACTTCACTTCGCCGAGGCACAAGTCGGTATGACCCTTGATGGAAATTTTGAATTCATCCGTAAGTGATGCCACCGCCGCCCGGTTTTTCTCCATGATGAATTGATTCGCCGACGTGATGTTCCGCGTCTCGCCGTTGTCGGTGATCTGGAGAATCAAAGAGTAGTTCAACCCGCCGCGCATCTGGACAACCGTTCCACCACCGGAACAGCGCCGGAAAATCGGAACCCCACCGGCGGTGCATGCAACGGTGTTCACCTCGGTCGCAACCTTGTTGGCGTAGCCGACGACGACAAAAGTTTCACGCGGTTCCCAGAATAAAAGGGTTTCTTCGCCAGCGCCCGCTTCGCACCAATCCAGTAACGCTTCGTCTGCCGCGAGGGATTCAGCGGGTGAGGGCAGGGCAAGGGTGAGACGTTTCATCGGGTGGCGGGATTTCGCTGGCAATGTGTGACGTTATTCGGTTTAATTTGGGTGAACTATTTTCGTGTTCGCATAACGATTTTATCCCAGTGAAAGCCTCCAAAAAAGACATTTACGGTTCGCGCAGCAATGCTTCATCCGCCGCCAACGGCGACAAATGGTCGGAATCCATGCAGTCAGTCTTTGAGCTGGCGCTGGAAAACCAAGGGCCGGAACGCACCGCACAACTACTCGAAAAACTCGCCACGCAACTTCGCAGCGAGCCGCGTCCGACCGCCGGGCAGAACACGCCCTACGTCAACACCATCCTACCCGAACAGCAGCCTGCCTATCCGGGCGACCGCGATATCGAACGGCGTATCAAGAGTATTATTCGTTGGAATGCAATGGCCATGGTGGTGAAGGCGAATTCAAACACGAACGTCGGCGGTCATATCGCGTCGTTCGCTTCATCCGCGACGCTTTATGAAGTGGCGCAGAATCATTTTTTTCGGGGCCGTTCGGAAAATTTTCCGGGCGACCAGATATATTTTCAAGGTCACGCCGCGCCGGGAATGTATGCGCGGGCTTATCTCGAAGGCCGTTTGAACGAGGCGGACTTGCAAAATTTTCGTCAGGAACTCGCGCCCGGTGGCGGTTTGTGTTCTTATCCGCATCCGTATCTGATGCCGGAATTCTGGCAGTTTCCGACCGTCTCGATGGGCCTCGGCCCGATCATGTCGCTATATCAGGCGCGGTTTAACCGCTACTTGCAGGCGCGCGGCTTGGTGAACTGGAAATCGGAACCGAAAGTTTGGGCGTTCCTCGGCGACGGCGAATCAGACGAACCGGAATCCCTCGGCGCTATCACTTTGGCGGCGCGCGAAAATCTCGACAACATTGTTTGGGTTGTGAACTGCAATTTGCAGCGGCTTGACGGGCCGGTGCGCGGCAATGGAAAAATCATTCAAGAGCTCGAAGGTCTTTTCCGTGGCGCAGGCTGGAATGTCATCAAAGTCATTTGGGGGACCGAGTGGGACGAGATCATCAAGCGCGACAAATCTGGCCTGCTGCTCAAGCGCATGGATGAATGTGTGGACGGCGATTATCAGAAATATATCGTCGAGCCCGGCAGCTATACGCGCAAACATTTCTTTGGTAAATATCCGCAGCTACTCGAATTGGTCACCCATTTGAGCGACGAGCAGATTTCCAAGCTCCTGCGCGGCGGTCACGACGTTCGCAAAATGTATGCGGCCTACAAGGCGGCGACCGAACACAAAGGCCAGCCGACCGTCGTGCTCGCAAAAACCGTCAAAGGCTACGGCCTCGGCGAAGCGGGCGAAGGCAAAAACATTTCGCACCAGCAGAAAAAAATGAACGAGAAGGAACTCCGCGAGTTCCGCAAGCGTTTCAACATCCCGATCAGCGACGATGTCATCGCCGACATGCCGTTCTTCCGTCCTGCGCCGGACAGCCCGGAGACAAAATATTTATTGGAGAAGCGCAAGGCGCTCGGTGGTTTTGTTCCTGCGCGCATCGTCAAGCCCGTCACGCTCAACGTGCCGAAGCTGGATTTTTTTGCGGAGCTCGTTAAAGGTTCCGCGCGTGAAGCCTCGACCACGATGGCGTTTGGCCGCATGTTAAGCCTGATGCTTAGGCATGAAGGTTTGAAAAAACATCTCGTGCCAATTATTCCTGACGAAGCGAGGACGTTTGGCTTGGATCCTTTGTTTCGCGAGATTGGAATTTATTCGCCGAAAGGCCAGCTCTACGAGCCAGTGGATAGTAACACAAACAGCTATTACCACGAGGCGAAGGACGGACAGATTTTGGAAGAAGGCATTAGCGAAACCGGTGCGATGTCGTCGTTCATCGCCGCCGGCACGAGCTACGCTTCGCACGGCGTGCCGATGGTTCCGTTCTATATTTATTACTCGATGTTTGGCCCACAACGTGTCGGCGACCTATTCTGGCTCGCCGGCGACATTCGCGCGAAAGGCTTCTTGCTCGGCGCGACGAGCGGCCGCACCACGCTCAATGGTGAAGGTCTGCAACATCAAGACGGCCACAGCCTGCTGCACGCGAGCACAATTCCGACGTGCCTGCCTTACGATCCCGCGTTCGGCTACGAACTTGCGGTCATCGTGACCGACGGTTTGCGCCGGATGTATGTCGAACAGGAAGACGTTTTCTACTACCTTGCCGTTTACAACGAGAACCACGTCATGCCCGCGATGCCGGCGGATTGCGAAGAAGGCATTCTCAAAGGCCTCTACAAATTCAAACAAGGCGTCGAAGGTAAAAAAATCAAGGCGCACATTTTCGGCAGCGGTTCCATCATGCAATCCGCGCTCAAGGCGCAGGAAATTCTCGCGGAAAAATACGGTGTCAGCGCCGATGTCTGGAGCGCGACGAGCTACAAGCTTCTCCGCACTGATGCCATCCGCACTCAGCGTTGGAACATGCTGCACCCGACTTTGCCCGCGAAGAAAAATTACGTTGAGACGTTGCTGGCAAAAGAGCAGGGCGCATTCGTCGCCGTATCCGACAACATCCGCACTGTTCCCGACCAGATTGCACCGTGGGTTCCCGGCGGCTTGTTCACGCTTGGCACGGACGGCTTTGGTCGCAGCGACACACGCGGACGTTTGCGCCGCTTCTTTGGCGTGGATGTCGAATCTACCGTTATCGGCACACTCTACGCGCTCGCGGAGAAAAAATTGATTGATCGCAAAATCGTCGCGCAAGCGATTAAAGATTTGGGCGTGGATCCCGAGATGGTGCAGCCGCAGTTGGTTTGATGGAAATGTGGCTTGTCAGCGCGAAGTAAATCTGTTTTCATTCGCGCCCCACGGTTGGCAGGATAGCTCAGTTGGTAGAGCAGAGGACTGAAAATCCTTGTGTCGCCGGTTCAATTCCGGCTCCTGCCACCAGTCTACAAAACCACTGATAAAATCAGTGGTTTTTATTTTTACGCCAGATTCTCGAAGGCTGGTTCAGGCTTAAATCGCCGTTGGCTTTTCTCGCTCCGCCTGCTACTTTCCGCGCCCATGTCCGCTCCCGCCCATGCCCCGCTCCCGCCCGGCAAGGCGCAGGTTTTCCTGCGTCGCGCGGCGTCAACGCTGCTCTTGTGGACGGTGGTCATCGCGGCGATGTTCTCCGGCAATCGCGTGCTATCAGATGGTGTGTGCGGGCTATTCATCACCGCGCTGGCGCTCGTTGGTTTACTCGAGTTTTACGGACTGGCAGAGAATTGTCGGCTTGCGTGCTTTAAATTTTCCGGTGTGGTTGCGGGCGGGTTGTTGATGGTGGGGACGTTTGCGCACTTTCAAGGCTGGCTTGGCATTCACGACACACCGGCGCGCGTGAACGACTTTGAAACCGGCCTGCTCATCTTGTTCGTCCTCGGTCTGTGCGTTCGGCAATTTCTATCAAAGGAAAACTTCTCTGGCATCACGGCCATTGCTGTGACGCTTTTTGGCCTGATGTATGTCCCGTGGCTGCTGAACTTCATCCAGAAAATTTTTTATTTTCCCGGCCTCAATGGCGACGGGAAATATTACGTCCTCTATTTTTTGCTCGTGACCAAATTCAGCGACATGGGGGCGTATCTCCTTGGTTCACTCATTGGCAAACACAAGATGATTCCGCGCATCAGTCCGGCGAAGACGTGGGAAGGTTTTGCTGGCGCGATTCTCGTCTCGACCGGCGGCAGTCTGGCGTTTGTGCATTTTTTCGGCGCGCACATGGCCGGCATGAACACGTTGCATGCCCTGGTTTTAGGGGTGGTGTTGAGCATCGCGGCGGTGATTGGCGATCTTATTGAATCGCTGTTCAAACGCGAGGCTGGCGCAAAAGATTCCGGCAAACTGTTTCCCGGTATCGGCGGCATTCTGGACTTGCTGGATAGCCTGCTGTTCAATGCGCCGTTGATGTATCTCTACCTGCGCCACATTTTGACGCATCCGTAGTTTTACGGAAATCAATCCGACTCACGTCCCAAATAATCGGTCACCCGCATCGCCAAGCCCCGGCAGAATGTAGCCGCGTTCGTTCAGTTTTTTGTCCACGGCGGCGGTGAAAATCGGGATGCGCGGATGATGTTTCTGCACGTTCGCAATGCCTTCTGGCGCGGCAACGAGGTTCACGACTCGGATGTGTTTTGCCCCCTGTTCACGTAGCAAGTCCAGCGCGGCCACAGTGCTGCCGCCGGTGGCAAGCATCGGGTCGATCAAGATGACTTCAAAGCGTTCGAGATTTTGCGGCAAGCTTTTGTGATAGAACATTGCGCGCAACGTCGTTTCCTCGCGCTTGAGGCCGATGAAGCCGACGCGCGCGTGCGGGATCAACTCCAAAATCGCATCCAACATTCCCAAGCCGGCCCGCAGCACGGGGACAAGCGCGACTTCACGTTCGAGCCGCACACCGGCGGAGGGCGCTAGCGGCGTCTGCACGGAAATTTTTTTCACGCCGAGCGAGCGCGTGGCTTCGTAGATCATCAGTGAGGAAATTTCACCAAGTAGGCGGCGAAACTCCTGCGATTGGGTGCGCCTGTCGCGCAGACGCGCGAGGTTGTGCTGGACGAGTGGATGGGCGATGACGGTGACGTTTTTCATTTTAGTATCCGGGTGCCTGCCAGAGGTAGTAAAGACAGCCTGGACGAAGCTTTGGCATTGCCAATCCGAGGTCGAGTTTGATGTCCTTGGCCTGACTGTTTTGGCCGAACATGGAAAGAAAATTTCCAAAGTCGTAGCGTTCGCGGTATTCAACGAGGTTGGCGCTCTTGATGTGCGCGATGGTCAGGGCGCGATCCACGGCGTTGTCAAAATCGCCGAGTTCGTCCACGAGTCCAAGGTCGAATGCCTGCGTGCCGGACATCACGCGGCCGTCGGCGAAGTCCTGCCAGTTTTCCGCGAGTGCCTTGCCCTGATCTTCTTTTTTGGATTCTTTTTTGTTCAAATCGTGCGCGGTGTCGCGGCCATCGGCAACGATGCCCTTAAATTTTTCGTAAGTTTCGTTGATGAGCGCCTGCATCATGTCGTGCTCTTCAGCGGGAATTTCATTTGTCGCCCGGTCGGGGCTTAACATATCTTTAAACTTACCGCTCTTGAAGGTCATTGGCGCGATGCCGACCTTGTCCATGAGGCCGCGATAATTGATGCCGTGCATGATAACGCCAATGCTGCCGGTGAGCGTCAGTTCATCCGCGACAATCCAGCGGCATGGCGCAGAAATATAATAGCCGCCGCTGGCTGCGAGACTGCCCATCGAACAAATCACCGGCTTGCCCTTATGCGCGACCTTGCCGTGTTCGTCGTTATCATCGAGTTGGAAACTTTCAATGGCTTTGTAAATCTGATCGGAAGCCATTACTTCGCCGCCGGGTGAATCCACTTTGAGAATCACGGCTTTCACGCGGTCGTCATCGGCGGCGCGGTCGAGCTGGGCTTTGATGACGTCCACGAGATTGTTGCCGGCCTCATCAGCCTCGTGGCTGGAGATGATGCCGTCCACGGTGATGACGGCGATCTTGTTGTGGGAACTGTTTTCCTCCAGCACGCACTCATCAAGCTTCGGGCCGACCTCGCGGGCGTTGGCGGTCTTGAAGCCGTGATTGAAATTCAATGAACGCGTGAGGGACTGGCCGATGATGACGAGTCCGGCGAAACCGAGCAAAATCGTGAGCACGATGCACAAAATCATCCAACCCCAACTACGGCGCGGTTTGGGCGCAGGTGGGGGAGCGATGACTGGCGGCGGCGGTAACGGTGGTGGTGGGACAAAATCTGGCGAACCGGAAACATTTTCCATATTACGCGGAAGCTAACGTAAACTCTGCGGCGCGGCAAATTTCAAATTTTCCTTCGCGGTGGTGAAAAATCGCGCATCATATGGCCATGTTGTTGACCAACGCTAAAATTCGCGAACTGAAAGCCCGTGCCCAACACCTCGAACCTGCGCTCAAGGTCGGCCACGAAGGACTGTCTGAAAAATTCATCGCCGCGCTGGATGTGGAACTCACGCGCCGTGAACTGGTCAAGGTGAAGTTTTCCGATTTCAAGGAACAGAAAAAAACGCTCGCGCCGCAGCTTGCCGAAAAGACCGGCAGCGAACTCATCATGCGCGTCGGGAATGTCGCTGTGTTGTTCCGTCCGAAACCAGCCGCTCCCGAGCCTGCGGGCGATGAATAAAATTCCTCCAGACTTTGCCGCTGCGCTGCAAGCCGCCGGGCTGAAAACTTTCTTTACCGGTTGCACGGCGAGTCATCAGCGGGAATACCTCAAGTGGATTGACGAGGCCAAGCGGTCGGCGACCCGTGCTGCGCGCATCCAAAAATCTTTGCAGATGATTTCAGCCAAGTGGGTGCAGGAATCCAGTCGGTAGAAATGGCATCCGGCTTCTGTTTGCAAACTTCCCTGGCAAAATCCGGCCGAAGTTTGGCAACCCAGCTTCAGAATTCTTAATTGACGCTCCGCCATTCGTGGCTAAAATAAGAATTCAATTTTGGTATCATTTATCTAAAAAAATTATGGCAGTAAAAGTAGCTATCAACGGATTCGGCCGCATCGGCCGGATGGTCTTCCAAGCGCTCTGTGATCAGGGTTTGCTGGGCAAATCAATTGACGTCGTCGCCGTCGTGGACGTATCCACCGACGCCGACTACTTCGCCTACCAGATGAAGTATGACTCCATCCACGGCAAATTTAAGCACAACGTCACCACCGAAAAGAGCAATCCGGCGCTCGAAGAACCCGATATCATCGTGGTCAACGGCCACAAGGTGAAATGCGTCGGCGCGGTGAAAGACCTCGCGACCTTGCCTTGGAAAGCCCTCGGCGTGGACATCGTCATTGAATCCACCGGCCTCTTCACCGACAGCGAAAAGGCGAAAGCCCACATCACTGCCGGTGCCAAGAAAGTCATCATCTCCGCTCCCGGTAAGGGCGACGTGAAGACCATCGTCATGGGTGTCAACGAAGGCGAATACGATGCTTCCAAGCACCACATCGTCTCCAACGCTTCCTGCACCACGAACTGCCTTGCGCCCCTCGTGCACGTGTTGATCAAAGACGGCTTCGGTATCGAAACCGGTTTGATGACCACGATTCACGCGATGACCGCCACGCAGAAGACCGTGGACGGCCCGTCCAAGAAAGATTGGCGCGGCGGTCGCGCGGCGAGCATCAACATCATTCCTTCGACCACCGGCGCGGCGAAAGCTGTCGGCGAAGTGTTGCCCGTCACCAAGGGTAAGCTCACCGGCATGGCCTTCCGCGTGCCGACCGCTGACGTCTCCGTGGTGGATCTCACCATCCGCACCACGAAGGACACGAGCATCGAGGAGATTGACGCCGCGTTGAAGAATGCGTCCAAGACCTATCTCAAAGGCATCCTCGGTGTGACCGACGAAGAACTCGTCTCCACCGACTTCATACACGACAACCGCAGCTCCATCTACGACAGCCTCGCGACCTTGCAGAACAACTTGAAGGGCGAAAAACGCTTCTTCAAAGTCGTGAGCTGGTATGACAACGAATGGGGTTACAGCAACCGCGTGGTTGACCTCGTGAATTACATAACGGCGAAGGGAATTTAAGCTCCCACAATAATTCAAAGCGGCGACTTGGCAACAAGTCGCCGCTTTTTAATTTTCAACCCTCGAAGTCCGCAGTGAAAACTCCGAAAAATTGGCGGGTGATTTCACGGCGGCGATGCGTCATTCCGGTTGTTTGCGATTCACGCTTTCTTCCTCCCTTGAAGCCCGCTAACTTGTCCGCGTTTAGGAGTAACAAAATGGCTGCCACGCAAAATCCCGCCGCGAATTTTCTCGGCAAGTTTACCGTGCTCAATGGTGCGGCACGCGAACTATGGCTGACGTTCGCGGTGAAATTTTTAAACTTCGCAGCTTATACCGTCACCAACCTTACGCTGAAACTTTGGCTCTCGCATGAATTCGGATACTCCGACAAGCAGGCCTTGGGGCTGGTGTTTGCCTGGGGCATTTCTATGACCTGCGTCACGCTCCTGGTCGGGGCGCTTACGGACGCCATCGGGTTGCGAAAAACTTTTTTTCTCGGCATCTGGATTTGTCTGTTCGCCCGCGCTGTCATGATATTTGCACCAACGCCATGGTTTGCCATCGCGTTCGGATTGTTTCCGCTGGCAGTCGGCGAGGCGCTCGGCACGCCCGTGCTGGTCGCTGCTGTCCGAAAATTTTCAACGACCCGCCAGCGCTCCATGTCTTTTTCCGCATCTTATATGATGGTCAATGTCGGCTCGCTTGCCGCCGCGTTTTTGTTCGACTGGGTGCGGCAGGGTTTGGGCGAACGTGGCCACCTCGCATTGCCGATTTTTGATTCCACACTGACGACGTATCGCACGCTGTTCCTCGTCAGCTTCGGCCTCGAACTACTCATGCTGCCGCTGGTCTGGCTGATGCGTCCCGGCGTGGAAGTGGCCGACGACGGCGTGAAAATCATTCCGCCCACAACCAAGCCAGTCGGTAATTCTTTTCTGACGGCATTTTTTGAAGCTGTGCTCGAAAGCGCGAAACAAACCATCCGCATCTTCCGCGAACTCTTCAAGCAATCAGGGTTTTACCGGCTGCTTGTGTTTCTGCTGTTGATTGCATTTTTGAAATTAATTTTGATGCAGATGTATTATGTCTTTCCTGAATTTGGCATCCGCGAACTCGGCGAAGGCGCACCCGTCGGAAAACTTTGGGCCATCAACGCAATCATCGTCATCGTGCTTTCGCCCATCGTCGGCGCGCTCACCCAACGTTTTCCCGCCTACGGCATGGTCACGTTCGGCGGCATCATCGCGGCCGCATCGGTCTTCATCATGGCGCTGCCGCCCGTGTGGTTTCAGCCGCTCGCGGACGGCGCGTTTGGCCAGTGGCTCGGTCACAGTTACCTCGGACTGACCGGCGTGGTTCATCCGTATTACCCAATGATTGCCATCTACGTCATCATGCTTTCCATCGGCGAGACGTTTTATTCGCCGCGCGTCTATGAATACGCCTCGGCCATCGCGCCAAAAGGGCAAGAGGCTTCCTACGGCGCGCTTTCTTACATTCCGTTTCTGCTGGCGAAACTATTGATTGGAACGGTTTCCGGAACCTTGCTCGCTACGTATTGTCCTGCCGTCGGCGAACGACATTCGGAAACCATGTGGCTTTTCATCGCCCTGATTGCGACCGTTGCACCGGTGGGATTAATTGCGCTGCGGAGCTTGATCCGCGTGCCGGAAGCCGGGCGAGAAAAATAATTTCAGTTCTCCCAATGCCCAAATTTATCCGCTGGTATTTTTGCGCCGGCAGGATAAACGAGGTAAACGGCATTGTGCGATTTTGTCCATGAATGAATGACGTCGGCGCGTTTGTAAATTCGATGGACCGGCTCGCCTTTTTCCAACCGCGTCGCGGGATCGTTGATGACCACGTCGCCGTCTTTCGTGAAGCCGATGCAGACAATGAGATGCCCGTCGTGATCCACCGGCCGGCCCGGCAGCAGCCAGTCCCAGCGCGCAGAAAGAATCACCGGGATGCCCGCTGCAATCCAATCCTCAACCTCTCGCAAATCATCCAGCCGCGTGACGCAAGCTTTCATGCCGGGAAAGCCGCCGGCGAACGCGGTGTTGAACGGCCAGTTGCCCGTGCCTTTAAAATCCGCGTCATAAACTCCCGCCGCCACATCCGGCACAGTTAGATTCATTTCGGGCCGCGACAAAACTTCCGCCCAGCGCGACAACGCCATCGAAAGCGACGTTGGGCTGCACCAGCCTTTGTTCGTCCACGCGCCGTGCTGCGAATGTTCCGGCGTGGGTATGATTTTGCCCCACGCCGCGCGGTTCGGCGCGCGCACAGCCACGGGAATTTTGGTGTTGGCGAAGGACAGGCCGAGAAATTTCAGTGTTGGTAAGGCGCCGTTCGTGCCGCCGAGCGTTACGCGGAGTTGCGCGGTCTGTGCCGGCTGGTTCAAAATTAAAGTGTCCGTGTCCACCGTGCCGTCGTTGTCCTGCTGGCCGCGAACGCTGGCGCGCGGATAAAGTTTTCCGTCCGGCGACCAGTTGGCGATGGTATAAAACTTCGTGTCGTGGCCGGACGAAGCCGCGCAGGCTTCGAGTTTCAAAAAAGTTCCCGCAGGCGCGACAGCGTTCCACGATACGATCAGTTCGTTCCAAGGAATCCGCGCCGGGATTTCCGGCGAGAGCAAAACGGTTTCGCCATGTTCATTTTGTGACCGCTGAAATTTTTCAAAGTTTTCCACGCCAACAAACCGGCTGAACTGGCTGTGACGCGAAGTTGAAATACTTTTGCAGCCGGACAGCAGCACCGCGAAGGAAGCGGCGATGGCGACTACCAGTGTGCTTTTGAATTTATTTTTCATGCGATTCAGAGAACCAGTGACCAAAGCGGTCCGCCGGCAATTTGGTGTTTTCAGGATAGACGAGATAGACGGTATTCCGCGAAGTTGCCCACGCGCGGCGGACGTTTTCGCGTTTGTAAATGTGCCGCACGTTTTCCACTTTCAAATCCGTCCACGGGTCGTTGATGATGAGGTCGCCGTTTTCCGTAAAGCCTCGGCAAATGGTTAGGTGGCCGGTGAAATCATCCGCGCGACCGTCCTGCAACAAATCGTAACGCGCGGAAATGATTACGGGAATCCCCGCCGCAATCCAATCTTCCAATTCCGAAATATCGCTGAAGCGCGTGACGTAGGCGCACATCCCGTCGAGGCTGCCCGCGAACGCGGTGTTGAACGACCAGTTGCCCGTGAGAAATTTGAAGCCATGATCTGCCACTCCCGCCGCGACTTCCGGTGCATCAAGATTCCAGTTAGCCCGATTTGAAATGGCTCCCCAGCGCGCCAGCGCCATCGAAAGCGACGTCGGGCTGCACCAACCGCTGCCGCCGGAATACGATTGTTGTGAACGCTCGACGACGAAAATTTCTTTTCCCCGAGCCGCCCGGTTTGGCGGAAGCGCCTCTGGTTTTATTTGCGTGTTGCAGAATGAAAGGCCGAGAAATTTCAATGATGGCATCGCGCCATTTGTTCCACCAAGCGTGATCCAAATTTGAACAGCGTCCGCCATTTTGTTCAAAGTCAGCGTGTCGGCGCGAACATCACCGTCAGCGTCCTGCTGATTGGTGATGCTGTGGCGTGAAAAGGTTTTGTCATCCGACGACCATTGGCCCCACGAGAAAAATTTGGTCGCGTGACCGGGCTGAATTGCGCTTGCCTCGATGCGGATAAAGGTTCCCGGCACCGGTTTCGCGTTCCATGACAGCACCAGTTGATTCCATTTGATTGGAGCCTTTAGTTCCGGCGAAAGCAGGACGGTTGTCCCGCCGAAATTACACGACGGGGAAAAATCTAAAAAATTCGTGATGGCAATAAAACGGCTGTAACGCGCATGATTGGACGCAGGCATGGTTTTACAGCCTGTCACGACCAGCAAAACTAAAAGCGGCAACGTTGCCTGCACCTTGTTCACAAAAACATTCTGCGCCGAAGACGAAAAAAGTCGAGCCGTAGTTAAACCGCCTTTGCTGGTAATTTTTTCTGCTGCATCAAAATCATCGCGCCCGTCCACAGCAGCCAGATGAGGCTTAACGTCGTCACGCCCCAATCGCGTAGGAGAGGTCCGACGCCCGGCATCCGCGCCAGCAAATCTGCCAGCATGAAAAAAGCGACGGGCAGGAGCAGTTTCCAGTTCGGTGCAGAGGATGGCGACTGCGGCACTCCCAAATCAACCAGCGCCGCCACCAGCGGCAGCAGGAGCAGGTAATAAAAATTATGCACGACGGGATTGATGAGCAGCGCGAGACCAATCAGCAATCCGGCGATTATGAATAATTGATGGGGCGTATCGCTCCGCCGCCAGCCGATGACGAAGAGCACACCGGCAATCATCACCGTGCCGACGGCATAAACTGCGTTGCGTTCCCACGCGGCGGCTTCCACCGGCCGCTGGCCGCGTGGCTGTGATCGGTTTGTCCAGTTGTGAATGGCCGCGAGCAGCGACTGGTTGTCCGTGCTGCCCATGCCGGTGAGTTCGCTTTGGCGCGACGTGTCCGTGCCATGGCCGAGTGCGGGCTTGGCGAGGACTTCAATCCAGCACTGGTAAAGTTCCTTTGTGCGTTGCGGCCCCAGCGTGGCGACAGGCAGTGCGGCGAGCAAAATGAATAGCCCGGCAATGACGCCAAAACCCATGCGCCATTGCCGACGCAGAAACGGATACGCCAGCAGGAATGGTGGAAATAATTTGATCGTCGCCGGCAATGCGAAGCACAGCCCGGCACGAAAATTTTTATTCGTGACTGCCAAAAAAATCCCAAAAGAAATCGCGGTCAGCATCACGATGTCCGCCTGGCCGCGCGACAGATCCGTGCCTGACGAACCGGTCAGCACCGCGAGTGGCAGCAGTCGTCGCCACCACCAGCGGCGGCGCGCGGTGGAATCTTCCGGTGGCGGAGAGCGCAACGTTTTTCCTTCCAGCGCGCAGCCGAGCGTGTGCGCGGAAAAAATGATTCCCAGCACGCTCAACAAATACCACGCGGCCACAGAAAAAAAGAAATGCGCGTTCTCGGCGTGCAGCGGGTAAAAATTATTTCCATCCACGCCGTAGCCCCACGGCGTGTTGGCGGCTGTGCGTTTTTCGCCGGGCGGCAACGTCAGCGGCGGCAGTGGAACCGGTTCGGCCAGCGGCAACAACACAATGGCCAGCGCGGGCGGATACTGGTAATGCCAGCCGTGCCAGTCGGGAATCGAATAGGGGTTTTGTCCGCTCCAGACCGCGCCGGACGCGATGCAAAAAACACCGAGGTCGGTCATCGGCGAGTGGCGCAGCGCCGTGCGTCGTTCGAGCAGGCAACCGAAAGCAGCGAGCACAACAAGCGCAACCGTCAGCCAGATTTTTTCCGCACGATAAAAGCGCCAGCGATGTTCGATGGCGGGATTCATGACGGGTTGTAATTCAGCCAAGGCCCCAGCCAGCGTTCCATTTCGGTAGCGGTTTTGCCTTTGCGCTTGGCTAGATCTTCCACCTGATCTTTGCCGAGTTTTCCGACGGCGAAATATTTTGACTCCGGATGCGCGAAGTAAAGGCCGCTCACACTGCTGCCGGGCCACATCGCAAAACTTTCCGTGAGTTTGATGCCGGTGTGTTTTTCTACGTCGAGCAAGTCCCAGAGAATTTCTTTCTCCGTATGATCCGGCGACGCGGGGTAGCCGGCGGCGGGACGGATGCCGCGATATTTTCCTTCAATCAAATCGGCGGTTGTCAGCTTTTCCAATTTGCCAAAACCCCATTCGTCACGGACGCGCTTGTGCAAACACTCGGCGAACGCTTCCGCCAACCGGTCGGCAATCGCTTCGGCAAGAATCGCGTTGTAGTCGTCGTGTTCAGCTTTGAACTTCTCGACAATTTCTTTCAAGCCATGTCCACTCGTGACGGCAAAGCCGCCGATGTAATCTTGTAGCGCAGCCGTCTTGGCTGCGGCGGCAGGCGAGACGCCTGCGCTACTCTTTGGCGCAACAAAATCCGCCAGGCAATAGTTCGGCGTGCCGTCGCCTTTTTTAATTTGCTGACGAAGAAAATGGAATTTTGTCCGCAAATGTTTGCGCGAGCCGTTCGTATAGACTTCCACATCGTCGCCGACGGCGTTCGCGGGGAACAGGCCATAGACGGCTTGGAGTTTCAGCGATTTGTTCGCGACGAATTCCGCGAGCATTTTTTGCGCGTCGGCGAAAAGTTTGGTCGCTTCTTCGCCATGTTTTTCATGTGTGAGAATTTTCGGATACACGCCGCGCAGTTCCCATGTGTGAAAGAACGGTGTCCAGTCAATGAACGCAGCGACTTCCTCGATGGAAATGCTGAACGCTCCGGCGTGTCCGTGCGATGAGCCGCAGCCGCATTTGCCGGGGTTGAATTCGCCGGACGAAAGCGTGCGGATGCCAGTGAATTCCGGCTTGGGCAGATCCTCGTATTTCAGCTTCGGCGCGTTGGCGCGCGCGGCGGCGAGCGAAAGTAGTTTTACTGCCGAGCCGGCGTGTTGCGTGCGGAGTTTCTCGTAGTCTTCGCGCAGGTGTTTTACGAACGCGGCCTTGCCGTCCTTGCTCAAGAGGCTGCTCGTCACCGGCACGGCGCGCGAGGCGTCGAGGACGTGGACGACGGGTTCGCTGTAATGCTGCGCCACTTTGACCGCAGTGTGCGCCCGGCTGGTCGTCGCGCCGCCGATGAGCAGCGGGACTTTGAAGCCCTGCCGTTCCATCTCGCGGGCGACGTGGACCATCTCGTCCAGCGACGGCGTGATGAGTCCGCTCAAGCCGATGATGTCAGCTTTCTCCAGCTTAGCGCGCTCCAGAATTTTTTCGCACGGCACCATCACGCCCATGTCGATGACCTCGTAGTTATTGCAGGCCAGCACGACGCCGACAATGTTCTTGCCGATGTCATGCACGTCGCCTTTGACAGTCGCGAGGACGATTTTCCCCTGCGCCTTGACGACCTCGCCGCGCGCGACCATGGCGGCTTTCTCCGCCTCCATGAACGGCGTGAGATACGCGACGGATTTTTTCATCACGCGCGCAGACTTCACGACTTGTGGCAAAAACATTTTGCCCGCGCCGAACAAATCGCCGACGACGCTCATGCCGGCCATCAACGGACCTTCGATGACGGTGAGCGGCTTGCCGTATTTCGCGAGCGCTTCCGCGGTGTCGGCATCCACATAGAGATCAATCCCCTTAACGAGCGAGTGCGAAAGGCGTTCCTCTACCGTGCCTTTGCGCCATTCTTCCTCGACCATTTTGTCGGTCGCGGTTGTGCCGGCGCTGGCGGCTTTGAGTTTTTCGCCGTGCACAACGAGACGTTCGGTCGCGTCCGGACGGCGGTTGAGCAACACGTCTTCGACGAGTTCTTTCAACTCCGGTTCGATCTCTTCGTAAACTTCCAACATGCCGGCGTTGACGATGGCCATGTCCATGCCGGCTTTGATGGCGTGGAATAGAAACGCACTGTGCATCGCTTCGCGCACGGGATTGTTGCCGCGGAAACTGAACGAGACGTTCGATAACCCGCCGCTGACTTTCGCGTGCGGCAGGTTCGCTTTGATCCAGCGCGTGGCTTCGATGAAGTCCACGGCGTAGTTGTTGTGCTCCTCGATGCCTGTGCCCACGGTGAGGATGTTCGGGTCGAAAATGATGTCCTCGGGCGGAAAGCCGACTTCGTCCACGAGAATTTTGTAGGCGCGTTCGCAGATGCGAATCTTCTCCGCATACGTCGCGGCTTGGCCGTTTTCGTCAAACGCCATCACCACGACCGCTGCGCCGTATTTCAAAACTTTGCGCGCGTGTTCACGGAATAATTCCTCGCCGCCCTTGAGCGAAATGGAATTCACGATGCCTTTGCCTTGGACGCATTTCAGGCCAGCTTCGATGACTTCCCACTTCGAGGAGTCCACCATGAACGGAACTTTGGCGACCTCGGGTTCGCTGCCGAGGAGTTGCAGATAGCGCGTCATCGCCGCGACGCCGTCAATCATCCCTTCGTCCATGCAGATGTCGATGATGTTCGCACCGTTCTCAACCTGCTGGCGCGCGATGGCCACGGCTTCCTCGTATTTATTTTCCTTGATCAGCTTGGCGAACTTGGGCGAGCCCGCGACATTCGTGCGCTCGCCGATCATGATGAACGAGCCA
>CAIKKJ010000207.1 GCA_903827955.1 uncultured Verrucomicrobia subdivision 3 bacterium
GAAAATTGTGACGGCCTAAACTGTCCGCATCTGCACCGCGTCCACGATTTCCGTGCCGACGGAAATCGCGCCGATGATGACGACAATCTCGCCTTTTTTCAGCCGGCCGGATTCCGCCAGCATTTTTAGCCCGACTTCAATGGTGTTTTGCGGATTGATGAAATCGAATTCCATCTCGAAAGAAGTGACTCCCCAGCACAGCGCCATTTCGTTCGCCGTTTTGGAATTGTCGCACATCGCAAACACGGGTGAATAGCGCGGGCGCATCCAACTGGCGTATTGCGCCATATGCCCGTGGCGCGTGAAAGACAGAATCGCGGCGGCTTTCAATTCGTTGGCCATGACGACGGCGCTTTTCACCAGCTTTTGCCGCGCGGTGGTGAGTTCGGCCAGATCGTGAAATTGCGCGCTGCCGCTGCGTTCGATGCGCGTGGCGATCTTGTCGAAGACTTCAATGCACTTGACCGGATATTTGCCGACGGTCGTCTCGCCGCTCAACATGATGGCGTCGGTCTCTTCGAACACGGCATTCGCCACGTCCGTGACTTCGGCGCGCGTGGGCATTGGTGATTCGATCATGCTTTCGAGCATGTGTGTGGCGACGATGACGGGGCGGCCAATGCGCAAACATGTTTTTACGATGCGACGTTGGACGATCGGTAATTCTTCGTAAGGGATTTCAATGCCCAGATCGCCGCGCGCGACCATGATGCCGTCGGCCTCGCGCACGATGGCTTCGAGATTTTTGATCGCCTCCTGGTCTTCAATCTTCGCGATGACGAACGGATGCGGTTTGCCTTCCGGAAACATTTCGCGGAGTTGGAGCAGGTCGCGGGCTTCGCGCACGAAGGATAGCGCGATGAAATCTACGCCGAGTTCCAGGCCGAGTTTCACGTCCTTGATGTCTTTGGACGTGAGCGCGGGCAGCGAAACTTTCACGCCGGGCAAATTGATGTGGCGACGGCTGCCGAGTTTGCCTTCGGTTAAAACTTCACACTCCACTTTGTTGCCGTTTTTGGCGAGCACCTTCATTTGAATCGTGCCGTTGTCAATGAGCACCACGTCGCCCACGCTGATGTCATTGATGAAATTTTCGTAGTTCACGTCCACGGAATGTTCCTCCTCGGACTTCTCGCCGCGCACGGTGAGTGTAAATTTCTGGCCGGGCTTGAGGTCGAGCGGGGAACCGATGTCGCCGGTGCGGATGGCGGGACCTTGCGTGTCCATGAGGATGCCGGTGTGGCGGCTGCGTTTGGCTGACTCGGCGCGGATGGTGGCGAACACCTTGCGCACCCAGTCGTGCGGCGCGTGGGACATGTTGAGGCGAAAAATGTTTGCGCCCGCATCCATGAGCTTGCCGATCATTTCGGCGGTGCTGGTGGCGGGGCCGAGGGTGGCTACAATTTTAGTCCGGCGCACAGAAGTTCCCTTTTGCATGGTCGCAGCTTAATTTTTTTCACCGGCGGGGAAAAGTTTTTAATCGGTGCGTCAGTGGCAGAAACTTTGCAATATTTGTTCCGCCATTGCCAACCTGCCTGCGACAATCTACGCTTTGCCGCCGTTCATGTCCGAATACAAAGTCCAGTTCGAGGTCTTCGAAGGCCCGCTTGACCTGCTCCTTTATCTCATCAAAAAGGAGGAGGTCGACATCTATGAAGTCAACCTCACCAAGCTCGCCACGCAGTTCATCGAATATGTGGACTTGATGCGGCAGTTCGACCTTGAAGTCGCCGGCGAATTTCTCGTGATGGCCTCCACGTTGATGTGGATCAAGAGCCGCGAGCTGCTGCCTGTGGACCAGCAGGCCGTGGTGGAAGAAGGCGAGGACGAAGGCGAAGATCCGCGCTTCGAGCTGATTCGCCAGCTTGTCGAATACAAAAAATTTAAGGACGCCGCCGCGCAGTTGCAGGTGCTGGAGGAACGGCAGGAAAATGTTTTTCCGCGCGTGCCCGGCAAGATTGAATTTGAATCCGAAGCCGCACCGGTGAAGCCCGACGTGGGCATCTTTGATTTGCTCAACGCCGTCAATGGTATCCTCAAACGCTTCGCGGCGAAAACGGCTGGCACGCGGGAGATTTTCGAGGACAAGTGGACCGTCAGCGAGAAGATTGAATACGTCCGCAACCTCATCGTCGAGCGCGGCTCGGTGACATTCACCGCGCTGTTTGAAGCGGCGGCGAACCGCGCGGAAATCGTCTGCACCTTTCTCGCGCTGCTGGAATTGATCCGCATGAAACAGCTTGCCTGCGTGCAGCCGGAGCCGTTTGCGGAAATTGAAATCAGCCAAGCCGTCGCCCAGACCGCGCCGGCGGAGACACCGACGATTGAAACGGAAACGCCGATTGAAGAAAAAGCCGTCGCTCCGGTCGCCGAGCCTGTTGCTGCTGAAAACGAAGCGGACGAAGACGAGTCGGAGGCCGAAGATGAATTTGATGATGAAGACGAGGACGAGGATGACGACGAAGATGACGAAGACGACAGCGATGAAGATGAGGCTGACGAAGCAGATGAACAGAAACCGAAATAATTTTTAAGATGGAACCGAAACACATTCTCGAATCGCTTTTGTTTTCCGCGCAACGCCCGATGAGCGTGAAGGAACTGCGTGAACTTTTTGTCAACGCCGCCATCGCCGAGGACGCGGACGAAGCCGCCAAACCGTTCAAGAAAATCAAGGAAGATGATTTGTCCGTCGCGCTCGAAGAACTCGCGAAAGAGCACGAAGCCGCTGCGCGCAGCTATCGCTTGGTGTGCGTTGCGGGTGCGTGGCAGTTCGTCACGCAGCCGGAATTTTCGCCGTGGCTCAGGGCGCTCGTCGGCGTGAAGAACCGCCCTTCGCGCCTGTCGCAGGCGGCGCTGGAGACCCTCGCCATCATCGCATATCGCCAGCCGATCACGCGCTCGGAAGTCGAGCAGGTGCGCGGTGTCAATGTGGACGGCACGATGCAGACGTTGCTGGAGCGCGGTCTCGTGGAGCAAAGCGGTCGCGCAGAGGTCGTGGGTCGTCCGGCGCTTTACAGCACCACGCCGTTGTTCCTGGAATATTTTGGTTTGGGTGGACTGGAAGATTTGCCGGCGGCGGACGAATTGCGCCGCATCCCGGTTGAAAAACCGCTCGCGCCCATCACGGCGGATGCGGGGCTCGCGACGGTTCCACCGGAGCAACTGGCTTTGGCGGATGAAGTGAAGCCGGAGACCAGCGCGCCGGAAAATCCGCCGCCGGAGTAAATTCTTTCCCGAGTTTTTTCCTCACGCAAAGACACGAAGCCTCAAAGTGATTCAGAAACTTTGCGCCTTCGCGTCTTTGCGTGAATTTCTTTTCCCCTTCAAAACTGCTTACGGCGTCGAGAAACGATAGAGCCGGAGGTCGTTTGTTTGCGCGGTGTGGCTGTCGGTGAATTGCCAGCTGCCGTTCGTAGCCATGATGTTCGTGGCGATGGCTTGCCAGGCACTTGCATTCGCGAGATTCGTTGTGGCCCACAAACGGTTGGTGCTGCCGGCCACATTCACAAAGTTGAACGAATAACTGCCGCTCGCGGCATCGAACGCGGACGAGAGCATGATGGGTTTGCTCACGACGGTCAGGATGGCCGGGCTGCTTGTGGCGGCGCCGAAGTTGTTGGTCACCTTCATGGAATATGCGCCGGGTTGGTTGGCGTTGGTGATGACGAGGTTGGTGGCGGTCGCGCCGGCGATGGACGTGTTGGTGTTGAACAGCCATTGATAACTCAAGGTGCCGCCGCCCGCTGCGGCGGCTACGAAGGTGGCGATATTTCCGTTGGTGATGACGAGGTTCGTCGGCGATTGCGTGATGTAAGGCAGCGGGC
>CAIKKJ010000208.1 GCA_903827955.1 uncultured Verrucomicrobia subdivision 3 bacterium
GTTGGTGTTATCAGTGACAAATCGCAAAAATTGATTCAGCGTCGGGTCGGTGCTGGTATAAACACTGCCGGAATAACCGAAGCCTTGAATGCCTGGCAGCAACGAGGTTTGCGCATCGGCGCACCAACTCGCATAAATACCCGCCGCTACAGCGCCATTGGTGAAAACGGTCGCGGTTAGGAAACTGGCGCTGACCGAAGGCGGATAAGCCCAATTGAGAGTGAAATCAATGAAGTTGTTGGGGGCCGACGGCAGTCCGAGCGGGCAGCATTCGCAAGTCGTCTGAGCGTTGGCCCGAGTGACCGGCATCAAGCCGGAAAGGGTGGCGAGCATGGTCACAACCGCACATAGAGACAGAAAGGACGTTTTCATATTTGTAGCAAATTCTAATTTTCTGACTTGGCCTTTCAGCAATCTTCCCGCGCAAAGTCGGGCGCTAAAGTATCCGCCGACTCAAAGTTTGAGCTTCCATTTAAGGAAACCAATCCCAGTGATGGCGGCACCCAGCATTAATCCGGTGGAACTGGCATCGGGAACATTCGCGGTGGGAGGTGGCGGAACCGCCTGTAAAGTGCCGACCAAGCCAAAGTAAAATGCGGTCACAACCGCACACGTGATTACTGACGATTTTATTTTCATATATCTTTGTTTTAGGTTTATTGACCCCGTCTTTTTCCCGAGCCTATTCGAGGGGAATATTCCGATACTATGGCGGAAAATTGTGGGCGCTATGGGGTGTTCACCCCATGCTGGAATATCTGACGGACGAGAGCCGAGATATAAAGAAGTCAGTCCTTGTTTCATTCAAGCAACCCCGCCTCGATTTGGTGGACAAGCGCTGGGTGATTGTGTGAACTAGGGCGTAACGCCTTGAATACTGCCGCCAACTTTTCCCGCCACGAACACCGGATTTCTTTCCGCGTCGAGGCCGCGTGCGAATTTTCCGCCGTGCGCGTGGCCGTGGCCGCTGTGCGCGACTGGCTGGCGGAGAAAAACTTTCCCGAGGCCGAACTCGGCGCGTGGGAACTCGCGCTCATCGAGGCCGGCAACAACGCAGTGAAATACGCCGGCGCGGAAGCGAAGCAATTGCCCGTGGTCATTGAGGTTTCTGCGGGCGAACGCGACGTCGAAGTGCGCGTGACGGATCACACCGGCGGCTTCGACTGGCCGCGCGAAATCAAATTGCCCGACGCCGACGCCGAACGCGGGCGCGGCATTTATTTGATGAAGTCGCTGACGGACGAAATTTTTTACCTGCGTTCCGCTGCGCAAAATATTTTGGTCCTGCGCCGCGCGCGACCGGCGGCCGCCACGGAAATTTTCCCCGATCCGGCGCAGCTCCGGCAAAAACTCGCCGACGCGGAAACCGCGCTGACCGACATGACTTCCGAACTGGCGACGAGTTATGAAAGTTTGGTCGCGCTGTTTCGTTATAGCTCCGAACTCGGCACGCAGACGGACTTGCAGGAATTTTCCTCACGCTTGCTCCGCGACCTCGCGCAACTCGCCGAGGCCGACGGTGCGGTGCTGCGGCTAGCTTCGGCGGATGGCAAAAATCTGACGACGCAATTTGCGTTGCCCGAAAAAAATTCCGTCACGCTTCCACCCGTAAATCTCGTGGAGGATTATTTGAAGTCGGTCGAGACGCGCGCCGCACGGACGCGGCAGGATATTTGGTTCAGCCCCGAAGAGCCGCTCGACAAAAACGATCCGCTGCGCACGGCGATGCCCGTTGGCAACGGCGTGTGCCACGCATTTTTTGTCGCGGATCAACTCGTCGGCACGGCCACGCTCGACCGGCTCGCGGCAGACAAGCCGTTCACCGCCGCGCAGGTAAATTTGCTGCACACGTTCGTGGATTTTCTCGCGATCCAAATCGTCAACGCCAAATTGCTCGACGAACGCACCGCCACGCGCGTGACGCGGCGCGAATTGGAAATTGCGGCGGACATCCAGCGCTCGCTGCTGCCCGCGCAACTGCCGGTATGCGCGCCGTTCGTGCTCGCGGCGTCGTGCCAAAGCGCGTTGCAGGTAGGTGGCGATTTTTTTGACGCGATGCCGGCGGGCAACGGTAACGCGCTCATCGTCATCGCGGACGTGATGGGCAAGGGCGTGCCGGCGGCGTTGTTCGCGGCGGTGCTGCGCAGCACGCTGCGTTCGATGCCGCAATTGTATTCGCAACCGGGCGAACTGCTGGCGGCGGCGAACAAAATTTTGTTCCACGACCTGTCGCGCGTGGACATGTTCATCACGGCGAAGGTGGTTTTCCTCAATGCCCGCGAGGGTAAAATGATTTCCGCGAGCGCAGGGCATTGTCCGTTGCTCGTTAGCGGCGGCGCGGTGGACGCGGCGGACGGCCCGAAAAATTCCGGCCTGCCGCTGGGCATCGAGCCGAAGGTTTTTTATCCACAAGCCGTCCACACGCTGACGTCAGGCGCAGCGGCGCTGCTGTTCACCGACGGCTTGAGCGAGGCGCGCGCGGCGGACGGCGAACCGCTGGGCGAAAATAAATTGCAATCGCTCCTCAACGAAGCCGCCGCGCAAACGCCGGACGCGGACGGCGCGAAAAATTTTCTGCTGCGCCGGCTCGCCGAGTTGCGCGGCAGCGCACCGTTGGCGGATGACCAGACGTTTGTGCTCATCAGAAACCAATCATGAATCCCAAAAAAATTCTCGTGGCGGACGACGAAGTTTTCATGCTCCGCCTGCTGGACATGACGCTCAAAAAAGGCGGCTATGCCGTCATCAGTTGCCGCGATGGCAAGGAGGCGCTCACCGCCGCCGCTGCGCAATTACCACAGCTCATCGTGCTGGATGTGATGATGCCGGGCCTCGATGGTCTGGGCGCGCTGCGGCAGTTGAAAGAAAATCCGGCGACGCGCGAAATCCCCGTCGTGGTGCTGTCCGCAAAAGGCCACGCGCTGACGAAAGTGGAGGCCGAGGCGTCCGGCGCGGTTTTGTTTTTGGCGAAGCCGTTTAGTCCAAACGAGCTTTTGAGCGCTGTGCAAAAAATTCTTTCGCCGGAAAAAGCTTAATCCGCAGTCGATTTTAGCCGAAACCACGGACGCGGGGACGCGTTGGCGGTGTCGTAATACTAATCTTAATGCATGATTCCAGCCGATTATGATTACGAGCAGGAGTAGGATTAAGATACATACGATCAATATCCAGACTTGGACTTTCCCACCGCCGCTGCTAACACTTTCAACACGATGCAGAATAAATCGCCCATCGCCATCCTCGGCGTGCCGTTCGACAACATCACGCTGGCGGAAACCTGCTCGCTGGCGGCGACGATGATCGAGTCGCGCTATCCGCATTATGCGACGACCGTGGGCGCGAATTTTCTCCTCGCCGCCCAGCAGGATGTGGAGCTGCGGCGGATTTTATTTGATGCCCACCTCATCGTTGCCGAGGAAAATTTGGTGCTGTGGGCTTCAAAAATTCTCGGCAACCCGCTGCCCGGCTGCGTGACCGTTCCCAATTTGATTCCGCAACTGCTCGTGCTGGCGGAGGCGAAGGGTTGGCGCGTCTTCCTGCTCGGCGGCGATGATACGGCGGCCAAAAAAATCCTCGCGCGCCAGCCCAAGCTGCAACTAGTCGGTGCATTCAAGCCGGCGGAGAAGCCGCTGCTGGAGATGGACCACGCGGACATCCTGCGCCGCGTGCGCGAGATGAAGCCGGACATTTTGCTCGTGGCCTTCGGCTGCCCGACACAGGAGAAATGGATCAACATGAATTACCGCGCGGCCGGCGTGCCGTTCGTGCTCGGGGCGGGAACAAATTTTGATTTTTTGACCGGCACCAGCCGACCGCATCCGGGTGGCGGAAAAAAAATCAAGTTCATCCTCGCCGTGCTGAAGCAATGGTGGCGGTTGCGCGCGAAGAAAAAAAATCCCGCCGCCGCGCCAGCGGATGTGATGCCCGACCCGCAGGGCAACCTCGTCATCCGCGCGCCCGCGCGACTGGGCGCGGCGGAAACACACGCAGCGCAATCGGAATGGCTGCGCGCAGTGGAAAACGGCCACGTCTTTTTTGATTTGTCTGAAACACAGTTCGTGGACAGCACGGGTGTGGGCATGCTTATCCGTCTGCGCAAACGCGCGCGCGAGCTGGGCGGGCAGTTCATCCTCATCGCGCCGCGCCCGCCGGTCGAGGCGGCGTTGAAATTGATGAAGCTGGACGAATTTTTCACCGTGCAAGCGAGCATTGGCGGCGCGCGGATCTTGATGGAAAGTTCCGCCGGCGCATCGCCGGTGACCAGTGGCGTATCGGCCTCGGAACTCCAAATCCGCTGGGCGGGCGAAGTCACGACCCTCAACGCCGTGGAGTTGGGCGCCTACACCGAGTCCGAACTGACACAGATTTCGCCAGGCATGGGCGTGGCGATTGACCTTGCTCGCGTGACTTTTGTGGATAGCACGGGCATCGGTTTGATGGTGCGGTTCAAAAAAAATCTGAAGCGGCGCGACATCCATCTGAAATTCACCAACGTCTCACCGTCGGTCCGCAATGTCATTCGCGCCACACAACTGGAAGCTTTTTTGCTGAGCTAGTCCGGCCCGATTTCCGCCGAAAAATTATTAACGCACCGGCGCGCTGCTGGGAAGCGGCGCATTCACATCGCGCTGGCCCTCGATTTTTTTGGCGTTTAACCAGACCGACACCACGGTGATGACGACAAATAGCAGCGCCATCGGCCAGACAATCCACGGCCACAGGTAACGGCGCTGGTTTTCAGTTGGTGCACTCTGGTTCATCTTATTCGTCATCGTAATCCTAATCTGTCCCCGTGGCGATTAAGATTAGGATTAGAATTAAGAGCCCCGGCCATGTCGAAACTCGACCACGCGTTTTTTTCCGCTAGATTATTCGCCAATTGCGATGAACCGCGAAGACGATAATGAAAACTCCCTGCCCACGGACAACTATGCCGTGTTCCGCCTGCGCGACTTTCGCCTTTATTTGACGGGACGTTTGTTCGCCGTCATCGGCGCGCAGATGCTCACCGTCGCCGTTGGTTGGGAACTTTACGAACGCACCAACTCCGCCCTCGCACTCGGCCTCGTCGGGTTGGCGGAAATGGTCGCGATGTTCGCCTGCACGCTGCCCGCCGGGCACATTGCCGACAACGTCAACCGCAAGCGCATCATCCTCACCGCGCTCACGGTCAACGCCTGTGGCAGCCTCGGCCTCGCGCTCATCTCGTGGCAGCACGCGCCGGTGACGTGGATTTACGCGTGCCTCTTCACGACGGCGGCGGCGCGAACTTTTTTGTGGCCGGCGAGTTCCGCATTTCTCACGAGCCTCGTGCCGCGAGAATTATTTCCGCGCGCCGTGACGTGGAACAGCGGTGTGTTTCAATTGTCTTCCGTCGTCGGCCCCGCGATCGGCGGCGCGCTCATCGCGCTGCTGAAAAAATATTCCGACCATCCGGCGGCGTTCATCTACCTCATCAATGTTTGCACGGCGCTGACGTGTTTGTTTACCGTAAAAATGATTCAGGCGCGACAAGCGGAAAAAGTCGGCGAACCGATGACGCTCAAAAGTCTCGCGACCGGTTTCAATTTCGTTTTCTCGCAACGCCTCATCCTCGGCATGATCACGCTGGACATGTTCGCCGTGTTTCTCGGCGGCGCGACGTCGCTGCTGCCGGTGTTTGCGA
>CAIKKJ010000209.1 GCA_903827955.1 uncultured Verrucomicrobia subdivision 3 bacterium
ACACAAACTGCCCGCGCTCTCGCACCTCACCTGCGTCAATCACACCCGCGCTGAAGTCAGCGCGCTGCTCGAAAAAATCCGCGCGCTCAACTGCCAAAACATCCTCGCGCTGCGCGGCGACGCCCCGGGCGGCGGCGAATTCCAGGCCACGCCGGGCGGTTTTGAGTTTTCGGCCGATCTCGTCCGCTTCATCAAACAGCAGGGAAATTTTTCGGTAGGCGTCGCTGGTTTTCCGGAAGGCCACATCGCCAACAAACTCGGCAAGCACGCCGACTGGCAGCATCTCAAGGAAAAGGTGGACGCCGGCGCGGACTTTGTCATCACCCAGTTGTTTTTTGACAACGCCGATTTTTTTGAATTTCGCGACTATGTCACCGGCAAGCTTGGCGTGAAAGTGCCCATCGTGCCGGGCGTGATCGCCATTTTAAGCGCGGCGCAGATCACGCGGTTCACGCAACTATGCGGCTCAAAAATTCCGCCCGCGCTCAAAGCAAAGTTGGATCAAGTGGCGAATGACGACGAAGCCGCAGTAAAATTCGGCATCGAATACGCCACACAACAATGCGAAGTGTTATTGCGCGCCGGCGCGCCGGGCCTGCATTTCTACACACTCAACAAGGCGCACTCCACGGTGGAGGTCTTGAAAAATTTGAAGCTCGCCTGACGGAAAATTATTTTTTACCGCCCCAAAAAGTTTTTTGTTCCACGGCGCGCTGCTTGACCTTGAGCTGGCCAAGGATGGAATGCCAGCCGATGTAAATCTTGTGCCACTGGGTCTCCAGCCCACGCAAGCCGCCCTCGCTCATCTCGCTCAAAAAACGCAACGATGGCGCGTTGGTGATGAGGTGATGGATTTCCTCGCGCGTGGGTGACTGGACTTCGATGCTCGCATAAATCAATTCCAGTTCCTGGACGATGATGCTTTTGATTTCCAGAAAATGGTTGTCGTCCGCCGGGCCGAATTTTTTCGCGCGCGCCGAGGCGATGAACTGGTTGAACTGCTTCCAGCATTCGATGTGGGTCTCGATTTGCGTGACGAGCTGGTTGATGTCTTTCGGGTTCATGGGCGTGAGGAGTTGAGCGATTGCGGCGTCGGCAACAACGCGGTTTGCGGGAACAGGAAAATGATCGCGCCGCCGCGCAATTCGCGGGCGGTGATGCGGAGGCTGCCGAAATGCAGGCTGACTTCCGCCAGCGGCATTTGCGCCGCGCGGGCTTCGCGCAACAGTTCCAGCACGTCATGCCCGATGGTCTGAAGCAAATTTTTGGGAAAGCCCGTCGAGACGGTCGAGGCCACGATGTGCCCGTTGCGATCCACCGTGATGGTGCCGGTGGGTAGCTGCTGCACGGCGGCGGTTCCGCCAAATAATTTTTTCAGGAATCCCATGAGGCAATAAGTTTACGGCTTTTTTCCGGCAGGTTGCCAGCGGCGTCTGCCGGCCAGCCGGCAAGAAAAGTTTTGTCGCCCTGGGCAATCATGACGACCTGACGGTCCAGATTTTGCCCGCTGACATGCAGGAGCGGGCCGGCCTCGAGTTTTTCACCAAGCCGGCGCGCAATTGCATCCGCGCGGCGCGTCCAGTGCGCGGTGGCCGCGATGTTCTGCGTGCCGATGGCCTCGGGTTCGCCTTGGCCTTCCGGCGGCACAGACAAAATAAAATCCGCGCCTTCGCGCGTGAGCTGTGACAATTTCCAGATCGTTTTGCGGTGCGCCAGGCTTTCCACGGAATCTGGCTCGGTGGCTTGCGTGCCTTCGTCGAGCGCCTGCGCGGATTCGAGGAGCAGGGCGTTAACGGATTTTTGAATCGTGCGCTCATGCTTCGGCTCGGCGGGCAGATTTTCAAACGAACCGGATTTCCACGCGAGCAACCGTTGGAACGCCACTTCGCCGCGCGCGCCGTCCACCTCGGCGTCAATCAGTTCACCATCTTGAATCCACAACTTCGCCACCAGCGGCCCGCGCGTGATGCGCAGCACGGTGGAACTCCGCGAAAGACATTCCATCTGGATGATGTCCATGAGGCTCTTGCTCTGGATACCGCGAAAGCCGGTGTCGCCTTCGCGATCGCGCGAACTCAACAAAGACTCCAGACATTCGTTGAAAAATTTTGAGTTCCGCTGCATCTCGGTCTTGAGCCAAAACAGATCCACGCCGAGCGCGTAGGCGCGGGAACGGTAATCCTCGTCTTCCAGCGCGCTCAAGACGATGGTGCGGAGTTCGGGGAAACGGCGGCGCACGATGGCGAGCATCTGCAGGCCGTCAATGCGGGGCATTTTTAAATCACAGACCAGCAGTCGGATTTTTTCGGACTCGATGATGGCGAGGGCGCGGCGGGCGGCGTTGGCGGTGAAAACTTCCGGCTGGCTCGGCAGCGCGCCGAACAGGTCGCGGCAGAGCAGCAACCAGTCGTTGTCGTCGTCGAGGATTAAAATTTTGTTCCGCTTTTCCATTCCAGTTTCATTTCAAATCCGGCTTACCGCTAACCGCGCCGGTGCGTAAATTCAAGTGCTAAAATGTTTTTTAATTTTTCAGCGCCAGCCTCATGTCCGTCCGTTCCGCAGTTTTCTGCCGCAAATAGGACAATTTTCTGCCGGTCAGTCCAAGTGCGGGACAATTTTTGCCGTGCTTTGCCCGATTTCGCAGGCTGGCAGGCTTAATGCTAAAAATGTGCCGTCGCCATGGTGGCGACAAACAAAAAAGTCATGGCCAGCACAATGAAATTGAAATTCGCAGGCTTTCTCCGGGGCCTGCTGCGGCATGTGGGCGAACCCGCCGACTCGGCGCGTCCCGTGGTTGCGTCCGTCCCGCCGCCCGCGCCCGCACCGGAGACGCCCACGGAATTTCAGCGCCGCGCCGCCGCGCCTGCGCCGGTCAACGCCACGGAAATTGCTATTCCCCTTGCGGCTGTCCTCGCCCACCTGCCGATGGATTTGAAAGCCAAGCTCATGTCTGCGCCGCAGCCGGAGCAGATGATTTCTGTCCGCGTGGAAACCATCGTGCAACAGCTTGCGTTCGGTTCCGTGAAAATTTCCTTTGGCGAACTTCGCCGGCTCACGCCCGGATTGTTCGCCAATTCCGGCGGCGAACACGACAACCGCCAGATTGCCCTGCCGCTGCAGGAAATATTAACCCGCCTGAATCCCGCGCTGCTCTCGCGCCGGCCCGTGCAGAAAATGGACGTGGGTGAAGAAATCGCCGGCCCATTCGATGGTCGTGGTCGCGGCGTCACGTTTACCACGCAACCGCTCAAGGCTGTCGAGGCGTCGCCCGCCGTGACGGAACTGCGCCAACAAAAAAATCCAATTCCGTTCACGCCGCCGCCGATGATTCCCCGGCCTTCGCCTGTTCCGGTTCCGCCGCGCGCGACCACACTGGCGCAGTCAGGCGACACGGAAGTTTTCACTTTCACGCCGCGCCAGACCGCGCCGCCGACTGCGCCAATTCCATTTAATGCACCGAAACCGGCGGCGAATGGAAATGGCAACGGCCACGCGCCTTTGCCGCCGTTCAAATTTACGACTGCGCCCGCTTCCCAGACGCCGGCGACTTCCTCCGCGCCGCGGCCGGAGCCTGCGCAGTCCGTGCTTTTTGTCGCGCTGGATGAACTCGCCGAAAATTGGCCGGCGGAATTGAAAAATGAAGTCCAACGCGGCGGCTTTTCCAACGTCCCGCTGTCCGCCAGTTTTGTGGACGCCGGACTTAAGCGCGGGCGCGTGACGATGACGTGGAAAGAAATTCGCACGCTTGCAAAACCGAGCTCGCCGGCGTCGCCGCACGATGCGTTGTCTTTGGATTTGCCGCTGAAGGTGATTGCGCCGGCGTTTTTCGCCGCGCAGAAAAATGGTGGCGCACAGAAGCGCCTCGTGGTGACGGAAGAAATTCCAAATTTATTTTTTGGTTTCCCGAATGGAAATGCCGAGCCGGTGGTGCCGCCCGCCCCCGCTCCGGCCGCGCAAACACCGGCGGACACCAATTTCTTCACCGCCGCCGATCAGGAAACCGCACCTAGCTTGCGCATGGTGGCGCCCGCCGCGCAAACGGATTTCATCAGCCGCCATTCGCATCCACAGGAAGTGGTGACGCGGGCGATGGTTTTGCCTGGCGTGGCCGGGGCGGTGGTGGCGCTGGCGGACGGTTTGCGCGTGGCGAGCCAAGTGCCGGAGACGTTGAACGCTGACACGGTGGCCGCGTTTTTGCCGCAGATTTTCGAACGCGTCAACCAGAGCACGCGCGAGCTGCGGATGGGCACGCTGAATAACGTGAGCTTCACGGTGGGCAACGTGCCGTGGAAAATATTCCGGGTGAACTCGGTTTATTTCGCGGCGTTCGGCCGCGCAAGTGAAGTGCTGCCCAAAGCGCAGCTGGCGGGCCTCGCGGCGGAACTGGATCGCAAAAAACAGATTTAATAAAAAACAGCTTTAATTTTATGGCCATCATCAATCAAGCCACCAAGGAATTACAGGTCAAGATTGTCTATTACGGCCCGGCAATGGGCGGCAAGACGACGAATCTCGTGCAAGTTCACGACCATGTGCAGACGAACGCCGGGAACAAAGGCAAACTCGTTTCACTCGCGACGAGTTCAGACCGCACGTTATTTTTCGATTTTCTGCCGATTGAGGCGATGACGATTCGCGGGTTCAAAACGAAATTTCAGCTCTACACCGTGCCCGGTCAGGTGATTTACAATACCACGCGGCAACTGGTTTTGCGCGGCGTGGACGGCATCGTGTTCGTCGCGGATTCGCAATATGAAAAGATGCCGGAGAACATCGAGAGTTTTCAGAACTTGCTCGACAATTTGTCCTCACAGAAATTGAACCTCGCGGAGATTCCCTATGTTTTGCAATACAACAAACGTGATCTGCCGAACGCCGCGCCGGTGCAATACATGGATTACCTGCTGAACAACCGCGAGGTGCAGGTGCCGGCGTTCGAGGCCACGGCGCACAAATGCGAAGGCGTGTTCGAGAGCCTGAACATGATCACGCGCCTCTTGCTCCAGAAATATATCAACCAAGCAGTTCCCCAATACGCCTGATCATCATGGCCACGCTTCCCCAACTCATCGAGGACGACATGCGCGTGCTGGACGCCGCGCTGCGGGAATTTCTCGGCCAGGCTTCCGCCACCGCTGCGCTGGTGGTGGACAAGGGCGGCTTCGTCATCACGCATCAGGGCGAGGCGAACGACGTGGATTTCACCACGCTTGGCGCGCTGGCGTCCGGGGCGTTCATGGCGAGCCAGACGATTGCGGGGCTGGTCGGCGAAAAAAATTTCAGCAGCACGTTTCAGCAGGGCGAGCGCTTCAGCGTGTTCGTTTCGGAAATTGATACGCACTGCCTGCTCATCGTGCTGTTCAAGTCCCAATCCGGCGCGGGGCTGGTGAAATATTACAGTGGCAACTGCACGAGCATCATCGCGCGACAGCTCATCGCGGCCGACGAGCGGACTCCGGGCGGCGGCTTTGACCTGTCGGCCTTGAACGTGGCGCAACCGCAAGAACTGTTCCGAAAAAAAGCATGAAAGGATCCTGAATTATGGAAACCACAATGCTGATACAGGAATTTAATCGGCTGTTGCAGGCGATGGTGGACAGCCATGCCGACATCTCCGATCTGCTGTTTGTGCCCGGCAAACTGCCGCAGGTGGAAATCCATGGTTCGCTCGAGACGCCCGAAGTGGGTGAGCCGATCCTGAACGGTCCGCGCATCGAGGGCTTTGCGCGCATCATCATCAACGGCAATTCAAAGTTGCAGGAAGATTTGAGCCGCACCGGGGCGTGCGATTGTAGTTACGCGCTGGTTGAGACGTGTCGCTTCCGCGTGAACATTTACAAGCAGCGCGGCAGCTACGCGATGGTCATGCGCCGCCTGTCCTCAACAATTCCCACGCTGGAGTCGCTCGGACTGCCGCCCGCGTTCAAAAGCATCATCCAAGAAAAGCACGGGCTGGTCTTCATCACCGGCGGCACGGGCAACGGCAAGACCACCACGCTCGCAGCACTGCTGAATGAAATCAACGCCACCAGCAAAGTCCACGTCGTAACGCTGGAAGACCCGATTGAATTTTTGCATCCGCAGTTGAAATCCACCTTCAGCCAGCGCGAACTGGGCCGTGATTTTTTTAATTTTCCCGACGGCCTGCGCTCCGCGTTGCGACAGGCGCCGAAAGTCATCTTGGTTGGCGAAATCCGCGACCGCGAGACGATGGAGATTGCGCTCACCGCCGGTGAAACCGGGCATCTGGTGTTCGCCACGCTGCATACGAACAGCGTGGATCAGACGATTCATCGCATCCTCGGATTTTTCGGCAAGAACGAGGAACAGCTGGTGCGCGAACGGCTCGCGGGCAGTTTGCGTTTTGTGGTCGGCCAGCGGCTCGTGCCGAAAAAATCCGGTGGCCGCCTGCTGGTGACGGAATTGATGGGCAGCAGCCTCCGCACGCGCGAGGCCATCGAGCTGGGCGAAAGTGAAAACCGTCGCCTGCACGAAATCATCGAGGCCGGCAGCACGCAGGGTTGGCACAGTTTTGAACAATCTTTGCTGAAGGCTTGCGCCGCCAGCCTCATCACCGAGGAAACGGCGATGGCCTACAGCATCAACAAACCGACCATGCGCCAGTGGCTTGACGTATCGCACGGTCGCGCGCAACGTCCGTCCGGCATTATCCCTGCCGCGCCGATGATGGTGGTGCAGGCGGCGGAAATTTTGCCGTTGCCGCCCGCCGAAGCGCCGCTGCGGCACATCAAGCCGGAGCCGCACCCCAGTATGTTGAAGGGCATTTTGAACGGGTTCATCTGAATTTCCCTTTTTCAGCCGGGTGAATTATTTTCTGGTTTGCGCGGGGAGTTGGAACTAGGCTCGTCCAAAATCAACCCCGCCCATTATGGACATCGTCTTCAACTGCCCGAACTGCGAACAGGAACTGGCCGTGGATCAATCCGGCGCCGGCTCACAAATTGACTGCCCGGCCTGCAGTGAATCCATCACCATTCCCGCCGGCAACAAGGTGACCACCGGGCCGTTGCCGCCCGTCACGCCACCAGCGCCCGTCACCGCCAGCTCCATCACGTCTTCCGCCGCCGCCAAGGTGGAGCGGCATTTGAAAGTGCCGGTGCGTGACAAGCCGGGCGAGGTGCTGATTGACAAGCCCAAGCCGCCGTTGGAAATCGTGCAGAAGGGCGCGGGCAAACGGCTGCGCATTCACACCATCCGTCGCGCGCAGTGCGTGGAGTCCGGGCACGACCATTTTGATGAGCGCGTCACGGAATTTTTGAATCAGGTAACCGAGACCAACCTCATCGGCATCCACACGATCAACTATGAGCAGTTCGATGTCGGCACGCAGAAGATTATGACCGACTACGGTGTGCTCATTGTTTTCCGGGGCTGAATGATTTTGACTTGGTGGTAACAGGCCGATAACGTTTGAACATATGGCAAGCCGTCTGGCATTCTGGATTTTGGTCGTCACGCTGCTGGCGTTGACGCCGTTTCGTTCCCCCGCCCCGCTGACCTACATCCCCGGCGAGGGCTGGTATTACGAATCCTATGGCGAGAATGGCAAGTGGCAGCGCACCCGCGCCAAGGAACAGCTGCAAGTCGCGGAGGATGCTTTCAAGGCGAAGGATTATTCCACCACGCTCCATGCGGCACACCGGGTTTTGCGCGTGTGGCCCCTGTCGGATTACGCGCCGCGTGCCGAGTATCTCGTAGGCCGCTGTCTCGAAGTGAAAGGCCGCGACGAAGCGGCGTTCAACGCCTTCCAGAACATCATTGAAAAATATCCCAAGAGCGGCGAATACAATGAAGTCCTCGTGCGTCAATACGAGATCTCCGGCCGATTCCTGAACGGCGAATGGTTCCGCCTCTGGGGCATCATCCCGATTTATCCCTCGATGGATGAGACGGCCAAGCTTTACGAAAAAATCGTCGGCAACGGCCCGTTCAGCGCCGTCGCTCCCCACGCGCAGTTGCGCATCGGCGCGGCGCGCGAGAAACAAAAAAATTATGCCGATGCAGTTAAGGCCTACGAACTCGCCGCCGACCGTTACCATGATCAGGCGGACATTGCTGCGGACGCGTTGTATCGTGCTGGGGTCGCGTGGCAGAAGCAGGCCGACACTGCCGAATACGACCAGAGCGCGGCGGCCAAAGCCATCGCCGCCTACACCGACTTCATCACGTTTTATCCCGATGAAAAACGCGTGGCCGATGCGCAGAAGGCCATCGTCAAGCTCAAGGCCGAGCAGGTGCGCGGTAATTTTGCGATCGCAAAATATTATGAGTCCAACCGCAAGTGGGCGGGCGCGGTGGTGTATTACAACACCGTGTTGCAACTCGACGCTAATTCGCCGCTCGCCCTGCAGGCGCGCCAGCGGATCGAAGTTTTGAAACCGCGTTTGTCGGCCACCCCGGAAAAATAATGACATGCGCGCGCTGAAATATTTTCTTCCCGCCGTTCTCGCCGCTGCGCTCACCGGTTGCGCGAGCTATCATCTCGGCCCGGTGATGGACAAGTCTGGGGACAAGTCTGTGGAAGTGCTGCCATTCAACAATCAGACGCTCCAGCCACGCCTCGGCGAGGCGTTGACGCAGGCGTTGCGCGAACGTTTGCAGACCGACGGTTCGTATCATCTGGCCACACACGGCGACAGCGACGTGGTGCTCACCGGCGTCGTCCGCCAATACCACCGCGTCGGCCTCGGCTACGCGGACACCGACGCGGTGACGCCAGAAAACTACCGCATCGAACTGACCGTCCATGTCACCGCTCGCGAACGCGTTTCGGGCAAATCACTTTTGGATCGCGATGTTAAAGGTCATACGCTTGTCCACATCGGCGCGGATCTGGCTAGCGCGGAACGTCAGGCGCTGCCGTTGCTCGCGCAAGACCTTGCCCGCAATGTCACCGAATTGCTGACTGAAGGCGCGTGGTAATTTTTGAAACGTTTTTCCGCCGCCGCGGTCAAATCGCTGTATCCCCTCCAACAACATGAAAACGCAAACTGTTAAAACCATATTGTTCAGCCTCGTGACTTCCGCGCTGGTGGCCGTTCCCACGATCAGCCGCGCCGAGGACAAACCGAAAACCGATGTCCCGGCGTCCGCCGCCGCACCCGCGCTCGCGGCCAAGAAAAACCGTGCGCCGTTCCACGGCAAGGTTTCCGCCGTAGACACCGCCGCCATGACGCTCACCGTCGGCGCGCAGACCATCAACGTGACTTCCGAATCCAAAATCACGAAAGATAACAAGCCTGGCACGTTGTCCGATATCGCCGTGGGCGATCTGGTGGGTGGCGCCTACAAAAAAGATGAGGCTGGCAAGCTCAACGCCACCACCATTCGCGTGGGTGAAAAAGACCCCAAGGAACTGAAGAAGGAAAAGAAAAAGGCCGCCGAACCGGCCAAGTAATAAAAAATTTAGCGCGAACCGGCGGACGGCAACGTCCGCCGGTTTTATTTTTTGCGCCACCAGCTGGTCATGCGCTTGGGCTGCTGCTGCTCTTCTGGCTGCTGGGATTGATTGAACAGGAGCTGGCTGCGTGAAACTTCAAGAGCCAGGCTGAATTCGTTATAGTTCAAAAACCGGTCGCCGGGATTTTTGGCAAGCGAACGGCAGAGCGCGTCACTGGTGGCCTGCGAAATTTCCGGAATCACTTCGATCGGCGGACGCAGCGGGGTGTAAACATGCGCTTGCACTACTTCATCTGGTGTCGGTGCGTCGAACGGCACATAGCCGGTGATGGCGTGATACAGCGTTGCCCCGAGGCTATACATGTCGGACAGGAATGTTTCCGGCTCGCGCTTGATTTTTTCCGGCGCGACATAATACGGCGTGCCACGCGTGAACTCGGCGGATTCCTGTTCCGCATCCGTCTTGCGGGCCAGTCCGAAATCCACCAACTTCGGCTCGTGGTCGGCGTTGAATAAAATGTTTCCCGGCTTGATGTCGCAATGGAGCAGGTCGTGCTTCAAGGCCATGTCCAGCGCGGAGGCAATTTTGATTCCCACATCGAGCACGCGCAGTTCATCCACGCGGTGCAGTTTTTCGATGCGCGCATCCAGGCTGCCATTGTCCGCGATTTCCATCACAAGGTAACGTTCGCCCTCCCATTCATCGAATGTGTAGATGTGAATGATGTTCGTATGGTTCAGCTTGGCGCAGGCGCGGGCTTCGAGGTAAAAACTTTCCAGCATCTTCGGGTCGTCGAGCAATTCCTTTTTCATCAGCTTCACGGCGACGAGCCGTTCGAGGGTCGTGTCCCACGCACGATAAACCACGCCCATGCCGCCGGAGGCAATCTTGCTGCGCAGGTCGAACTGCCGGAGCAGCATCGGCATCATGATAGAGTGGCCGCATTTTTTGCACGGCTCGGAAGCGAGCGGCGGCAGGTCGCCGGGGATGAACGTCTTCGCGTCGCAGCCGGGGCACGTCACCATCTTGAGAGGTTTGCTGGGTTCGCTCATGTTGGATTGGATTTGATTTCAATGTAGCACCGCGACCGAATCCGACAACGCATTTTTCACCGGTTTAAAATCCCTTTGACAAACCGCGTAAAATGATGTTCCCTGTACATCGTAGAAATGAAAAATACGTTCGCTAAATCAATGCAGACGCACACGCCGGTTAGTGGCTGGATGGCCATTTGCCAGCGCTATTCCCGTCCATTGGGCGTCGTGGGAGTGAGATTCTGATATAAAGAAATTTTCTAAAACCCGCGATTGCCCCAGGCAGTCGCGGGTTTTTTGCTTTTTAACCAAACATGAAAGGACAGACATGAAACTGAAAGAAAACAGACTCCGGGCCAAATTTGCGCCCGAAACGCGCTTCGAACTGCGGCCGGCATCGGCGGCACCGTTTCGCGCCACCTATGAAACTGAGTTCGAACGGCTCAAGCTGGAGCTGGTCGCGCGCCAGCTTGCCCGCACCGGCTCGCCAGACCTGAATGCCCCCGTGCGGCGGGCGGCCAACGATGCCACCGCCTTGGCGTGGAACACGTTGTTTCCGCTGCTGGTGTTCCCGGCGCTGTTTGAGGAAAAAGTTGAAGCTGCAGTGCGTCAGGCCCGCCGGCAGGCGCGGATTTATGCCGAGAGCCGTGAGCTCGTCACCCTCGCCGCATGAAAACACAAACGACGGAATGCTGCTCATTCCCGTCGGCGTCCTCGCGTGCGAACCGAATGTTTGCGCCCGAGCACGCCGACGGGAAATTTTTGTGAGCTAGCGAAACCACGTGGAAAACGGGCAATGATCCAAATCTCCGTTTACCAAGCCCGCGCGTATTGATTTGGCGGCGGCAGTTTGTAGCCAATCATTTTTGCCGCGTGAGCCGGCCAATACGGATCTGCCAGCATCTGCCGCGCGAGCAACACCACGTCAGCCTGGCCTGCGCGCACGATGTCATCCGCTTGTTTTGCAATGGTGATGAAGCCCACCGCTGCCGTCGCAATATTCGCGCCGTGGCGAACTTTTTCCGCGAACGGCACTTGATAACCCGGCTCAACTTTTATCTTTGCCTCCGGCACAAGTCCGCCGGAACTGCAATCCATCAGGTCAACGCCCTCGGCCTTGAGCAATTTTGCCAGCGCGATGCTGTCCTCGATCTGCCAGCCGCCGGGCATCCAATCAATCGCCGAGATGCGCACCGCGAGCGGCAGATTTTCCGGCCAGACTTTTCGCACCGCGCGCGTCGTCTCGAGCAACAGGCGGATACGGTTCTCAAAGCTGCCGCCGTATTCATCCGTGCGCAGGTTGGTCAGCGGCGAGAGAAATGAATTAAACAGGTAGCCATGCGCCGCGTGTAGCTCCAAAAAATTAAACCCTGCCGCCAAAGCGCGTTTGGCCGTCGCCACAAAATCATTTTGCACGCGCAGAATGTCGGTTTCGGTCATCGCGCGCGGAATTTTTGTCAGCTCGCCGCCAAAGGGAATCGGACTTGGCGCAATCGTTTCCCAGCCGCCGTGCGCTTCGGACAAATGTGCGCCGCCATGCCATGGCAAATCCGCTGAGGCCTTGCGCCCGGCGTGTGCGATCTGGATGCCCGCCACCGCCCCGTTGTCCTTCACCAACTTTGCGATGCGCGCGAGCGGTTCGATGTGCTTGTCGCTCCACAGGCCAAGGCAGCCCGGCGTGATGCGGCCTTCGGGCGCGACGCCCGTGGCCTCGACGATCACGATGCTCGCTCCGCCGACCGCGTGCGAACCAAGATGGATGTAATGCCAGTCATTTGCAAAACCGTCCGCGGCCGAATACTGGCACATCGGCGAAACGCCGATGCGGTTGCGCAACGTGACCGAACGGATGGTAAGTGGTTGAAACAGGTGCGGGACAGAAATTGATTTATCCATAGCGCGGACAAAATAGGTTGAAACGAAAAAAGCGCAAGCGGCGCACGTTTCGTAAAGATTTTCTCCGAAGACAGGCCGCCGCTCCACTTCACCCACGCCATGAACGCCTGCAATTTTGAAACGCCCGCCGCAAACTTACGAACGGACTCCCGCCGCCGGTCTTTGATGATGGCTTCAAGCCAGTCTTCACGGAGAACGGATGCGGAAGAATTTTTGCGTGCTGCCATTGACGTTGTTCGTGAATTGAACCAGGCCGCCGCCGTTGGCATAATTTGTATTTAAATCCAGCCACACCTTCAAGTCTGCCGAGCTTTGCAAAATCCACGGCTGGCTGGCTTGCGCGGTGGCGGAGAGCGTGAGGCTGCCCGCGCCAAACGCGAATTGGAAATTCCCAATCACCGGCGGCGACACGTTCGCGAACCCCGCCGTCACGCTGGTATTGTTCGTCGGCATGATGAATGTGGTGGTCGGCAATGTGGCATTGCTCACGCCGGCTCCGCTCCAGCCCGCAAAAAATTTCCCGCTTGGTGCGTTGCTTGCGGTGAGGGTCACGATTGATCCTGCGCCAAAATTTCCGCCACCGCTGCCGTTGCTGACGGTGAGCGAGTAGGCGTTCGCGGAATTCGTTTTCCAGAAGCGCAACAGTTGGCGCAGCGCGAGCGGCGCGTTTGTGGGCGAGGTGCGTCCCATCTGATCCACGGCGTTGATGCCGTGGCAGTTCGCGCACGTCCGCACTTCGCCGGGGCGGAAGGAAATCCAGTAACGCTCTTTCACCACGCTGTCGTTGTTGTTCGTGCCGGTGAGATGCCACGTCACGGCGCGATTGGCGGGGATGAAGGTTGCTTGCGAGCCGTCGCTGAAAATTTCCGAACCGCCAGCGGGGGCGTTGGCTTTGCTGCTGGCCAGATTCACATTCGTCGTTGCATGCATCGGCACAGCCAGGATGCGGCGGCCGGGCTGTTGCTGGCCATTCCAGCCGTTGGTGTAGCCACGCAAATAATCCGCCTGCAAAAAGGTCAGGTGCGTGATGTCATAAACTTTGCCGCTGTTGGCGATGGAATTCGATCCACCCGGCACGCGCAGATTATAAGGCTGTTGTTTATCCGCCGCGTCACGCGCGGTGACGTTGCGGCTGATGCAGAGCGCAAGGTTGCGCTGCGCGAGGTCGGCTTGGAACGTCGGCAAATCCACCCCCTCCTCGGCGAAAACCTTTTGCTCAATGGCGGCCACGCCGCTGCTCATGGGCGTGGGAATATTTTTCGCGCGCACCTCCACGGGTTGCAATTCCCAGAGCGTCGAGATGTTCGTCACCAGAATCGTCCCGCTCCAGAAGATCGACGTGTTTTGGATGCCGCCGCCGGTGAGGAATTGGTTCGTTGTCCAGAACGGATTCGCGTTCGTCAGCGTCATCAGGCGAAATTTGTATTGCGAGACCGGTAGTGAGGCCGTGCCGGTATTCGTATCCGCGCCGCTATTGAGTGCCGTATTTACTGGCGAGAATACGGCGATGAGCCTGCCGTCTGACATCGGCAGCGGGTTGCGATAGACGCCCAGCGAACTGACAAATTGCCCGGCCGGAACGGGGACGGTGATGTTGTTCACGATCATGTTCGTAGGATTCACGCTCGTCCCGCCAGTGAGCGTGAGAATTTGTCCGCTCGTGTGCGAACCGCCGATGGGCGAGATGTCGTTGGCCTGCACGCCCCAGTAGAGTCCGTTCGTTCGCGGGTCTTCCACGATTTGAAAAAATGCCGCCAAGGAATTGGTGTTCGCCGCGTTGACGCCGGACGCGATGCGCGACGCGAGGTTGGTGTAGGAAACCAAGTTCGTGTCGCCGGTGAATGACTGCAACATTCCGCCCGTCTGCATTTCGTGGCGGCCGACGTGATTGAGAAATTCCTCGTTCCCACCGTCCTGATCTAAAGCCCACGGAAAAAAGAAATTGAAGGTCATGCCGTTCACGCCCAGCGTGGCGGTGGCGTTCGTGTCGAAATTGCGCGGCTCGGGAAACGACTCGGCGATGTTCGTGGATTGAAATGGCGAATTCGTCGTCTCGAAAAAATAATTGAATGAACCGTTGTCGCTGCGGACGCCGTTGTTGGTGCGGCCCAGCCGGTCGTCGGCGGCGAGCGGGTCTTGCGAGAGATGATCCCAGCGCGTGACGATCAGCCGACCCGCGCTGTCAATAAACGGATTGAACGCGCCACTCGGCAGATGCTCCAGCAGTTTCAAATCGCCCGTCGCCGGGTCGAGGCTGTAAGTGCCGGTGACCGTCGGCTGGCCTTTGTATTCATCGAGCGCGGCGAAACCGTTGTAAGCCATGTCGCTCATGAAAATGATGCGGCCATCGGTCGCATAGCAGGGCGTGACGTTGTTGCAGTTCGTGGGCTGGTTCGGCACTTTCACGATGACTGGCGGCGTGTTGGTGCTGGTGATGACGGCGTCGAGATTCGTGAGTTCGTAAAGCTGCCAGTAAAAATTTCGCGCATCCGTCGCGTTGGTGGGCGCGCCGACCACCATGCTGAACAAAACTTTTTTGCCGAGCCAATGAATCGCCGGATCACGGACATCAATGCCCACGCCATGCTGGACGCCGTTCGTGCCCAGGCCCGCCGCCCGCGTGAGATTGACGAGGCTCGTGTTCGTGGTCATTAGCCAAAGATCGCCGCCGCGCGCCGCGTGGGCGGTGTCGGCTTGCTGGTTGCCGAAGAGCGTTACGATGGAGAGAAACGAGTTGGACACGACGCCGTTGTTTTCCCGCGGAATCGGCGGCTGCGTGACGAAGACGATGGGATTGGTGAGTGTCAGCGCCGGTGTCAACTGCGTGGATATCGCAAACAGAAACGCCAAAAAAAACTTCCGCAGACCGGCATGTTGAATTTTCATGTAGCGACCTTAACTCCGCGCTGAAAGTCATGCCATACGCCGGTCGGCGTATTTAATGCGGCCGCATCAGCCGGAAGAACTGCTGGTCGGCCAGTGGAATCGTCGCCGTCTGGCCGTTGGTGAAATACAACGGCGGATATGGGGAGAGCGTCCACGGGCCAGTTGCGTCCGGCGCAGACTCGATGAAAAATCCGTCGAGATCGAGCGGCCACGTCACGGCGACAGTTCCCGAATCCACTTGCTTGATGCTGGCACGCGGCGCGACCGGCAGCACGCTAACCCTGACCGGCGCGGCCCAAGCGCGGCCTTCCGCGCGGTTCACCGCTTGGACTTCAAACAGATAATCTCCCGGCGGAAGATTTGTAAAAGTGTAACGCAAGGGCGGACTGTTGATAAAAACGGGCGGGTTTGCGCCGTTGAAAAAAATCAGAAAATTAAAATTATTGGATGCCACCAGCGAGACGCTCACAGTAACCGCGCCCGGCGATAGCACCCAGCCTTGGGTGGCCGATGACTGGAGCGATATCACTGGCGGCGGATTCGTCGTTGCGTTAACGGCGAAATTGACTGGCACGGGCGCGGACGTGGCCATGCCGTCATCTACGGTGAAGTAAAGTCTGTCTATGCCGATGAAATTGGTGTTCGGTGAGTAAATCAAATCCGGCGGCGTTCCGGTCAATACTCCATTCGTCGGCAATTGCGTGATGGTGTAGTTGAGCGCGTTGCCATCAGCATCGGAACCGGTGAGGGAAAAATTCGTCGGCGAATTACGCCAGAGGTTCACGCTTTGCGGCAGTGCCACGGGCGGGCGGTTGGTGACGGCTGGCGGCGTGCTGTCAAAAGCGTAAATGCCCGTGCCGAAGCCGAGGTAAAAGGTGTTGCTCACGACGGTGAGGCAGTTGCCCGCCGCAAGTGCGCTGCCCACATTGGGCGAAACAACCGGCAGGCCGTCGTTAAACTGCGTCCAGTTCTTTCCGTCCCGCGCACGATACACGCCGCCGAGATTGTTGCTGCCCTGATTCATGAACGTGTAGGTTACGCCTGACGACCGCGTGAGCACGAACGACGCGCCGTAGCCAGCGGGGAGGCCGTTGGTGGCGCTGAAGACGGAGCCGTCGCGCGGGTTCCAGCCGATGAGCTTGATGCCGCCCCAAAGATTTTGCGCCGGACTGGCGATGGGCAAAAAATTTCCGAATAAAAAATTTCCGTAGTGGTCCACGCCTGCAACCCGGCCATCGCCGATGCGCCCGAGCGGGTTCACGGAATTGGTGTTGGTGTAATTCGGATCCAGGCTGCGCCACGTCACGCCGTTGTTGGTCGTGTGCAGAAATCCGCCGGTCTCCGTGCCGATGACGACCTCGTTATTCCAGCCAGCGCAGATAGAAAAAATTTCGCCAAACGTGCTGAAGCTGCCGAGTGGCAGGGGTATGTAATTCGTCGGCACCCGCGCGTTGATGTCGAAAGCGGTGAAATTTTTTCCGCCATCCGTGCTGCGGTAGGCGTAGGGATAAAACCCGGAGCACGTCCAGAGCGAGCCATCGGGCGCGATGGAAAAATTCCCCGAGCTGTAGGTGTAAGGATAACTTTTGCCCGTGATACCAGACGCGTGCCAGAGCTGGTTCGTCTCGTCCCACCAGTAAAAAACGGGCAGCGTGTTCGGGGGATTGTTGGTGGAATTGAAAATTATCCCGTTGGTCGTGACCACCACCGGGCTGCCCGCGATGATCACCGTGCCTTGCGGTGTGGCGGCGATGGCGGTGACGGCGAGACCGTTGGTGATGGTGTTCGCGTCCCACAGCGGAAAGCCCGTGAGCGGCATTGCGGAAAAATTTCCGTCCGCGAGGGTCGCACGATAAACGCCGTCGAGGATGGTGGAGTAATAGATGTTCGTGCCGTCGGTCGCCAGCTTCGCGCCGCTGCCGCCAAACTGCGGGTTGGAAAGGATGACATCCGCCCAGTGCGACCAAGTGTCCGCACGCGCCGTGTAGATTGAAAACGCAGCGAGCAGGCTAAAAATGGCTCTCATAATTTGGCGTCGTTGCACGGCGTTCAATTTAGCAGAACATAAGACTTTCTGCCAATTGTCCGTTGGTCAATTCGTCGTGTTGTAAAAACGCCGGGCGTAGCGCCATGCGTTGGTGTCGGCGAAAGTCCACGCGCCGCTCACGCTGCTCGTCACCACGCCGATGTTCGTCCACGTCACGAGATTCGTGGAAGCGCGGATGGTGAAGGCTTTGAGCGGAATCGCGTTCGTGCCGATGAATGTCCAGGAGTTCGTCGCGTAAGTTTGCATCGCGAGGGTCGGGCCAGTGACGATGCCGTCGCGGACAAGCGTCACGTCATTGCCCGTGCCGCCCGCGTAGTGAATGCGAAATGGCTGCGCGCCGACGGTGAGCAGGGAGTTTTCCGGCAGCCCGGTAAACGTGCCACTCACCGCGTCCGCTGCGTCGTTGTTGATGAGCGTGTAGGTCGTGCCGGGCGGAAACGTGGGCATGGCGGTGATTTGCAAGCTCGCGTTCGCCAACACCACCGCGCCGGTCACGGACAACGAATCGTAACTCACGCCGGGAATCGGGCCGGTTCCGTCAATCACGAGCGTGACGTTGGAATTCAAATTCAGTCCGCTGGAAAAATTCATCTGCCCCGCACCGCCGTTACCGGGCGAAACCGTGCCACCGGAAAACACATTCGCGCCAAAAGTTCCTGCACCATCCAGCGTGCCGCCCGCGACGGCAAAATTTCCATTCGCGTTAAGCGTGCCGCCGTTGAGCCGCAGTGTGCCGGCAAAATGCGTTGAGGTCGCAGGCAGTTGCAGCGTGCCGCTATCCACCTGCACGAGCGCGCCGGGCTGATTCACAAATTTCATACCGGCATTATCTGCCAGGCCGCTGCCGGAAGTTTTTTGAAACGTGCCGCTGTTCGTGAAGGCCATCGTGCCGACGCCTCCGTAGCTGAGGCCAAAGTCGCCGGGCATCTGCCAGAGGCCGGAATTGACGATGGTCGTGTTGCCGCTGCTAACGCCGCTGCCATTCATCGTGACCGTGCCGCGATTGAAAAGCGTGAGCGGCGAAATAAATTTTGCCGCGCTCGTGGCGAACACAAACTGCCCGTCCGGCTGCACGAGCAACTGGCCGGCGAGCGCGCCGGAATTCATCGTGAGCGTGCCGCCGCTTACGGTGTTCGTGCCGCCGAGCGTCGCGCCATCGAGCGTGAGATTGGTGATGCTGCCCGCATTTTGAAACGTGTTCGTGCCGGTGATAAAAACAGTTCCGCCAATGAGCTGCAAGCTGGGCGGAATGTTCGTCCGTAAATTCAACGTGCCCGAAAAAAAGCGATTTGTTCCCGCGCCGGTCGCAATACCGCCGGCGTCCGTCCAAGTGCCGCCGGCGAGATCAATCAAACCCACTGCGTTGAACGTGCCGCCAAACTGGCTGTTGGTATCGCTATTTAGAATCAAGCGGCCAGCGAGACATTCTACAAGGCCGCCAGGCTGGTTCACAAAATTATCGTCCAACCGGCTGAACTGATTGGCGAGTCCGCTGCCAGCGGTCTTGCGGATGATGCCGGTGTTCGTCCAGGTGATGTGGGCATTGCCGCCATAGTTGACACTGAAGTCGCCAGTGATTTGCCACAGGCCGCTGTTGAAGATCGCCCCGCCATTCCCTATTTGCAGGCTACCCCCGCAGAGCAATGTTCCCTGATTGATGAGCGTGAGGCCGTAGAGAAGCTTTCCCGCCGTGCCGCTAATGACAAACTGGCCGTTGGTCGCGATGGTAAGTTTTTCCGGGATACTCCCGCTGGAGAAATTGAGCGTGCCGGTGACAGTGTTCGTGCCGCGCAATGTCGCGCCTTCAATCGTGAGGTTAGTGATCGCACCGGCATTTTGAAATGAGTTCGTGCCGGTGATCCAGACATCGCCGCCGACAAATTTCAAACCGGGCGG
>CAIKKJ010000210.1 GCA_903827955.1 uncultured Verrucomicrobia subdivision 3 bacterium
GATGACACTCTGGGGCTGGCTGGAAAAACGGAAAACGTTAGGCGCGGAAAAAACCATGACGGCACAGGCAAAGGAGGCCGGCGCATGAACATCGTCGCACTCCAACAACCGGCCCGCCTTGTTTTTGGCAACGGCTGCGCGCCCCAAACCGCCGAATTTCTCGCGCAACGCGGCGCGAAACGGGTATTGCTCGTCACGAGCAAATCCGTGCGCCCACAAATTTCCCCGCTGGTGGAGGCGTTGCAAAAATCCGACCTCGAAGTGGTTGAAGCTGGGTTCATCCCGCCGGAGCCGACGCTGAATTTTTTTGAGACGGCTTTGCGTGGCGCCCAAAAGGCGAAAGTTGATTCCGTTCTCGCCGTCGGCGGTGGAAGCGTGATTGATGTGGCGAAATTGATTGCCGCGCTAACGGGTAATTCGCAAAAGGTCCAGGATGTTTTTGGAATCAATCTTTTGACTTCGCGCCAGCTCACGCTGGTTTGTCTGCCGACAACGTCGGGCACGGGTGCGGAGGTTTCTCCCATCGCGGTGTTGCTGGATGAAGCGTGTGAATTGAAAAAAGGCGTCGTAAGTCCGCACCTGGTCGCGGACGCGGCTTTTGTGGATCCGCTGCTCACGCTGGGCGTTCCGCCGGACGTGACGGCTGCAACAGGATTGGACGCACTGACGCATTGCATCGAAGCATTCGCGAACAAATTTGCGCACCCCATCGTGGACAACTATGCGTTGCAAGGCATCAAGCTGATTTCCCAAAACCTGCTCGCCGCCGTGCGCGATGGAAAAAATCTCGAAGCCCGCGCCGCGCTCGCCCTCGGCAGTGTCTATGGCGGGCTTTGCCTCGGGCCAGTGAACACCGCCGCCGTTCATGCGCTGGCGTATCCGCTGGGCGGAAAATTCCGCATCGCGCATGGCGTGGCGAATGCGCTGCTGCTGCCGCATGTGCTGCGTTTCAATTTCTCGGCCGCGCCGGAACGGCACGCGGAGATTTCCGTTGCGCTCGGTTTGGCGCGCGTGGGTTCCGATCTCCAAACCGCCGAACGGGGCGTGGAATTTTTATCGCAACTTTCCCGCGACTGCGGCGTGCCGCAAACCCTTTCCGCGTTGAACATTCCGCGCGCCGCTATTCCTGAAATGGCGAAGTCCGCACTGACGGTTCAACGTTTGTTGAAAAATAATTTACGCCCGCTCACCGAGGCGGATGCGGCACAGATTTACGAAGCCGCTTACTGAATTTGAAAATGAAAAATGGTCTGAAATATCACGGAGCAGTGGTGCCGATGGTCACGCCGTTCACGCCGCTTGGTGCGCTGGACACTTCTGCGTTGGATCGTCTGGTGGACACACTGCTGAGCGGCGGAGTCGAAGGCATCTTTGTGCTTGGCACAACGGGCGAAGGTGCGTTTGTGCCGCGCAAAGCCCGTCGCCAGCTGGTGCAGCAGACCGTTGCGCGAGTGAATCAGCGCGCGAAAGTTTTTGCCGGCCTGGGCGACCTCCGCCAATCGGACGTGACCGAGGCGAATGAATTTTTTCACGCCGGCGCCGATGCCGTGGTGGCGCATCCACCCATCGCGGAAAAAATTCCGGCGGAGCAGTTGCAGGACTGGTATCAGTCGCTGTTGGATAAACTTGAAGGGCCGTTGCTCATCTACAATATGCCCATGACCACCGGCATTTCCGTGCCACTGGCGGCGGTGGAAAATTTGCTGGGGCATCCGAAGCTCGTCGGCCTCAAGGATTCTGAAAACAATCCGGCACGGCTCGAAGAAACGATGAAACGCTTCGGCGGCAAAAAAGATTTCGCCGTGTTTATCGGCGTGGGCGCGCTAATGGAAAAAGGTTTGAAACTGGGTGCCGACGGCATCGTTCCCAGCGTCGGCAATCTGATTCCGGACGTATGCCACCAGATTTGCGCCGCCGCAAAAAATACGGACTGGAGTGCAGTGGAAAAATTGCAGGCGCGGATGATGTCGGTCGCCGGGCTGTATCAAAAAGGCCGGACGCTGAACGAATCGCTCGCAGCGCTGAAAGCGGCGGTGCATTGTCGCGGTCTGTGCGCGTCGGAGGTTTTGCCGCCGCTACACTCGCTGGCCCAAACCGAGGTGGAAAAAATCCGCGCGGAGATGGCGCAACTCCACCTGCTGAACGGCCAATCATGAACGCGAAACCCATTCTTGGCCTGACGATGGGCGATCCCGCCGGCATCGGGCCGGAGATTTGTTTGCGGGCGATGCGCGCGCCGTCCGTGCTCAAGATGTGCACGCCGGTTTTGTTTGGCGATGCGGGCGTGTTGGAACGCGTTTCAAAAAAGTCTCTGGGTGATTTGCCGGTTTTGCGGCAAGCGGATTTCGCTCGCGTCGGCCAAATCAAAGCGCCGCTCGTCGTGGACTGCGGCGCGATTGACGCCAAAAAAATCAAGCCCGGCAAAGTCTCCGCCGCGTGCGGGCGCGCGGGCTACATTTACATTGAGCACGCGATTGCAGCGGCGCTGGCGGGGAAAATTGATGGCGTGGTCACCGCGCCGATTCACAAGGAGTCGCTGAATTTATCCGGTGTAAAATTCCCCGGCCACACTGAGATTTTCACTGCGCTCACAAACGCCCCGCGCAGTTGCATGATGCTTTACTCGGACAAGCTGACGGTGAGCATGGCTACGACGCATATCGGCTACTGCGAAGTGCCGAAAAAACTTTCCGTCGAGCGGGTGCTGAATGTGATTGAACTCACGGCCCAGACGATGCGGCTAATGTTGCAACGCGAGCCGCGCATCGGTGTCTGCGGCTTGAATCCGCACGCAGGCGAGCACGGTTTGTTCGGCCAGCATGAGGAGGAAAAATTTGTCGAACCCGCCGTGAAGCTGGCGCGGAAAAAGAAATTAAATATCACCGGGCCGTTGGTTCCCGATGCCGTGTTCACCACCGGCCAGCGAAAAAAATATGACGCCATCGTGACGCTCTATCACGATCAAGGCCACATCCCCTTCAAGATGCTGGCGTTTGACACCGGCGTGAACATCACGCTCGGTCTGCCCATCATCCGCACATCCGTGGATCACGGCACGGCATTCGATATTGCGTGGCAGGGCAAGGCGGAGGCGACGAGCCTGTTTTCTGCGATCAAGGTCGCGGTGGATCTGGCAGTCGGAAAAGCAAAAGGCTTTGACACATGATTGGTGTGATCGCAGACGATTTGACCGGTGCTGCCGAACTCGGCGCCATCGGCTGGCGTCACGGTCTGCGCTCGGAAATCGTCCGCCTCGGCAAGCCGAGCAGAGTGGCGGACTTGGTCTGCATGGATACGGACTCGCGGGCGAGTGAACCGGAAGAAGCGGCTAAACGTGCTGCGATGGCAGCGAAACTTCTCCGGGCGGCCGGTGCGAAATGGATCTACAAAAAAGTAGATTCTGTCCTGCGTGGACAGGTCACGGCGGAAGTTGAGGCGGTGATGAAGCAGTTGAAATTGCAGCGCGCGCTGTTGCTGCCGGCGAATCCATCGCTAGGCCGCACCATCCGCAACGGCGAATACTTTCTGCGCGGACGGCCGTTGCACAAGACGGAATTCGCGCAGGACCCGCATTTCCCGCGCCGCTCGTCGCAGGTGCTGCGACTGGTGAAGGTGCCGGAAACATTTTCGATGCGCGTGGCGGATGGCGGCCGTTCGCTCACGGATGGCATCATTCTGGTGGCAGATGCCGAATCACCGGCGGATTTGGCGAGTTGGACCGGCAGTTGCGACGCGCAAATGCTGCCCGCCGGCGGCGCGGAATTTTTCAACGCGCTGCTGGCGGCGGGAAACCAGGGCCGAACCACCGGCGCGGAGGAAACCAATTTTTCCGCTGGCAAAGAATTTTTCATCGTCGGCACATCCACGCAGGCGGCGCGAAAATTTGTCGCGGCCGAGCGGCGCAAGAAGACGCCGGTATTTTCGCTGCCGCAGGAACTGGCGTGGGGCGCGACGTTCTCAGCGGCGGCGGTGGCAGCGGTGGCAGCACGCGTAAATGACTCGCTGGCGGGCGGATCGCGGGTGATTTTAAGCGTCGGCCTGCCGCAAGTCCGCGCGGCGGATGTGGCGGGCCGCCTGTCCGGCCACGTCGTGCGCGTGGCCGAGCAGGTCTTGCGGCAAACGCGGATCGATAAAATATTTGCCGAAGGCGGCGCCACGGCGGCGGAACTCGTGCGGCGCATGGGCTGGGCGCGGCTGGAAGTTGTCCGCGAACTTGCTCCCGGCGTGGCGACGCTGGCGGTGGAGGGCGATAAAACAGTTTTGCTGACCATCAAGCCCGGTTCCTATCTCTGGCCAGCGAAGTGGACATGACATGGATTTATCTGTTAAACATCTGCCGATGCCCGACGCCAATGTCTCGACCGACAATCTACTGTTTGTGGACCCGTCGCCGATCGCGCGGCGGCTGCTCTGGCATTTATTTTCCATTGGCTCGCGTCGCGTCACGCAGGTGGACCGGCACGAGCGTTTTGAAAAGCCTGGCGCGCATCTGTTTTGGGTGCAGTCCGGCGAGGGCGAGCTGGAATATAAATCCACGAAGTTCGAACTGAAGCGCGGCAAAAAAGTCTGGCTCATGGACATGAGCAAGCCGCGCACCTACCTGCCGGCCCCCGGAAAACATCTGACCATCGTCGGCTTTCGCTTTGGCGGACCAGGTTTGGAATTTTGGCACGAGGAGATCAGTCGCGAGGACAACCCCGAATTCACACTCGACGATTTTCGCTTTGTCACCACCACTCAAAGTGAACTGGTCCGGCTCGTGCGCCGCAAGCCGACGGGCTGGGAATGGCAGGTGCATTTGAGCATCACGGAAATGCTCGGCAAGCTGCTCATGGCGCGCGCACTCCTCACCTCGCCGCACGCCGAACTGCCCGCGCCGGTCGTGCGCGTGCTGAACGCCATCTCGGCCAATCCGCTGCGCGACTGGAAGGCCAAGGAACTCGCCGTCATCGGCAAGGTCAGCTATTCCGGCCTGCGCGCGGCGTTTCAAAAATCCGGCCAGGGCACAATCCACGAACACATCCAGCGTGCGCGGCTGGATCAGGCGCGGCTGCTACTCGCCGACAAGCGGCTTTCGATTAAGGACGTTTCCGGGCAGTTGAATTTTTCCAGCGAATTTTATTTTAGTCATTTTTTCCGGCATCACACCGGCATGACCCCGACCGATTTCCGCCAGCATTTGAAGGGCTGAAAGCTTTTCAACGGGCGGGCTATCTGATTTCATCCGCGTTGCCGAAACCTAATCTCCATTCAAAACGTCCTCAGGATATGCCTCAAATGTTTAGCCGCTACTTTCTGCCGTTGGCCCTGCTGCAACTTGCCGTCGCCGCGAACACTTTCGCCCAGCCGACGGAGGTTCAATTCCTCTCCGGTCACGGCAAAGACGATGCGGTGCCGTGGAAATTTTTCTGCACCAGCGGCGCGCACTCCGGCGTGTGGACGAACCTGCCCGTGCCGTCGCAGTGGGACGTGAAGGGCTTCGGCACGCTGACTTATCACAAAGATGCGACGAACGCTTGGAACGAACGCGGTCTTTACGAGCACGAATTTTCCGTGTCTGAAAGCTGGCGCGGTAAAAGAATTTTTCTCGTGTTCGACGGCGTGATGACAGACACGGACGCAAAACTCAACGGCCAGCCCGTCGGGCCGGTGCATCAGGGAAGTTTTTATCGGTTCAAATATGAGGTGACGTCGCTCGTGAAATTTGGCGCGACGAATAAATTGGAAGTGACCGTCTCACGTCACTCGGCAAACGAATCCGTGAACAAAGCCGAGCGGCTCGCCGATTACTATGTTTATGCTGGCATCTTCCGCCCGGTGTCGCTCGAAGCCGTGCCTCAGGAATTCATTGAGCGCGTGGCGATTGACGCGAAGTCGGATGGGAATTTTTCCGCGCAAGTTTTTTTGAATGGCATGACTTATTCCAATTCGGTCGAGGCACAAATCCTTACACTTAATGGGGAAAAAATTGGCAAAACCTTTCACGCCAAAATCTTCAAATTGGATCTGACTACTTGCTCTCTCAACATTCAGATTCCATCCCCTAAACTTTGGACTGCCGAAGCCCCCAACCTTTACCTGGTGGAATTTCACCTCAAACAAAACGGCAAAGTCATCCACACGTTCTCGCAGCGCTTTGGCTTCCGCACGATGGAGGTGCGCGACGGCGATGGACTTTACGTCAACGGCCAAAAAGTCATTTTGAAAGGTGCCGACCGCCATTCGTTCTGGCCGGATTCGGGACGTTGCTTGAGCGAAGCTGTTCACAGGCTCGATATCAACTTAATGAAAGATGCAAACATGAATGCCGTCCGTATGTCGCACTATCCGCCGGACGCGCAGTTTTTGGATTTGTGCGACGAGCTTGGGCTTTACGTTTTGGATGAACTCGCGGGCTGGCACAATTTTTACGACAACGAAGTCGGCCCGAAGCTCGTGAAAGAAATGGTCGAGCGCGATGTCAACCATCCTTCGATTTTGTTTTGGGACAACGGCAACGAAGGTGGCTTCAACACCAACCTCGATCACATTTACGGAGAAATTGATCCGCAAAAACGCCGCGTGCTGCATCCCTGGGCGACCTTCAGTGGCGTGAACACGGCGCATTATTTGGCTTACGACAAAGCCGAAATCGCGAGCGGCGGGAAAAAAGTTTATTACTCGAACAATCAGGAGACTGTCGCGACGAACGATGTGGCGAAATACATTTATATGCCCACGGAATTTCTGCACGGCCTCTACGATGGCGGCGCGGGCGCGGGCCTGGACGATTACTGGCGCATGATGACCGCGAGCAAAACGCTCGGCGGCGGTTTCATCTGGGCACTCGTGGACGAAGGTATCAAGCGTCCCGACACCGGCGAGATTGATGTGGCGGGCAACCAGGCACCCGATGGCATCGTCGGCCCGTATCGTGAACGCGAGGGAAGTTTTTACGCCATCAAGGAAATCTGGTCGCCCATCCAGATCACGCGCAGCAAGAACGGCGGGTTCAAATTGGAAAATTATTTTAGCTTCACCGACGCGAGCGAATGTTCATTTGATTGGGAACTACGGAAATTCCCCACGCTTGCCGATAAACAAAATGATCTGGTGCTCGCCGCGGGGATAATTCCCGCACCAAAAATCGCACCTGGTCAGTCAGGCGAATTCAAATTCACCCCGCCGCCAACCAAAAATGTCGACGCCCTCGCGCTCCGCGTGAAAGATCCCAGCGGACGTGAATTGTGGACGTGGGTGTGGCCGCTGAAAAAAGATGCGGGGCACCGGCTGGCGGAAGAGCCGGCCTCGCACCACGCAATTCCGTCCGAGACCAACGGCGTCATCACCGTGACCGCGGGCGAGCTCACCGCGACGTTCAGCAAGGAAACCGGCCTGCTGCTTGGCGTGCAGCGCGGCGCGCAGCAATTTTCTTTGTCGAACGGCCCGCGCCTCGCGGTCGGCAGCGCAACGTTGCGCGAAATCCATTTCACCGACGACGGCCCGGATGCGGTCGTCGCCGCAAAGTTTGATGGCGACCTGAAATCAATTTTGTGGCGCGTGAACGGCAACGGCTGGATCCAGTGCACGTGGACTTATTTTGCGCACGGCACGAATGATTTTCTCGGCGTGCTGTTCGATTACCCCGAAAATCTCGTCACGCACAAACGCTGGCGCGGCGACGGTCCGTATCGCGTCTGGCAAAACCGTCTGCGCGGCGTGACGACGGGCGTGTGGGAAAACGATTATAACGACACGCTCACCGGTTGGCGTGGCTGGGTGTATCCGGAGTTCAAAGGCTTTTTTGCCAACTGGCACTGGCTGCAGCTTGGCACGCAAGAAGGCGACCTCACCGTCATCAATCAGGGTGACACGAAATTTTTGCAGGTGCTCACGCCCGGCTTCGCGCCGGACAATTTGAAGGCGAAGGCCTTCGCGCCCGTGCCGCAATGCGGCCTTGGTTTTCTCGATGCGATTCCGCCGATTGGCAGCAAGTTCAAAGAGGCCAAGTTCAGCGGCCCGCAGGGGCAACCAACGGTGTTGGACACGGAGCTTTCCGGCTCGGCGAGTTTTTATTTCGGCAAGCTGCCGTGATCAAAACTCGGATTGAAAACGCCAGTCGCCCGAACCAACGGCAAAAACTGCGCGGCCATGCTCGAACTGCAATAATTTTGCCGCGCCTGCCACGTTAATTTTCTCCGCCGATTTGGCGGGAATAAAAATTTCGGCGGTGGTGTTCGCGGGAATCGTCACCTTCAAAATAAATTTTTCAGCGTCACGTTTCCAGTCGCTGACGATTTTTCCACGGATGGATTCGTAGCTCGCCATCGCCCAAGTCACATCACCCACCGGTTGCGGCGCGATGATGATGCGCTTGAAACCGTTGCTTTCGGACTGGATGCCCGCGAGGTCGTGATAAAACCATTCCTGGATCTGGCCGAGCATGAAATGATTTTGCGATGAGCCGCCGTCCCACGCTTCCGTAAGACTGGTTTTGCCTTTGGCGAGCTGCATGCCGTAGCCAGGTTTATTGGTCTGATTGTTGATGTCAAAAATCACATCGCTGCGTCCGCCGTCCGCGAGCGCTCGCAAAACATAGCGATAACCCACGTCGCCAGCGGTGTTAGCGGTGTTGTGCGCACGCACGTCCTGGACGATGGATTCCACCACGGCGGCGCGGTCGGAGTTTTCGCAAATGCCAAAGACGAACGGAATGGCATTGGCGCATTGCGAGCCGGTCGCATAGCTGTGATTCGTGGGGTTGTAAAATTTCTCATTGAACGCGCTGCGTATTTTTTCCTCGAGTGCAGAAAAGTTTTTCGCGTCGTCCGATTTGCCGAGCAGCGCGGCGGCTTGTGCCATCACTTTGACGTTCTCAAAATAAAACGCCGTGGCCGTGAGCGCGACGGGTGTGAGCTGCGAGACGCCCGGCTTTTTCGGGCCGAGGTCATACCAGTCGCCTAGTCCGTAGTTCACGATTTGGTTATCTGCGCGGCTGCCCAGATAGGCGACGTAATTTTTCATTGCGTCGTAATGGCGGCGGAACAGTTCGAGATCGCCGCTGAATTCATATTGCTGCCACGGCACGAGAATGAACGTCGCGCTCCACTCCGGCGAATCACCGAAATCATTCCGCAGTTGATTCATGTCCGTCTTGCTGCGAAAAATCGTGTATTCCGGCGCGGTCGTCGGCACGAGGCCGTTGGTGAGCTGCGAGTCGGCAATGTCGTTCATCGTCTTCGTGAACAGCTGGTCGAGCGCAAATTCGTAGCGTAGCGCCGGGCCGTTGAGATGATCTTCCTCCAGCCAGCCAAGCTTTTCGCGATGCGGACAATCCGTCATCAGGCTGACCATGTTGCTGCGCTGTGCCCAGCGGACGAGCTTACGGATGCGGTTGAACAAGGTGTTGGAACATTCAAATTCGCCGACGGGTTCGGACGCGGACTGCACGACGATGCCGGCAATGGATTTGATTTGAGGCAAAATGTCATGGTTTGTCGCTGCCGTGCAATGGACTTGAAAATAACGGCAGCCGACGTAAAAAAATTTCGGCGACCACGTTTCCGTGCCGCCGGTCGCCTTCGTGAATTCACACCAGAGCGAACCGCGATGGCCCGCGCCCATCGAGCTTTGATTGATGCCGCCGTCGCTGTCGAGAAGTTCCGACGGCATGAGCCGCACTTTGCTGCCCGCCGGGCCGGTCACGGAAATTTTTGGAACGTGCGCGGCGTTTTGCCCGAGATCATAAACCGCATCTCCGTTGGGAAGCAGGTGGGTGGCCACGGGCAGGTGCGATTCAAAAAATTTCAGCGGCGGCGCGGCGCAGGAAAGCCCTCGCAGTTCTCCGCCCGGCCCGTTGACGGCTTGTGCGGGCGGCCATTTTGAATCGTTAAAATTTATTTTGTCCCAGCCGCGCTGCACAAGACGCGCGTCAAAATCTTCGCCGCCGTAAACCGAGGAGAACGTGATCGGGCCGGCAGAAGTTTTCCAATTTTCATCCGTGCCGACGAATTCCACCGAACCGTCAGCGTATTCGAGCCGGATTTGCGCAATGGCTTTCTGCGGGCCGAACGAGCCTTTGAACTTGGTGAAGCGCCCGCCGCCGAGCACTTGATACATCCCGTTGCCAAGTTCAATGCCGATGGCATTTTTTCCGCGCGCCAAATTTTTGGTGAGGTCGTGCGTGTCGTAGAGGCACGTCTGGTCATACTTCGTCCAGCCGGGCGAAAGAAAATCATCGCCGACTTTTTTGCCGTTCAACGTGAGTTCGCATTCGCCCAGTCCGCAGAGGTTAACCAACGCGCGTTTGAGTCCGGGCTTCACGGAAAATTCTTTACGCAACAACAACGAAGGAATGTTCGTGTCTGCCGCGCCGATCCACTGCGCGTGCCAGCCGGATTTTTCAAGCACGCCCATCGTCCACGTTGCGGGCTGGCTCCAGGCGGAAACTTTTCCATTGGCATCCCTCACGCGGAGCTTCCAGAAAATTTGTTGCGACGACTCCAGTTTTTTTCCAGCGTAGGAAATTTGAATCGTCTCATCCGAATCAACTTTCCCGCTGCTCCACAAATCGCCTTCGCCCTGCGCGAGTTTGGCCGCCGAACTTGCGGCGAGAATTTCGTAAGCCGACTGCCGCTGGTCGTGGCCGCTGCCAGCCAGTTTCCAGAACAGCCTGGGCGACGCCGAATCCACGCCCAGCGGATTCACTGAGTAATCACAGCGCAATTCAACCGGCTTTAGCGCGGCGAATGTATTCAACGCAAGCGCGAGCAACAGCAGTCCGATGATTTTTTTCATTTGGAAATTTCCGTGGTTGGCACAAACAGCCGCCGCCACGCGAACGGCAACGGACATGCCAGCAGCGACAGGAAAATAATTTTCCAAACCTCGCTGCGCGAAATTTTTACGCGCGTCCGCAACTGCGCCGCGTCCGCCGCCCGCAATTTTTTAATCGTCCGCATCCCGAACAAAATCGGCCACGCGCAGGCCAGCCGCACGCGGAATTGCCCGAACGGCAGCGTGTTGGTGTAGCGCCAGCCGGCGGCGAGATGCGACTCAGCCTTGTCGAGATGTTCGCGAAAGAGCGGCAGGAATTTTTCCTGCGCGGCGGGCGAGAGCAAAATTTCCGGGAACAAATTTATTTCATCGAGTCGCTGCGTGGGCAGATAGCAGCGACCGTTTTTCAGGTCCGCCGGCAGGTCGCGCAGGATGTTCACGAGCTGCAAACCTTTGCCGAAGCGGATGCCGTCAGCAATGAGCTGCTTCTCGTCGAGCCGCGCGTTGGGGAAAAGATGCGCGCGGCACATCTTCGTCCAGAACTCGCCTACGCAACCGGCCACGCGATAGGTGTAATCATCCAGCTCCGCCGCCGTTTCCAGCGCGATGATTTTATTTCTGGTGGGGCGAGCGTCCCCGCGAGCCGCAGATGTTGAAGACGGCTCGCCGGGAGTCTCGCCCCACCGGGCGAAGCGCCGCAAGTCCAGTTCCTGTCCGCTCGTGATGGTGATCAAGACTTCACGGACGAGTTTCAAATCTTCCGGCGCGAGCGTTTGCAACGCAGCCAGCGCGGACTCAATTCTTTCCAACAACACGCGTTCGGCGGGCAAGCCTTGTGATTGCGCGAGTTCACCGAAGTTCAATGACGCGGTGCTTTGGCCGAGGATGCGTTCGCGCAGTTTTTGCAACGCCGCGAGGCGTGCGGCCACCGGCAGGATTTCCGTGTCGGCGATGGTGTCGGTGGTGCGGGCGAGCAGGTAGGCGAGGCCGATCTGCGGGCGGATGGCGCGCGGCAACACGCGCAGCGTCAGGTAAAACGAGCGCGACGTTGCCTCAAGCAGGGCTTCAAAAGATTCGACCATCGGTCTGCGCAGGATAAATTTTTTTGAGTAGCGCGCCAGTTAAAGTCGCTGTGAATTATCCAAGCGAGCGGCGGGAAAAGGTTTGCGCAGGTCAGCTTTTCAATCTTGGCCCCAAGATTAAAGATCCCTGCGTGTTGAGGTAGGCTTCAATCTTTATATGGATCCAAGCTTCTGTGTCGGCTTGGAGTTCTGGGTCGTTATATTTTCGCTCTCCAATAACGTCTATTCCCAATACCGCTTTGCCATTATTTTTTCCACCTCGGGTGTGAAAAATGAAATGAGTCCAAACGCTCGGGCTACGTCTGCAATTCGGCGAATTGAAGACTATTGGTTGATTTGTGCCCCACGAAGGCACACAGTAAATGAACGAGCGGGTATATTCAGAATCAGAACAAGGATGTAGCGTTCCTTCAATCGCCTTGATGCCAGCAGAGAAAGGGTGATTCATTTTATTTGTGTCTCCAAAGTCGGGTCGTTGAACCGAAATCTCAAGGTCGCCACCGGATTCCACAAATGAACATTTTTCCAGATCAAAATAAAGCGGCTTGCCTAGCCACCGAGTTCGGCGTTCGATGCCGTCGTAGCCGTTGCTGATGCGTGCAACAGGATTCTTTTCGTCTGTAATTTTTTGCAACATCAGACGTTTGGGCACATCGCTCCCCAAATTTTGTGGCGATGTGTAGAAGTATGAGTTTGTGTAAAAACCGGGCTTTGAAATTGAGATTGTTACATCCGAGGATTGATTGATAAAAGCCCATTCCATAGTGAAGCTGCCATCGCTTTGAGTGGTAATTATCTTTTGGCTAACAATACTTCGTTTGTCCAGATGAAGCCAAGGATCATCCTGACCGTGTGCCGTCACAACCAACACTTTCGCCGCTGGAACTGGGTTTCCAAATTGATCAAGAATCTGGCAGCTATATTGTTCACGTGTCTTTTTTGGTAAACTTATCGAGACGCAACCAATCAACGAGGCTGCGAGTGCAAACAACAACAGTTTTGTGAAAACACGCATATCACAGCCGCACCGGAATATTTTTCTCCTTCAAAAACTGTTTTACGTCGCCGACGGTGAAGGTTCCGAAATGGAAAATGCTCGCGGCGAGGACGGCGTCGGCTTTGCCGGCCAATAAAACTTCCGCCATGTGTTCCAAGCTGCCCGCGCCGCCGCTGGCCACGACGGGCACGCCCACGGATTCGCTGATGCGCCGCGTGATGACGAGGTCGAAACCTTGCTTGGTGCCGTCGGCGTCAATGGAGTTCAACACAATTTCGCCCGCGCCGAGCGCCACGGCGCGCTTGGCCCATTCCACGGCGTCGAGTCCAGTTTCTTTGCGGCCACCGGCGGCGAACACACCCCATTTGTCCGGCGCAATTTTTTTCGCATCAATCGAGACGACGATGCACTGGCTGCCGAATTTCTCCGCGCCTTGCCGGATGAGTTCGGGATTGGCGATGGCGCTGGAGTTGATGGAAATTTTATCCGCTCCGGCGCGCAACATGGTGAACATGTCGTCCACGGACTTGATGCCGCCGCCGACGGTGAGCGGCATGAAACATTGGTCGGCGGCGCGTTCGATGACGTCCACCATCGTGCCGCGGCCGTGCGCGGTGGCGGTGATATCGAAGAACACCATTTCGTCCGCGCCCTGCTCATTGTAGCGGAGCGCGAGTTCCACGGGGTCGCCGACATTTTTGAGGCCGCCCTTTTCGGCGACGCCGAACTGGACGCCGCGCGTGACCTGGCCGTCGTGGACGTCGAGGCAGGGGATAACACGTTTTGCAATCATTGCGTTCTTAAAATGGCAGTTCTGGCGGCGAGTTGAAACTTTTTTTGAGCCGGGACGTCCCTTGAGTTGTCTGCTATGCTGGCGGACAATTGATTTTATGAAACGACATGTTTTGATTTTATCTGTGGCCGGACTTGCGACGATGCTTTCCGGCTGTGTGAACACGGACGGCACGCAAAACAGCACCGGCACGGGCGCCTTGATTGGCGCGGGTTCCGGCGCATTTCTCGGAGCCATCGCGGGCGGGCCGCGCAATGGCGGTGCGGGCGCGCTCATCGGTGCGGCGGCGGGCGCGCTGGCGGGCGGCTTGATTGGCAATTCGATGGATCGCGAACAGGAAGCGCGGCTCAAGGCGCAGTCGCCGCAGACTTACGACCGCGCGGTGCAGGGTTCGCCGTTGAGTCTTGCGGATGTGAAGGCGCTCGCCAAGGCGGGCATCAGCGAGGAGGTCATCATCAGCCAGATTAAAAGTTCGCGGACAATTTTTCGTTTGAGCGCGGCGGATATCATTGACCTGCGCGATTCTGGCGTGACGGACAAGGTGGTGAATTATCTCATCAACACGCCGACGACCGTGAGCGAAAGCCAGCCAGTGCGGATGGTCGTGGAGCAAGCACCGCCGCCCGCGCCGGTGGAGACGGTGGTGATTGCGCCGCGTCCGGGCTACGTCTGGGTAGGCGGCGAATGGATTTGGAGCGGCGGCTGGTATTGGTCGGCGGGGCACTGGGATTTTCCACCGCACCCCGCAGCGGTGTGGGTGGTCGGAAGCTGGTCGCATGAACCGCGCGGCTGGCGTTGCGAACGCGGCCACTGGCGCTGAATTTTTCTTTCCGGTTCTTACACTTCGTCCGCAAAAAGAATACACTGCGAAGTTTGCGCTTCGCAGTGTCTTGAAAAGGTGCAGTGTCCTCTGAAATCAAGGCATCACATGCGCCGGCGTAACCGAGCTGCCCAGCGAGCAGGTCGGGACGGCACCAACAGTGTTGTCCTGATAATAATCGCCACCAACCGGGCACGGCGGAATTACTCCCGCAGCGTTCAACTTGATGTAAGGTGTGAGGTCGTTGGGATAATTGAGGGCGTCGCCAGTCCGTTTGCCCTTTTCCAGAGCGAACTGGTTGGCCGCAGCGTCAATCTGACGGAGGTTGTTGATGCAGGCATTGGCCTGCGAGGTGGCGCGGGATTTCACGAAGTTCGGAATCGCGATGGCGGCAAGGAGGCCGATGATGGCCACCACAATCATGATTTCAACGAGCGTGAAGCCCGCGTTACGGAGATTTTTGGTCGTTTTCATTTTAGTTAGTTAGTTTGCTGAGCGAACTACGCCACCGACGAGCTTGGGTTAATGTCAATTGTGCTTTCTTGACTGGCGCTTACGTCCGCGATTATGAAGGAAATAAGCAGCACCGCTGCCAAGCGTTGAAATGGACTGTGCGACTGAGCCGCTAATTTTTGTAGGGCGCAACCCTACAAGTAACCAGGTGGTTACTTTTGCTGGCGTGAATCACTCCAGCGAATTGCCGCGCGCATGAGTTCGGAGGCGTTGGCGAGATTCAGCTTTTCCTTAATGCGGGCCTGATACGCTTGCACCGTCTTGAAGCCGACGTGAAGGGTCTCGGAAATCTGCCGGGTCCCCTGCCCGCGGCCGATGAGTTCAAACACCTGCAATTCGCGGTCGCTCAACTGCTCCACGGGGGACGCATCCTTCGCCGAGCCACCACCGATGAATTTTTCCGTCAGCGCCGATGAAATCTTTTCGCTCACAAAAATCTGCCCGGCGTGAACCGCATGGATGCCAGCGATGACTTTTTTGGCGGCCTCGCGTTTCATGATGTAGCCGCGCGCGCCGGCCTGTAAAGCGCGTTCGGCGTAAAGCGATTCATCATGCATTGAAAGCACCAACGCTTTCACCGACGGATAACCGGCCTTGAGGCTTTTGAGCAACTCGAGGCCGGAACCGTTTTCCAAAGTGATGTCCACCACCGCGACATCGGGGTTTGCCATGGCCGCCATTTCCAATGCCTGCGGTTCGCTGCCGGCTTCACCGCAAACTTCGAGGCCAGCCTGCTGGTTGATCAGGTTCACCAGGCCTTCGCGCACGAGCGGATGGTCGTCCACGAGGAGAACTTTAATTTTATTCGACATGGTTTTTACTTTCACCGGACGGATTCAACAAAGCACAGGTTACCCGCGTGCCGGCTCCGGCAGCGCGTTCGATGTGAAATTTGGCACCAATCAAATCGGCGCGATACGCCATGAGCCGGAGCCCCATCCCATTTTCCTGCTCGAAATGTTCCGGCAGTCCCGCGCCGTCGTCGGTCACCGACAAGACCTGCTCATCCAGCGTGCATTCGAGACAGACGCGGATGTTCCGTGCATGGCCGTGACGGACCGCATTGGCAATGGCCTCCGCCGCGATATGGTAAAACTGCGAGGCGACGTTCACTTCGGGCAACGCCGCAAGTTCATGACATTCAAATTTGCAATCCACCTTGAACTGTGCGCAGGCATTGGCGGCCTGTTCGCGGAAATTTTCCACCAGCCGGCCGGTCTGCCATTCCACCGGACTCAAGCTCCGCGACAATGCACGCGTTAGTTCAATGGAATGTTCGATCATCTCGACAAGACGGCCGACTTCCGCCGCCTGGGGCGAGGACTGGTCGGCCAATTTCTGACTGGTGAGCTGACCGGCGAGCGCCGCGCCGGTGAGCTGCTGACACAGGCTGTCGTGCAATTCATGACCGATCCGGCGGCGCTCATGCTCGCTGGTTTCGAGCAGTTCTTTTTGCAGGCGCATCCGTTCGCGGATTTCCTTGGCCAGCGATTCCGTCCGCAACCGCACGCGCTGCTCGAGTTCGCGGTTGAAATGGCGCACCTTCGCCAGCAGCCAGACCACCACGAGATAAAACACAAACATGATCAACGCGTTCCAGACCGGCACAAAATAAGTGGCGTAACGCGCGCCAGCTTCGATGTTTGAAGAAATCCAGGCCGTGACGCTCAAGGCTGAAATCAAAACGCCAAATGGAGTATTCACAAACCACACCGCCAGAAAAACTGCCACCAGATAAAAAATGAAGAAGAAAGTCTCATAGCCCGTCAAATAATCCAACAGGCCGACCGCCGTGACGATAGCAATGCAACCTGGGGCCACGAACCGCCGGGGCCATTGCTCCATTTTTTTCAGCCAACGTGTCATGTGCTTTTTTGATTTTAGCATCAGATGCCGATGTCGCCGAGAAAATTTCAGGCATCGGCATGCGAGACCCATATTGAACGGCAGAAATTGATTTACTTCGCACGGCGCAAAATTGTATTCTGCGCTTGGTGGCCGATGTGGCGGAATTGGCAGACGCGCTAGACTCAAAATCTGGTATCCGTAAGGGTGTGTGGGTTCGACCCCCTCCGTCGGCACCAACTTTTTTCTTTGGCGGGCAAAGAAAAAAGTTGCCACGCCCAAGCGCAAAAGCCAAGCGGCCGCGCCAACTGAAAAACCAATGGCCTTCAGCAATTTCTCCGGTCAATCCCAAGGCGTTCAACTGTTGCAACGTTCGTTGGCGCGCGGACGCCTCGGCCACGCCTACCTGTTCACCGGTGACGCGCTCGAAGAACTCGAAGAACTAGCGCAAACATTAGCGAAAACACTGAACTGTCTGCAGCCGGTCACCACCGCCCACCGCGCCACCGACTGCTGCGATGAATGCCTGAACTGCCGAAAAATTGAAAACGCCAACCACGCCGATGTCCACTGGGCGCGGCCGGAATCTAAATCACGCGTCATCACCATTGACCAGATACGTGACGTGATGCAGCAGATTCAGCTCAAGCCCACCGAGGCCGGCTATAAAATCGCGGTCATCGCCGGTGCCGACCGGTTGAACGTGCAGGCCGCCAATGCGTTTCTCAAGACGCTCGAAGAACCGCCGCAAAAATCCGTCATCATTTTGCTTTCTACCGAGCCGGCGCGGATTTTGGAAACCATCCTTTCACGCTGTCTGCGGCTGAATTTTTGCACCGGCACGACGCGGCCGCTTTCGGCCGAACAGGCCTACTGGCTGCAACAGTTCAGCTCCGCCGCTGCCGCCGGGCAGAAAAGTCTGTTCGGCCGCTACCAGCTACTTGATGCGCTGTTGCAACGGCTCAACGGCATTCGGGAAAAAGTGGACGAAACTTTATCCGCCCGCTCCCCGCTGGAAAAATACGCCGACGCCGAGAAAGATTTACGAGAAAAATGGGAGGACGAATTGAAAGCGGCCATCGAAGCCGAATACCGCCGCCAGCGCGCCGAAGTTCTGCTGCTGCTCCAATGGTGGTTTCGCGATGTCTGGCTGCACACGCTTGCCGCCGGTGAGGAACTGCTCCACCTGCCGCAAATTTATGGCGCGGATGAAGTGGCCAAACGCATCAACACCCGACAGGCAAAGGACAATCTGGCCGTGCTGGAGCAGACCCAGCGACTGCTGCATTCCAACGTGCAGGAAGCGCTGGCGCTGGAAGTCGGCCTGCTAAAACTACAGCTGTGACGCGATGAAACATTTCACCGCGACGAAATTATACGCCCTCGCGTTTGGATTTTTTCTCGGCCTCTGCATCTGGAAATTTGGCAACCCCGTCATTCTTGACCAGAAAATATCCCCCCCAGACTCTCCGGCGGATTTTTTAAACAACGCCTGGCCGACACATTGGGCCGGCTGGATTTTTCTACCGCTCGCCGCAGCCGGCGCGCGGCTTGTTTTTCAAAAAAACGTTTCCTGGCCGCAAACCAAATGGCTCTGGCGGCTGCCACTGGCGTGGCTCGGCTGGCAATTCTTCTCTGCCGCACAAACCGTGGATACCAGCCTGACGGCAGCAACGCTCTGGCAGTTTGCCGGCTGCGTGACGTGCTATTTTCTTGGTGCGCTGGTCTTTTCCAATCGCGCCGTGCAAAATATTTTATTCATCGGGTTGCTGGCCGCGTTCACATTCTGCCTCGTCCGTTCCGTGGATCAAAAACTTGTTGAATTTCCGTTGAACCATCAACTGCTCATAGAAGGTGAAAGCAGCGGCTGGACAAATTTTCCGCCGGAGACCATCGCTGAGATGAAACGGGATAATATTATTATCACCACCAATAGTGCCGATGTGGCGAACCCAGTCATTCTCGCCAAATTCGCCAAAGGCCGGGTCGCCGGCACGCTGGTTTATCCGAATGCGCTGGCTGGTTTGATTTTGCTCTTATGGCCGGTATCACTGGCATTGGCTTTGGGCTCAATGAAATATCTGAAGCCGCCAATCCATTTTGCAGTCATCGCACTAGCCATTTTTTTAGGCGCGACGGCATTTTATTGGACCGGTTCAAAACTCGGCTGGCTAATCGGTATCGCCGCTGCGGGACTCTATTTGCTCCGGCAAGACTGGCAAAAAAAAATCAAACTAGTGGCCATAGCCACGGCTTTAATTTTTGGCCTCGGAATTTTTGCTGTCCGGTTCCACAACTATTTTTCTGCTGGAGCTACGAGCGTCGGTGCAAGATTTGATTATTGGCACGCCGCCGTGCAGACAACTCTGGCCAAACCGCTGTTTGGCAGCGGACCGGGAACTTTTCAGCGGCCTTACGAACAGCTCAAGGCGCCGGAATCTGAAATGGCTCGACTGACCCACAATGATTTCCTCGAACAATTTTCCGATTCCGGCCTGATGGGCGGACTAACTTATGCCACTTGGATTCTACTGGCGCTGGCGGCCGTTGGAAAAAGACTTTGGCACAGCGATGACAAAATCGCCTTCGCCATTTTCGCCGGACTGCTCGCATGGTTTGCACAGGGCTTTGGGGAGTTCAGCCTTTATATTCCGGCGCTGGCTTGGACTGCTTTCACGTTATTGGGCTGTTTGCTTGGGTTGGAAATAAATCAATTCGACAAAAAATCGGCCGCCGGATAATTTCGTTGCCATGAAAATCCTGTTCCTGAACGGACCGAATCTGAATCTACTCGGCACACGCGAGCCAGAGATTTATGGCCGCACGACTTTGGCGGACATTGAGGCAATGGTGCGGCAGCGCGCGACCGAACTGAAGGTAGAGATGGATTTTCGCCAGTCGAATCAGGAGGGCGAACTCGTCGGCTGGATTCAAGAAGCCAAGGGCAAGTTTCAAGTCATCGTCATCAACGCCGCTGCTTATACGCATACTAGCGTGGCACTTCGTGATGCGATCTCGGCAGTTGGGATTCCGACGATTGAAATTCATCTTTCCAATGTCCATGCTCGCGAAGAGTTTCGGCATAAATCTCTAATTGCACCGGTTTGCAAGGGACAAATCTGTGGATTCGGTGCAAAATCGTATATTTTAGGGCTTGAAGCTTCAGTTGACGTTAAAGTTTGACTTTGTTTTTGCCGAATGCGGTGAAAAACTTTTTCAAGTTGGCGCTTGACCGAGCAAGTTTCTCCAAATAGGATTCTCCTGTCATGGTGATTTGAACTCAGCTGGGTTTTGACTTAACCCCGCTTTTGGTTGAAAAAACTTCTTTTTCATTCAAAATGACAAAAACTTTAACGAAAATTCTGACGTGGACTTAAAAGACATCAAGGCCATCATTGATTTGATGAAGAAAAACTCCATCACGGAGTTTGAACTCGAGGAAAAAGATTCCAAACTGCGTTTGAAGCGCGGTTTGAACGGCGGCAATCCCGTTGTTCAGCAAACTGAAGAATCTGCACCAATGGTTTCAATGCCGATGCAATCGATTGCGCCAATAACCGCGTCTGCACCAGTTGTAGCCACAGCAGTTAACACGGGCGAAATTGATATTAAATCGCCAATGATTGGAACTTTTTATCGTTCACCTTCGCCAGAAGCTGGATCTTATGCAGATATCGGCACGGAAGTATCTCCAGAAACTGTCGTTTGCATCATTGAGGCGATGAAAGTAATGAACGAAATCAAATCCGAGGTCAAAGGTGTCATCACGCAACTTTTGGTCGAGAATGGCAAACCGGTCGAATTCGGCCAACCGCTCTTCAAGGTTCGTCCGACTTGAAACGGTTTTTAAACCGCATTTCACAAGCTCATGTTTGAAAAAGTTTTGGTCGCCAATCGCGGAGAAATCGCTGTCCGCATTATCCGCGCCTGCAAGGAACTGAATATCCGCACCGTGGCGGTTTATTCGGAGATTGATGCTAACTCAATGCACGTTCAGATGGCGGACGAGGCCATTTGCATCGGCAAGGCAGCGTCCTCGGAAAGTTACCTCCGCATTGATCGCATCATCAGCGCGGCAGAGGTTGCGGATGTAGATGCGATTCATCCGGGCTACGGCTTCCTTTCGGAGAATGCCCACTTCGCAGAAGTTTGCGAAAGCTGCAATATTCGCTTCATCGGGCCAAGTCCGCGCGCGATGAATGCTTTGAGCGACAAAGCCGTCAGCCGCGCACTCGCCAAAAAGGCCGGTGTGGAGACACCACCCGGTTCCGAAGGCATTGTTGAAAACGAAAAAGATGCTCTCGCCAACGCCAAGCGCATCGGCTATCCGGTGATGATTAAGGCCGTGGCCGGTGGCGGCGGTCGTGGCATGCGCATCGCGCACAATGATATTTCCCTCGTCAAAGGTTTTCATACCGCGCGATCTGAGGCGGAAAAATGTTTCGGCAATTCCGGTGTTTACATCGAGAAATTTATCGAAAACCCCCACCATATCGAAATCCAGATTCTCGGCGATAATAAAGGTAAAATCATACACCTCGGCGAACGCGATTGCTCCGTGCAGCGTCGCAACCAAAAGCTTATCGAAGAATCGCCGTCGCCATTGCTGGAAAATAAATTCCGCAAACTACGCGATAAAATCGGCAAGGCCGCCGTCCGCATCGCCGAAGCCGCGCGCTACACGAATGCCGGCACGGTGGAATTCATCGTGGATGACCACGGCAATTACTACTTTCTCGAAGTCAATAAACGCATTCAGGTCGAACATCCCGTCACCGAAGAAGTCACCGGCATTGACCTTGTCCGGGCGCAAATTGAAATCGCCATGGGCGAGCCGCTACGCTATTCGCAAAGCGATATCACGATGAAAGGCCACGCCATCGAATGCCGCATCAATGCTGAAGACCCCTTCGATGATTTCCGTCCCAGCCCCGGACGCATTGAGATGTATTACCAACCCGGCGGCCACGGTGTGCGGATGGAAACCCACGCCTACGCTGGCTACACGATTCCGCCGACTTACGACTCGATGATCGCCAAGCTCATCGTCACCGGCAAAGACCGCCGCGAAGCGATGGATCGCATGAACCGTGCGTTGAACGAATACATGATCACCGGAGTAAAAACGACCATCTCGTTCCAACAGGCCATCATGCAGGATCCAAATTTCCGGCGCGGTGTCTATTCCACTAACTTTGTGGAACAACTGCTTGGCGGCGCGCGGCGCGAGTTGATCGAGGAAAAAACCTGATCGTCAGTTGCCGGCAATCGTTCAAAAAACTGGCGTAGGACCAGTTCATTGCGTTGTGCCCGATTCACACCATCACCCAACGCTTGCCCGCCGATGCGAAGCAAAGCCACCCGTCCAATTTTTTATTTCCCGCCACGCCCGAATTAAAATTTGACAGCCGCCGTGCGGTGCTTATCTTCACAAGACTTATGGCCGAAGTTCCACCTAACAATCCGTTGCCGGGCGCGCCCACGGGCGCCGAGCCGCTGAAGAAATCCACCGGCAAAGTGCAGCCAAAAAAAGAAACCGTCCGCATCAATTTGCCGCCCAAGCCCACCGCCGCGCCGACTATCAAGTTGCCGACGTTGCCTCCCGGCGGCCCGACCGGTGCCCCTAGCCCGGTGGCCGCACCCGCGTTGGCCAAGGCCGCACCCGCACCGACACCGGCCGCTGCCCCCGCGCTTGCCGCTGCACCGGCCGCCAAAGGGGCTGCGCCCGCCGCCGCCGCCAAATCCCCCGCGCCGATGCAACGCGCCGCCGGCCCGGTCGTGCCAGCCATCAAGACGCTCGACAAAGTTCTGATTTTTTCCGCCGCCGTCGCCAGCTTGGCTGCCGTTGGTGTCGTGGTCTGGGTTTTTCTAACCTTGAAGAACAACGTCGAAACTTTCACCAGTTAATTTATGGCCTCACCTTTGATCGTCACGCTCACGCAGGACAATTTTGAAACCGAAGCGTTGAAATCTACCGCGCCCGTGCTCGTAGATTTCTGGGCTGAATGGTGCGGCCCCTGCAAAATGATTGCGCCCGTCCTCGACGAACTTGCAAGCGAATATCAGGGCAAGGTCAAAATCGGCAAAGTCAACATTGACGAACATCAAGGCCTCGCCGCGCAGTTCGGCGTCCGCGCGATCCCCACCTTGCTGATCATCAAAAATGGCCAGGTTGCCGAACAGATGGTTGGCGCGAAAAGTAAACGGGATTTGAAAGCCAGCCTCGACCGCGCGGTGGCCTGAACCACCCATGTCGTTGATTCTCACGCCCGGCCAGCTCACGCGTCGGGCGGAATTGTATTATCAAATTGCACAGCTTACTGCCGCCGGCATCGGCGTCATCCAAGCGCTCGAAACCCTAGCCCGCAATCCGCCCAGCCGTTCGTTTCGCCAGCCGCTCCAGCTTTTGATCCAGCGCATCCTCGAAGGCGACACGTTCACCGGCGCGCTCCGCGCCACCAGCGGCTGGCTACCGCAATTCGATATCGCGCTGATTGAGGCCGGCGAACGCAGCGGTCGCATTGACGGCAGCCTGCGCGCACTAGCCGATTACTACACCGCCCGCGCCAAGCTAACGAAGCAGATGATCGGACAGCTCATCTATCCCGTTGGGCTAGTGCATTTCGCGGTGCTCGTTTTTCTTATCATCATTCCGTTCGCCGGTTCGCAGTTCAGCGCCAGCCTGCCGATGCTGTTGGGCAAAGCGATTTTAATTCTCTCGCCACTGTATCTCGGAACCGCGTTTCTGATTTACGCCATGCAGAGCAAGCATGGCCAGTCCTGGCGCGCGGTCATCGAATCCGCTTTGCAATACATTCCCATGCTGGGCGCGGCCCGTCGCGCCATGGCCCTCGCGCGGCTGGCGCTCGCGCTCGAAGCATTGTTGAGCGCCGGCGTGAACATCATCGAAGCGTGGTCGTTCGCCGCCGAAGCCACGGCATCGCCCGCCATCTGCCGCGCCGTCGCCGCTTGGCAACCATCGCTGGCCGAAGGCCGCACGCCCGCTGAACTCGTCCGCGAGAGCGGCGCGTTCCCGGAAATTTTCGCCAACTTCTACGCCAGCGGCGAAGTCAGCGGCAAGCTCGATGAATCGCTCCGCCGCCTGCACAGCTATTACCACGATGAAGGCATGCGCAAGCTCGAGGCCATCGCCGCCTGGACACCGCGCCTAATCTACGCCATCGTCGCCGTCATCATTGCCATCAAGGTCATCCAGTTTTACGGCGCGTATTTCAACCAGCTCGGCGCGCTCACGCAGGGGTTTTAATTCGCTTTCTCCGCGCGGCTTTGAAATGATTTTCACGCCATGACTCTCAACGAAATTTTGTCCGACGAAAAACTGCGCCAGCACGAATTTCCCGTCACTAAAAATAAAATTTTCCTTGCCCACGCCGGCGTCTGTCCCCTGCCCCGCCGCGTGGCGCAGGCCATGAATGACTGCGCCAACGAAGCCATGCTCGGCGACCAGGAGGCGTTCGTGTTGCACCGGCTCGAAGACGCGCGCCAGGCCGGGGCAAAATTATTGAACTGCCAGCCCGATGAAGTTTCGCTCGTCGGGCCGACGTCGCTTGGCTTGAGCTTTGTCGCCGCCGGTTTGAATTTCCGCAAGGGCGACAACATCCTCATCTACCACGACGATTATCCGTCCAATGTTTATCCTTGGATGGCGCTTGCCGCCAAGGGCGTGCAGGTGCGCCTGCTCAACATCCGCACGCTCGGTGCCGTCCGCGCCGTGGACGTGATGGGCCAGGTGGATGAAAATACCAAGCTCGTTGCGCTCGCTTCGAATCATTTCATCAGCGGTCACCGCCTCGAGCACGAAGCCATCGGCAGTTTTTTGCGCGAGCGCGGAACTTTATTTTGTCTCGACGCCATCCAGACGCTGGGCGCATTTCCAACGACCGTGGAGAACGTGGATTTTCTCGCCGCCGACGCGCACAAATGGCTGCTCGGCCCGTGCGGCGCGGGCGTGTTCTACGTCAAAAAAGATCTGCAGGAAAAATTAAATCCGCCCGTCTATGGCTGGCACAATGTCCGCAACCCCAATTTCGTCGCGCAGGACACGATTGAATTTCGTAAAGGCGCGGCCAAGTTCGAGGCCGGCACACATGGGCTCATCGGCGTCATCGGCCTGCTCGCCAGCATGGAGCTCGCGCTGGAAATCGGCGTGGAAAACATCGCGCGCGAGCTGCTGCGCAAACGCGCGTGGCTCGTGCCCGCGCTGCGCGAAAAAAACTACACCGTGCTGAATGCTGAGGCAAAGATGGCGAACGCCAGCGGCATCACGTCATTTTTTTCAGCGGAGAAAAACATGGCCGAACTGCATCAAAAACTTTCGGAGAACGGGGTGGTCGCCTCGCTGCGCACTGACCGCAAAGCCCAGCAATACATCCGCCTCTCCCCACATTTTTACAACACCGACACGGAACTGCACCGCGTGCTGGAACTGCTTTGAAATTTATTTTGCCGGTGCGAGGTCGCTGCCGGTGGCACGCTCGAATTTCGCGCGCGCCGTGGCGTAGTCGTGTTGCGCCTGCACCAGTGTGGTGCGCGCCTGCGTGAGCGCCGTCTCGGCGTTCAGCACATCGAGCTGCGTTCCGGTGCCCGCCTCGGCGCGGGCATTAGCTTCGCGCAACGCCTCGTCGGCCTGCTCCTGCACCTTGGCCTGTGAATCAAGCGTTTCGTGAGCTTGCAGTAAATCGGAATACGTCGTGCGCACTTGCAATTCAATCTGCCGCGACTGGTCGGTGAGTTCGGTCTTGGATTTTTCAAACTGTGCCTTGGCTTGTTTGGTTTTGCCGTAAGTCGCCGCGCCGTCAAAAATATTCCAGGTCAATTGCGCGCCCGCATCCCAACCGTGGATGTCATGGTCCAATTCCACCGGGTCAGTGAACCGCGCGTTAAACCAGCCGTATTCCGCAAAGAGCGAGATCGCCGGTTGATAGCCGGAACGCGCATTCACCACGCTGAGCTTTTGCAAATCCACCGTGCGCCGCAGCGCCTCCAGTTCGGTGCGCCGTGTCAGCGCCTGCTGAATCGCGTCGGGCAAATTGATTTCCACGGCCGCGATCTCAAAGCCATCGGTCAGGTTCAGCGGAATATCTTCCCACACCTCGTGCGGCAGATTGTAACCAAGTAAATTCGACAAATTATTTTTGGCGATACGATAGCCGTTGCGCGCCTGAATCAATGTCGGACGTTCGTTGCCCGCCGCCACTTCGGCGCGCAGCACGTTGAATTTTGGAACCGTCCCCGCGTCCAGACGATGCTGCTGATCTTCCAATTCTTTTTCCAAAAGCTTCACCGAAGCCTCGCGCACCGTCACCTGCTGCGCGGCAAGCAGCACATCGTAATACGCCAGGCGCACGCTCAACAATGTGTCGGCCACGGCAGTTTGATAAACCGCCAGCGACTGTTTTTTGGTCGTGCTCGCCGAGCGCAGTGCGGCGATGTTCCGGCCGCCGTCATAAATCGTCTGCTCGATGCGGACGCCGGCGTTCCAATTCTTCAGCGGTTGCGGAAAGCTGCCGAAATTTTCGATGAGGCTCGACTGGCTGGCTTTATATTGTCCGCTCGCCGTGACGTGCGGCAATGCCACCGCACGCGTCTCAATGACCAGACCTTGCGAAGCTTCGAGGTCGTTCTTGGCCTTTAGAATCGTGGCGTTTTGCAGCAGCGCGGTGTTCAGTGCGTCCGCCACCGAGAGCGGCCGCGTGAGCCACGCGGGCGAATTCTTGTCCGCCGCGCGACACAGATTCACAGCGGCGAGGAGAATGAAAAGGGCGTTGAATATTTTCATGGTCGGGAAGTCAGCGTTTCTTGTCGGAGAAATTTTTCATCGCGGCGAGCGAAAATTTGGTGATATGCGCCGCCAGTTTTTCAATCGCGGCGGCATCGGCCGCCGGCCGGCCGGACAGCCGCGAAACCACCGGGCCGCAGTGATGGTAAAACACGCACTGGCTCACCACGCTGAACGCGCAGAGCCGCACGCGTTCGTCGTTCAGCGGACAGCCGAGTATGTCCGCGACAATTTTCCAAAGCTGGCCGGCCATCGGGCGGATGAATTCCTCCACCAGCGAATCCAGCGCCGCCGTCGGCTCAATCATCTCGCGCGACATCAGCTTGCCGTGGCACGCCGTCGGGCTGTCGTCAAAAATCCGCAGCAGAAACGAATGCACGAACGCGCGCAGTTTTTGTTCCGCCGTCGCATCGGCGGCGACGCCTTGAAACGCCGGATATTTTTCCAGCGCGCGGGTATGGGCGTAACGCAGCACTTCCGCGTAAAGTTTTTCCTTGTCGCCGAAATGGTAATTGATGGCCGCGATGTTTGCGCCGGCACGGCGGCAGATCTCGCGCACGGTGGCGTTGCGAAAACCGACCTCAGCAAACACCTCGCCCGCGGCTCCCAGCAATTGCTGGCGCGTAGCGTCCTGACTGGCAGGAATTTTAATTTCAGGCTTGTGGCTCACGATTCAAACACAAGATTCAAACAAATGTTTGACTCGTCAATGAAAATTTTGTTTGCTGGCGTTGCAACTGATCTTTGCCGCATGAAACCAAGCCGAATCCAACTTTCCATTTTCGCCGCGCTGCTGGCCTGGCTCGCCGCCGGCTGCGCGCCAAAAACCGCCGGCGATTACCAAGGCTACATCGAAGGCGAATACGTTTACATCGCCGCGCCGCTCGGCGGCACGCTCACGAACCTCGCGGTCGCGCGCGGTGATTCCGTGAAGGCCGGGCAACTCTTGTTTGAACTTGAACGCGCGTCCGAAGCCGCGACGCTGGATCAGGCGGAAAAAAATCTCACGCAGGTGCAAAGTGCCGCGCAGCTTTCCGAAACCACGTTTCAACGCCGCAAAGAATTGCGCGAAAATTCCGCCGGCGTCGTCTCCGCCGAGGAACTCGACAAGGCGCGCGCCCAGCGCGACAACGACGTCGCGCAAGTCGCCGGTCAAAACGCCGCGCGCGAAAAAGCAAAATGGGCATTCGACCAAAAACGTCAGTCCGCGCCGACCGATGCACAGGTTCACGACACGCTGTTCCGTCAGGGCGAGTGGGTCGCGGCAGGCAGTCCGGTGGTTTCTCTGTTGCCGCCGGGAAATTTGAAGGTGCGCTTTTTTGCGCCGCAGGAAAAATTACCGCAGATCAAAATCGGCGCGACGGTGGCCGTGAAATTCGACGGCGCGGCGAAAAATTATTCCGCCATGGTGAATTACATTTCTACGTCCGCCGAGTTCACGCCGCCGGTGATTTTCAGCCGCGAGACGCGCGCGAACTTGGTCTTCATGATCGAGGCGAAATTTTCCCCGGCGGACGCGGTGGACTTGCGACCCGGCCAGCCGGTGGATGTGGAATTGAAATGAGGCATACCAACCGAGCTTAGAATTATGCGTTTCGCCATCAGAGCAACGACATTTTTGGTCGCCTTGATGGTTTGCATCATGGCTTCTGCGATTATCTGGCAAATGATTTTTCCGGGACACATTTACAATTGCACTGATGACAATTTGCTCGGTTTCTTCCGTCCCGGTGATTGGGTTCACCACGAATTTGTCACCGTTCCAAAAATCAATGCGGGTGATTCGATGAGCCTGCCGGACAGCATCAAGGTTGGATGGACGGTCGGGAAACTTTGGTGCGCTTGGTGGATTTTTGTGGGTGCATCATTTTTGTTCAGCCTCCGTTTGAGCTGTTTGCTTTGGCGACCACGAAAGTTAAACGTTTCAACCAATGGCTAAAACGGACAATCCAGATTTTGCCATCGACGTTCGCGGCGTGACGAAAAAATTCGGCACGCGCACGGTCGTCAACGACATCGCCATGCAGGTGCGGTCCGGCGAAATCTACGGCTTTCTCGGCCCGAACGGCAGCGGCAAGACTACGTTCCTGCGGATGCTTTGCGGCCTGCTCACGCCCGACGGCGGCGAAGGCAGTTGCCTCGGTTTGGATTTTCGTTCCCAAAGTGCCGAGATAAAAAAACGCGTCGGCTACATGACGCAGAAATTTTCCTTCTACGAAGATTTGAGCATCCAGGAAAATCTGGATTTCATCGCGCGGCTCTACGAAGTTCCGCAGCGCAAGGCCGCCGTGGAAAAAAGTCTGGAACGCCTCGGCATGGTTGAGCGGCGCAAGCAACTCGCCGGCTCACTTTCCGGCGGCTGGAAACAACGTCTTGCGCTCGCAGCTTGTTTGATTCACGAGCCGCAGTTGCTCCTGCTCGACGAGCCGACGGCGGGCGTGGACCCGAAGGCGCGGCGCGAATTTTGGGAGGAGATTCACCAGCTCGCGGCGGGCGGGCTGACGGTGCTCATCACCACGCATTACATGGATGAAGCCTCGCGCTGCCATCGGCTCGCCTACATCGCCTACGGAAATTTATTGGCGCGCGGCACGGTGGACGAAGTCGTGAAGGCCGGCGGGCTGACGACGTGGGAAGTTTCTGGCGATAACCTCGCGGCGCTCGCGGATAAAATCCGTGCGCTGCCCGGCGTGGAACAGGTCGTGGCGTTCGGCACCACGCTGCACGTCAGCGGACGCAACGCGGAAAAATTGCGCACGAGCATCGCGCCGTTTCAAACCGGCGCGCATCGCTGGACGCAGATTGAATCGGGCTTGGAAGATGTGTTCATCAGTTTGATGGACAGCGCGAAGGATAATTTCTCGTGAATAAAATCGCGTTCAACTTTCATCGCTTCCTCGCGGTCGTCATCAAGGAGTTCATCCAGATGCGGCGCGACCGGATGACGTTCGCGATGATGGTGGGCGTGCCGCTGATCCAGCTCACGCTCTTCGGCTTTGCCATCAACTCGAATCCCAAGCACCTGCCCACGGCGGTGTATGCGGCGGACAACAGCCCGTTTTCGCGCACCATCGTCTGGTCGTTGCGCAACAGCAGTTACTTCGACATCACCCGCGAGGCGCACAGCGAGGCGGAGATAAAAACCTTGCTCGCGGAAAACAAAGTGCAGTTCGCCGTGACCGTGCCGGTGGATTTCTCGCGGAAATTGTTGCGCGGTGAAAAACCGCAATTGCTGCTCGAAGCCGATGCCACCGACCCGTCCGCCGTGGGCTTCGCGATGTCCGCCATCAACACGCTCGCGCTCACCGTGGTGAATCGCGACCTCACCGGGCCGCTGGCGAAACTGCGGGCAAGTCCGCAACCGTTCACCGTCGTCACGCATCAGCATTACAACCCGGAAAGCATCAGCCAATACAACATCGTCCCCGGACTCATGGGCGTGATTTTGACGATGACCATGGTGATGTTCACCGGCCTCGCCATCACGCGCGAACGCGAGAGCGGCACGATGGAAAATCTCTTGTCCACGCCCGTGCATCCCGGCGAAGTCATCATGGGCAAAATCGTTCCCTACATCATGGTCGGCTATATCCAGGTGTTTTTGATTTTGCTCGCGGCGAAATTTTTGTTCGATGTGCCGATCGTGGGTAGCGTGCCGTTGTTGCTGGGGCTGGCGTTTTTATTCATCGTCGCGCACCTCACGGTGGGCATCACGTTTTCCACCATCGCGCAAAATCAGCGGCAGGCAATGCAGATGGGGATGTTTTTTTTCCTGCCAAACATTTTGCTCTCCGGCTACATGTTTCCGTTTCGCGGCATGCCGCAATGGGCCCAGTCCATCGGCGAATGTTTGCCGCTCACGCATTTTCTCCGCATCGTGCGCGGCATTTTGCTGAAGGGCAACGGCCTCGCAGAATGTGCACCCGACCTGTGGCCGATTGCACTGTTTCTCGCCGTGATGCTGACGCTCGGCATCACGCGCTACCGGCAGACGCTGGATTAAAAACTGGTTTAACCACGGGTGCACGCGGATAAACACAGATTTGCAACCGCTAGGCACGAAGATTATAAAGCCGGTGGACAAGTATTTGACTGTGCCGAATCAACAATGATACGGACACGAAAAAACTTCTAACGGCTTGGTGAAGAAATTGGTTTAAGCAATGTCGGGTGTTGGTTTGAACAATCACCACTTACCCCGGCTTACCGACGCTTTCACTGACAACTGGCGGCTTTGTCTTTTCTTCGTCCAAAACCTCTCAATTTCTGGATAAAACGAGATGGCGGAAGGGGTGGGGTTCGTGCCCGAAATCACCATATTTCACCGGCAACTTTCGCGCTTTTGCTAGTTAATCAAACTAAAGCTAGAACTGCTCAACCCACAGCGCTGCCATACTTTACTGACAGTCCAGACCGTTGCTTCTTATTCACCAAATCAAGGCAAGCCACCGTTTAGATTGGTCATCAAGGCTGACGCAACAGGTAGAAGCGCGAGGTGTTGGTGGCTGCGTTCGAATCAGTGAACTGATAATGACCAGAGCCACTGGGCGATTCCACGGCGGTTCCGATTACCGGCCAGTTTGCCACCGGCGCAGTCAGATTGTTGGTCGCGAGCACAGAGAAACTCAATCCACTTGAGTTGGTGAAGGTGAAGGTCATCGCATTGCCGCCGTTGAGGTGCGCGGACACGGGGTTGATTAACACCGGCGTGCTCACCGGAGAACTAAACTGGAAGATGCCGGCCGAGTTGATCGGCTGGTTCGTGCCCGCCACGCTGAAGAAAACATAGTCATCCGTGGTCAACCACACCAGCGGTTCGCTCGCAAGGTAAGGCCCACCATTCGTGCCGCCGAAGATATAATACGTGGGCGAGGCACCAGGATTCAAATTGATGCCGTAGCGACTGTAGCCGGTAGATCCCAATGGCAACTCGTTCATCACACCTTCCAA
>CAIKKJ010000211.1 GCA_903827955.1 uncultured Verrucomicrobia subdivision 3 bacterium
GTCTCGATTTCAAACTCCGGAGTCGTTCGCCATTAATTAAAAAATCACTGGCAGAACCACACGAACGGACGCGCAGTTCAGATGAATTCGTTGATAAGGTTCTCCAAGAATTCCTGACGGCCGCTGGTGTTCGCGTCGGCCTCGCCTTGCTTGAGCATATAGGCTTCGAGCTCCTTGAAGCCAACTTTGCCAGATTCAATTTTTGCGCCAATGCCGGAATCCCAACTGGCGTAGCGGTTCTTGACGAACTCCGCCAGACGACCGTCCTTACGAATCGCGGCGGCGATCTTCAGCCCGCGCGCAAACGCGTCCATGCCGCCGATATGCGCGTAAAACAAATCAATCGGCTCAAAACTTTCGCGGCGCACCTTGGCGTCAAAGTTCACACCACCGGTCTTGAAGCCGCCGTATCTCAGCACGCTCAACATCGTGTAGGTCGTGAGATAGATGTTCGTCGGAAATTGATCCGTGTCCCAGCCGAGGAGTTCGTCGCCAGTGTTGGCGTCAATCGAGCCAAGCGCATTTGCCGCGCCGGCGACTTCCAGCTCATGCTGCATCGTGTGGCCCGCGAGCGTGGCGTGGTTCGTCTCGATGTTCAGCTTGAAGTGCGGTAGCAGATCGTGCTCGCGCAGGAAGTTTAGGCACGCAGCGGAATCGGAATCGTATTGGTGCTTGGTTGGTTCTTTTGGTTTCGGCTCGATGTAGAATTGACCTTTGAATCCAATTTTCTTTTTGTAGTTCACCGCCATGTGCAGGAACGCGGCGAGATGTTCCTGCTCGCGTTTCAAATCCGTGTTCAGCAACGTCATGTAGCCCTCGCGGCCGCCCCAGAAGGTATAACCTTCGCCGCCGAGGTCGTGCGTCACTTCCATCGCCTTCTTCACCTGGCTCGCGGCGTAGGCGAACACATCGGCGTTGCAGCTTGTGCTGGCGCCGTGCGCGTAACGCGGATGCGAGAAGGCATTGGCTGTGCCCCAAAGCAGCTTGATGCCGGTGCGCTGCTGTTCTTCCTTCAGCACTTTCGCGACGGCGTCAAAGTTCTTGTTCGATTCGGAAAGGGTTTTTCCTTCCGGCGCGACGTCGCGGTCGTGCCAGCAGTAATACGGCGCACCGAGCTTCTCGATGAACTCGAACGCCACGCGCACGCGGTTTTGCGCATTCTTGATGCTGTTGCTGCCGTCGTCCCACGGACGCTGCATCGTGCCCGCGCCGAACGGGTCGCTGCCCGTGCCCCGGAACGTGTGCCAATAGACCACGGCAAAACGCAAATGGTCGCGCATGGTTTTGCCGGCGACAATCTCGTCGGGGTTGTAATGTTTGAACGCGAGCGGGTTTTTTGAAGCCGAGCCTTCGTAACGGATTTTAGAAATATTTTTGAATGCGTTGGACATAAATGATGGCGCATTTTATCTGATGCCGGCGGCGGCTCAATCTCCAATTCATCCAGCGGCCATCTGTCAAACGTCGTATAGCCATGGATCCTGTTTTCATGGAAACGCGAAACAACCCTGCTTGAAAGTTTTCCTTCGACGGCGGCCGGACGATAAAAAACACCGTGCGCCTCGAGGTAAACCGTGTCAATGCAGCGGCCGAGGGTGCGGTCAGGGAATTAAAATTTCCGGGCGCAATTGGCCGATGAACTGGCCGGGCAAACGCTTGTCCCGCGAGCCGGCGACGGGTTTTTCCAGATCCACATGGCCGTCGGCGAAGGTGACATTGGCGCGGGCGGCGTGGCGAAAATGACTGTGCGCGTAGTAGCTCGCGCTGGAAAAATTCGTGGCGGTGTCGAGGTAATACCATTCTTCAAGCATGGGGTTGCTGTGCGAGGCGGGCGCTTGAAAATCATTGGCCTGCGCGGCATCGGCAAAGATGGCGGTGTCGGACACGCAGCGAAGCTGGTCAATGTTCATCGTTACGCCGGCGGGCGAAAGCCGGCTGTTGTAGCCGTAGCTACACACGACGTTGGTGGCTTTCAACTTAAACTGCGGGCTGAAGGCGTCGAGCGACGGACAGAGCCGCACATCGGAGTCGTTGAGATACGGAAATAATTTTCCGGCGGACAAATCAAACGGGCGCTGACCTTCGGGCTGGGTGTTGTTGAGCCAGCCAAACCACCACGTCGTGCCGCTGTTGGTGTTGCCGTCGGAGAGCTTGAAACATTTCCCCGCGTGGTCATCCCAATATAAAATCGCGGCGAGGCCGAGCTGGCGGAGATTGCCCTGGCAGTCGGCGCGCTTGGCGGAATTCTTGGCCTTGCCCAGCGCGGGCAGCAGCATGGCGGACAGGATGGCGATGATGGCAATGACGACGAGCAGTTCGATGAGCGTGAATCCCGGCGCGCGGCGCGCGGCGTGGGGCAGAAGTGCGGATTTTTGCAGTTGAAAATTTTTCAAGCACGGCTGGCAGATGCAGGCGCGGTTGCGGAGATTTTCCGGCACGCGCTCCAGGAGTTCTTCGGGAATTTCGACACGCGCGCACCAGCACTGGCCCTTGTAGGCGGCGGGCGAACAGAGCTGGCACTCGTTCGCCGCGCCGCACAACGGGCAGGCTGCGGGATTGAAAAATTTCTGGCTCATGGCCGTTCAGCGCGGAGGCGGTAGAAGGCGCTGCTGCCCGTGGCGTTTTGATCCACCAGCGTCTGCACGGTGTTGGCGTTGGTGGAATTGAGCGCGGCGATTTCCGCCCACGCTGTGAAATTGGTGGAGCGTTCCAGCGCGTAATGCCATTTGTCCTGGCCGATGAACTGCACCTGCCACTGGCCGCCAACCCAGGCGCCGGCGAGGTTTTGCACCGGCGGCGGCGGCACGGTGACGACGAGGTTGGCAACCGTGCCGTGCGCGAGGACGGAATCATAGTCATCGCCGAAGCTGCTGTAGCTGCTGATGGAAAACGTGTCGGCAAAAAAATTGTCGGTGGCGAGAAAACCATTGGGCTTGTTCAACACGAGCGGCGGCAGGCTGCCGACTGGAACACCGTTGTTCGTCAAGGTGATGACGGCCGTCTGGTTGCTCGCGGTGAAAGTCATGGTGATGTGGACGGTTTGGTTGGTGGGCAACACCACGTCGAACGGCGAAAGGTAACCCGGGCAGTAGTCGTAACTGTCCACGCCTGAAATGAACGACGGCACGGCGGTGGCGTCCGACGGATAGATGGTGCCAAAATAATCGTAATAACCATCGGTGTAATAATCGAACTCGGCGATGTTGGGCGCGCCGCCGTAATTGCCGCGCCCGAAACTGCTGTCGCTCACGACGGAAAATTTCACAAAGCCCAACGCGATCTGCAACGGCCCGGTCTTGCCCGGCTCAATGCCACTGGCGATGTCGCTCAAGTTCAAGTCGAACGCGAGGCTGAAATCGTCGTTGCGGGTGACGATGGTTCCGAGCGGGTGGCAGAAATAACTATTGGTGCGGCGCGAATCCCAGGTGACCGCGAGGTTGTTGCTGGCGGAATTCCAGATGAAGGCGTTGGTGTCGCCAAAAACTTTCCAGCCGTGCGCGAGCGGGTCGCTGGAGAAATTTTCCGTGATGGTGGCGGCCGATGCGGACGCGATGGACAGGACGAACACGCCGGCAAACGCCAGCGAACGAATTTTCATTTAACTGATCTTTCAACTTTGTCCGCGCAAAAAATAATTCACGCGGACGGGTTTGATTTGGAAGACCAGCGCGGAGCCGGAAGATTTTTGGAAATAAAAAAACCTCCAGACTCCGGCAAAACGGGGAATGAAGGCATTCAACGAGTCCCGCCGAAAACAGATCGGCGGACTGGCTCCATCCTTCTCTTTGCGGAGAAGTGCCCCGAATCGTTCGAGGCTGACGAGCGCAGTCAAACCGGTATCCTGACTCTGGCTTCAGACCTTTTCCCGCCTTCCCGAGCTTGTGCTCAGTGGCATTGGGAATTGTAGCCGTTACAGTGGCGCAACCGTCCCGGATTCACACCGGGTTCCCAGACATTTGACTGCGATAGGCGGAATTTTATTTCCGCGTTTCAAAGAACGCCGACAGTTCTACGCGGAATAAAAAATTATCCAAGCAAAAACTGCCGACGGGGGAAAATAAATTAGGAAAGCAGGAATTAAGGAACGGCCTTTTCCTAGGTTCCTGCCTTCCTTATTCAATTTTGTTCCGCGCTTGCGTGAAGCCGAAATCCGCAATTATACTGGTGCTCCAAATTTTAATTTATGAACAAGACTCCCATTCGTGTCGCTGTCACCGGCGCTGCCGGCCAAATCGGATATTCACTCCTGTTCCGCATCGCCTCCGGCGCGGCGTTCGGACCGGATCAGCCGGTCATCCTGCACCTCATCGAAATCCCTGACGAAAAAGCCATGGCCGCGCTCGGCGGCGTCTGCATGGAACTCGACGACTGCGCGTTTCCGCTGCTCAAAGGCATTGTGCCCACATCGTCGCTCGATGAAGGTTTCAAAGGCGTGAACTGGGCGCTGCTCGTCGGTGCCGTGCCGCGCAAGCAGGGAATGGAGCGCAAAGATCTCCTCGGCATCAACGGAAAAATTTTCACCGGTCAGGGCAACGCCATCGCTAAGAACGCCGCCGCTGACGTGCGCGTGCTCGTCGTCGGCAATCCGTGCAATACCAATTCGCTCATCGCCATGAACAACGCGCCGGGCGTGCCGGCCAACCGCTTCTTCGCCATGACCGCGCTCGATGAAAACCGCGCCAAGTCGCAACTCGCCAAAAAAGCCAGCGTGGACGTGACCGCCGTGACCAACCTCGCCATCTGGGGCAATCACAGCGCCACGATGTATCCGGATTTTTACAACACCAAGATCAACGGCCGCCCCGTGCCGGACATCATCAGCCATCGCGAATGGCTCGAGAAAGATTTCATCACCACCGTGCAACAGCGCGGCGCGGCCATCATCAAGGCGCGCGGTCTCTCCAGCGCCGCGAGCGCCGCAAACGCCGCCGTGGACACCGTCCGCAAGCTCGTCACGCCGACGCCCGCTGGCGATTGGTTCAGCGTGGCGGTTCACTCCGACGGCAGCTACGGCATCGAGAAGGGTCTGATCTTCAGCTACCCGATCCGCAGCAACGGCAAGGATTTTGAAATCGTCCAGAACGTGCCGCTGAATGATTTCAGCAAAGCCAAAATCGCCGCGACCGAAAACGAATTGAAGGAAGAGAAGTCGCTCGTCGCTGACTTGATTAAGAAGTAATCCACGCATTTTCAACAGCGGCAATCTCGCACTGCGAGGTTGCCGTTTTTTATTTACCGCGAACCACGCGAACCACACGAAAGCGGAAACATCGCAGAATTTTCTTTTCGTGTATTTCGTGCATTTCGCGGTTAAAATTTCAGTGAATGAAATCGCGCCCGCGCATCGGTGAAGTTGGCGAGCTGTCCATCCCAACGGACATGAAACACGCCATGGAATTTTATGGCGACGGCATGCCTGCCGTTGTCTCCACGCCGAACATCATCCAGTTTCTCGAACGCACCGCGCGCCACCTGCTCGCGCCGCATCTCGAAGCGGACGAACGCTCCGTGGGTCTGGAGATTGATATCCGCCACCTCGCGCCCACGCTGGTCGGCCAGACGATTCATTGCCACGCGCAAGTCATCTCGGTGGATGGCAGCAAGGTGCAATTCCAGATTGAAGCGCGCGATGCGCACGAAGTCATCGTGCGCGGCCTGCACAAGCGCGCCGTCATCCGCACGGAAAGTTTCACGCGCAAAGTGAGAGCCAAGGGCGGCTGATTCTTGTTTGGCTGGTGGGGCGAGCGTCCTCGCGAGCTGCTTGGGAAGAGATATGAATACGCCACAAGACGAAAATAAATATCCTCAGCGCCAAAATCCCGCTTCCGGCGTTCACCTTAACCTTGGTCAATCAAACATTGTTTTGCTGACCATAAACACTGAAAGCCGCATTCCTTGGCTGGACAATGAAACAGCCCACCAACAGTTACGTCAAACTTGGCTGGAAGCAAAGGCTTGGATGGTCGGTGATTACTTGTTGATGCCAGACCATCTACATTTGTTTTGTGCGCCCCGAGATTTGCATTTCACTATCGAAACATGGATTGCCTACTGGAAGCGCGAGTTCAGTTTGAAGCATGGGCGCAAAGACTGGAAATTCCAATCACGTGGCTGGCATCATCGGTTGCGGGATGGAGAAAACTATTCCCAAAAATGGATATATGTTCAGGAAAATCCCTTTCGTAAAGGTTTGGTTCAACGGATTGAAGACTGGCCGTTCAAAGGCCGGATTTTTGAATTGGTTTGGAGTGGAAACTAAGTCCGAACGACGGCTCGCGAGGACGCTCGCCACACCAGTTTTTCCCCGCATTGCCCGCCGTCGTTTTTTGCGCTAGTGTCTGCCCACTTATGGCTTTTGATTCCTTCCGCGATTTCGTCAACGCCCTCGATCAGGCGGGCGAACTCAAACGCATTTCCCAGCCCGTCGCCACCGAACTCGAAATCACCGAGATCGCCGACCGCGAAATGAAATCGCCCGGCGGCGGCAAGGCGCTGCTGTTCGAGCAGCCCACCGTCAACGGCATCGTCTCGCCGTTTCCCGTGGCCATCAACACGCTCGGCTCGCACAAGCGCATGGCCATGAGCATGGGCGCGAATTCCGTGGACGAAGTGGCGAATGAACTCGGCGCGTTGATGAAAGCGAAGCCGCCGACGAGTTTCAAGGAAGCCATCAAGCTGCTCTCGCTCGCGCTGGACTTGCGCCACGCGAAACCGAAGACGGTGAAGAGCGGCTCGTGCAAAGATGTCATTCACTTGGTTGAAAGTTCCAAGTTGAAAGTTGAAAGTTGGCCGAAAGCGCCCGATGTCAATCAACCTTCAACCTTCAACCTTCAACCACCAACCTTGGCCAACATTCCAATCCTGCGCTGCTGGCCGCTCGACGGCGGGCGTTTCATCACGCTGCCGTGCGTCGTCACGCGCGACCCGGACACGGGCGAGCGCAATCTCGGCATGTATCGCATCCAGATTTACGATGACAAAACCACCGGCATGCACTGGCAGTTGCAGAAAGTCGCCGCGCGCCATGGCCGTCGTTATTATGAAAAGGGCGAGCGCATGCCCGTCGCCATTTTCCTCGGCGGCGACCCCATGTTTCCCTTCGCCGCCACCGCGCCGATGCCGGATGGACTCGATGAATTTCTGCTCGCCGGTTATCTCCGCAAGAAATCTGTCGAGCTGATCAAGTGCGAGACGAATGATTTGGAAGTTCCCGCCAACGCCGATTTCGTCATCGAAGGTTACATTGATCCCACCGAGCCGTTGCGCGACGAAGGGCCGTTCGGCGATCACACCGGCTATTACACGTTGCCCGAGCCGTATCCGGTGTTTCACATCACGGCCATCACGCATCGCAAAGACGCGGTGTATCCGGCGACAATTGTCGGCATTCCGCCGATGGAAGATTTTTACATCGGCGGCGCGAGCGTGAAATTATTCCTGCCAATTTTCAAAATGAATTTCCCGGAGATCGTGGACATCGCCTTGCCGGCCGAAGGCGTCTTTCACAACCTGGTCTTCGTCAGCATCAAAAAAACCTACCCGATGCAGGCTTACAAAATCATGCACGGCCTCTGGGGCATGGGCCAGATGATGTTCA
>CAIKKJ010000212.1 GCA_903827955.1 uncultured Verrucomicrobia subdivision 3 bacterium
GATGCACGTTGGCTTGCCGACTTCGGCAGGCTTGCTCAATGCCTCGGTGAGCGCGGCGTAATCATGACCATTCACGATTTTCACCGCCCAGCCGAACGCGCGCCATTTTTCGTCGAGCGGTTCGTTACTCATCACGTCGCGCGTGTGGCCGGAAATTTGCAGCGTGTTGTGATCAATGATGGCGGTGAGATTATCCAACTTGTAATGCGCGGCGGCGAGCGCGGCTTCCCAATTTGAACCTTCGGCGAGTTCACCATCGCCGAGCAGTGTGAAGACGCGATACGAGGCGGAATCCATTTTTCCCGCGAGCGCCATGCCGATGCAAATCGGCAATCCGTGACCAAGCGCTCCGGTGTTCATTTCAATTCCTGGAATGTGCCGCGTGGGATGGCCGACGTAGTGCGATTGGTAATGGCAGATCGTTTTCAAATCCGCTTCGGGAAAAAATCCGCGATCCGCCAGCACCGCGTAAAGCGCCTCGACCGAATGGCCTTTGCTCTGAACGTAACGGTCGCGCGTCGCGCTGGAAAATGTTTCCGGTGACACGTTGAGGATGCGATTGTAGAGCACGTTCAAGATGTCGAGGCACGAAAGCCCGCCGCCGGTGTGGCCCGCGCCCGCGCCGACGATGGCTTCGAGCGTCAGCTTGCGCAGGCGGACGGCTTTGAGTTGGAGTTCGTGATTGGTCATTTTGAAAAGCTCCAAGCTCCAACATCCAAGCTCCAGAGAAACTTTAAGCACCAAACATCAAATGCGGGCGCAGCAAAATTTCCAGATGTGGAGTGCGTTGTTTGGAGCTTGAACATTGGTGTTTCTCTGGATGTTGGCGCTTGGTGCTTGGATGTTTATTTGTGCTGTTGCACTTCCCACCCAAAATAATTTCCGAACGCCTCCGCCAAAATTTCCGCGCTGCGCGAAACCGTCATCACGACGTGATGCTCGAAACCTTCGCGGCAGACGTGGCGCAACACGTTTTGCAGGTTCGGCACGTGCGCGACGGCGCGGTTGCCGAAGGTGTCGAGCGGGTCGTTCGTGAGTTCGCCTTCGCCGACGTAGCAGCGGATTTTGCCCTCGGCATCGGCGGTGGTGATGCGGCCATAGGTCAGCGGTCCGGCGGGCGTGCGGCCATCAAGCGCGCCGTAAGTATTTTCCACGCCGATGATGCTGCCGAGGATCGGCGCGGTGGAAATTTTGATGTCGGGCAGAAATGATTTCGCCCAGTTGCCGCAATGGAACAGCACGCACTTGTTGTCGTCGTCCGCGTAATTGTTGTTCCAGTCCACGAGCGCGGCGGGCGTGCCGCCGGCAAGCTGCATGGCATACATCGTGAGCACGCCGGTGACGTCCACTTCGCAGGCGCTGGGCATGAACTTCTCGCTCATCATGCTCATCAGCGTGCAAACGTTGCAGCCGTAATTTTCCTGCACGCTCGTCCAGCATTGGATGGCGGTGGCGTCGAGGTGATTCGCGTCCATCCAATCGGTGAGCGTCACGCCCATCTTGGCCATCTGCAATAATTTTTCCGACGGCACTCCTGGCGCGGGCGCGTAGCCGCGAATCTCCGCGAGCTTGGCGACAACGGCGGCAGCATTCGCATCAAGCTTGTTCGCATTGCCGATGATTTCCGAAAGGTCAACGGTCGTGACGCTGATGCCGTGGCGTTCGAGAATTTTTTCCGAGTAACGAACGGTATTAAACGCGCCCGGCCTCGCCCCCACCGCGCCGAGCCGGACGCCCCGCACGCCATTCACGACGCGACAGACGCCGAGGAATTTTTGCAAGTCCACCTCGAAGCCCGCCGAGGTCGGATGCGAAACGTGTTTGCTCGTGAGCGAAAATTTGATGCCCGCCTGCACGAGATTGTTGGTCACGGAAATTTTCCCGCAGAACGCATCGCGCCGGCGTGCGGGCGAAAGCTGCTTCATGTCGTCAGGATAGCCCTGAATCAAGACGGGCACGTTGAGCCTGGACATCTTAAGCGTGTCGGCCACACCCTTCTCATCTCCGAAATTCGGCAGGACGACGAGCACGCCGTCGATCTCGTCTGCGTGCTGGCGAAACAGTTCGGCGCACTTGCGGGCGTCGTTGTGCGTCTCCACGCCGCCGAGTTTGGAATCTTGTTCGCCGAGTTGAATCGCCTTAAGGCCAAACTTGGCAAAAACTTTCGCCATGTCCGCGCGCGCTTCGGTGACTAATTGATCGGGAAAAAAGTCGCGGTTGCCGTAAATGACGCCAAGCGTGGGCGTTTTCAGTTTGAAAGTGCGCATGTCTTTGATTGGTTGACCAAAAGCATTACTTCAGGCGCGGCAGAAGCAAGCGGTTTTTGCCCCGGATAAACTCTTTGGCACAATTCTCAAATGGTTTGGCGTATTCTGCATGACTCCAGTGCCGTTTCTGAGGTATCTTTTCCCGCCCCAAACAATCCATGCTCTGGCATCTCCCAAAAGTATTTTGGCTGCGAACGCTGTCCTTCACGACCGCGGTGGTTGCGCTTTGTGGCGAGGCAGCTGAGACGAATCAAATCGTCGCCATCCGCGCGGCTGGTTTTGTAATGGGAAAAGAAAACTCCGCGAGTGACCGGACCAATCGTTTTCAATTTGAACTCCAAAACTCCGGCCGAATTCCGTTCGCGCAGTCGGCGGTGAAACAAAGTTCCGAGGTGGCGAAGTTGGGGCCGAATCCAAAACTACCTTATTTCACGGTGCGTTTCGCGCTGCCGATTCCGCCGGAGAACGCGACGAACGATGTTGGCGTTCTGGTTGGACTCGATCCGGAGGTATTCACGCACAACCACTCGCCGGGGTTTGAAATCCTGCCGAATGGAGATTGCCTCGCGGTTTATTTCAGCACGCCGCCCGGTAAGGCGGAGGCGGATGTCTCCACTTCCTTTATTCAAGCGCGGTTGCGTTATGGGTCCGAGAACTGGGATTTGCCGGAGCTGTTTTTCAAAACAGAGAATTTCAACGACCAGTCCGGCCTGCTCTGGAACGATGGCGGCACCATCCGTTTCTTCGGCGGCGGCCGCGATATTTCCGATGCGATTCCTTTTCGTCAGGCGACCTCGACGGACAACGGCGCGACGTGGACTTTTTCCATTCCGCAACTCGACCAGCTTGCGGAAGATTACACCGCGCAGCCCATCACCAGTGCCTTTCGCGGCGCGGGTAATTCCAGGTTCTTCGCGATGGATGGCGATGGCGCGCACAGTTTTCTTTGGCGCAGCGATGATGGGGGGATTCACTGGCGCGACACCGGCGGGCGCACTGGCGGCAGGCATTCGGTCATCGTGCCGTTGGACGACAAAGGAACCCTGCTTTCCATCGGCGGAAAAAATGCCGCGACGAACGGTTGGTCGCCGCAAAACATTTCCACCAACTACGGCGCAAGCTGGAGCGAGAGTTTTCCATCGGCCTTCCCGCCGCTCGGCACGGCGCAGCGGCCTTCGCTCATCCGGCTCGCGTCGGGGAATTTGCTCTACGTTGGTGATTCTTATCTGCACAAAATTGACCGCGCGGCCCCGCTGGATTGGAAATTTGGTGACAACTGTTTTGTGGCACTTTCCACGAACAACGGCGCGACGTGGCACACCAAGCCGCTGCCCGTGCAATTACCCGGCCACCAGCGCACGAATCACCCAACGCTCGGCTACGTCACCGCGCGGCAAGGCGCGAACGGCGTCATTCACATTCTCACGACGATTACGCAGCCGTGTTTGCACTATGAATTGAACGAGGCGTGGATCTGGTCCAACGCGGGCGACCTCGCGCCGGAAACATCTGGTGGTGTGGTGAAGAAGTTTTCTGAGAAATATCCGAATGGCAAGATCCGTTCGCTGTGGAGCGCACGGATTTGTCCGAACGGACGCTATCTACTTGATGGCAAGGAAACAGATTTTTATGACACCGGCGCGAAGCAACACGAGGTCACTTACAAAAA
>CAIKKJ010000213.1 GCA_903827955.1 uncultured Verrucomicrobia subdivision 3 bacterium
CATCCGCCAGCGCGCGTTGGAACTCGGCTTCGATGACTGCCGTTTTACCACTGCTGCCGTCCCGGCCAGCGCGGACAAATTTCAGGACTGGCTGGCGCGGAATAATCACGGCGAGATGCAATGGCTGGAACGCAACGCGGATAAACGTGTTGAACCGCAGAACGTCTTGCCCGGCGCGAAAAGCGTCATTGTGCTGGCGGCGAGCTATCAGAAGCCGGAAACCGGAAACCAGAAATCGGTAAGCCGGACTGGTGTGGTCGCCCGCTATGCGCGTTTCGCCGACTATCACGATGTGCTGAGTGAGCAACTGAAGGCTCTGACAAAATTCGTGGACGAACTCGGCGGCGCAAACTCACGCTCGCTCTGGTATGTGGACACCGGGCCGATTTTGGAACGCGATTATGCGCAGCGCGCCGGACTGGGTTTCGTGGGCAAGCACACCAACCTCATCAGCCGCAAATTGGGCAACTGGATTTTTCTTTCCGAAATTTTGACGACGCTTGAATTGGAGCCGGATGCGTCAGAGAAAAATCATTGCGGTAGCTGCACCCGTTGCCTCACCGCTTGCCCCACAAACGCTATCACCGCGCCGTTTCAACTCGATGCGCGCAAGTGCATCTCCTACCTCACTATTGAGTTGAAAGGCTCTATTCCCGTAGAGTTCCGCAAAGAGATTGGCAACCGTATCTATGGCTGTGATGACTGTCTCGCGGCGTGTCCGTGGAATAAGTTTGCCCGCGAAGGAAATTTGATGAAGCCGCACGGGCGCGAAGATTTGTCGGCACCGGATTTGGTTGAACTGCTTTCACTTGACGATGCGCAGTTCAAATCTCGTTTTAAAAATTCGCCCATTCTGCGAACGAAGCGGCGTGGTTTCTTACGGAATGTCTGCGTGGCGCTGGGAAATGTCGGGGATGAATCCGCGCTGCCGCGGTTACAAAAATCGACGAGCGATCACGAACCGTTGATCGCCGAACACGCGCACTGGGCGTTGGAGGAAATCCAATCGCGCCGGAAGTGATTATTCCGGCATCGCCATCAGCTTGTCGCCGACGATGGGCACCGGATGAGCCCCGATTTCTGCACGGATGGTCTTGATGTCATCCGCCGTGATTTCGCCCGCTTTGTTGCCCCAGGAATTTCTGATGTAGGTCAGCACCGCTGCGAGGTCGGCATCAGGCAACGCCGCTCCCATGGGGGCCATGATCAAATTCCACTCCTGACCTTTGACTTTAATCGGACCGGTCAAGCCTTCGAGCGGAATCATCGCGAGACGATGGAAACCTTTCGTGATGACCAACTCGGAGCCGGCGAGCGGCGGAGCTTGACCGACTTTGCCCGCACCATCGCTGCCGTGGCAGGACGCACAGAACATTTCGTAATTCTTTTTGCCGACAATCATCGGGTTTGGGCCAGTGCCGGGTTGGTAGGCCTCCACTTTTTCGACGGAGCCGTAGGGCGCATACACTTTCGCATCAAACCAGCCGCTGTGCCGGTCGAAGAAAACAAAGCCGATGAACACCAGCACGAGCGTCACCACGATGATCCACATCGGCACGGTCGAACGCGTCGCCGTGGGTTCGGCGTTGGACGGGAGGGAACAGGATTGATTTTCTTCGCTCATCGTCGTCAGGGTTTGGTCGCGGGCGTGAACGGCGCTTCATACAGCGGCACGTCAGCGTGCCGGCTCAAGAGATAGGCCACCAGTTGTTTCGCTTCCGGTTTCGGCACGACTTCGTAGCCGTCGGCGGGGGCGAATTCTTTCGGCAGGTTCAACGCATCGCTGGACGGCGCGGAACCAACTTTGCGGACTTCAAATAAAAATTTGTAGGAGGGCATCGCGGAACCTTTCACGACACCGGGCGCGTAGAGGTGAACCAAATGCCAGTTGGCATCCGCCATGCGCCCGCCGAGGTTTGCCAAGTCGGGACCGACACGGAGCGTGCCGAGTTGCAAGGGCGCGTCGTAAAGATAATCCGCCGCCACGCTCTTGCGCACGCCCCAGCCGCGCGTGATGTCAGCACCGGTCGGGATGACATGCGTCTCGGCCTTGCCGCCAGCGGTGGAAATTTTTTCAATAGTGGCATCCGCCTCTTCTTTGGTCAGGCCGGAAAGTTTCAGCGTTGCGAGTAGATTGCTCACGACCTCTGGGGTTTTTCCGGGCTTGGCCAGCGTGACTTCACAAGCAACGCCGTCTTGCCGGATTTGCATCGTGTGACAAGCCACGCAGCCGTTCGCGCGGTAAACCTGTTCGCCGAGCGTGGCCGCGCCAGTGCGTTGCAACGGCCAGTTGTCACCGGTGACAAGAACGGTTGTGCGTTTGGCCGTGCCAAGTTGGACAGCAGGCGCAACGACGAATCCCGCCCACGACAAACCGAGCGCGATGACGACGGCGTAGAAAACTCCGAAACCATTTTTCATGATTTCACCTCCGTGTTCGGAAGCGGCGCGGTGACAGCGGCAATTACTTTTTTAACGAGGCCGACTTTCCATTTGAGCGTCATGGTCAAAGAATTCAGCAGCAGCGCGAACGAGCCAAGCAGCAGCAACAGCAAGCCGCTACTGCTGATCATCAGCCAGAATTTTGCGGCCGCCGGATCAAAACCGGCGTGTCCCTGCTTCGCCCCAGCGATGGCAAGCGGGATGACGAACAATGCGACGCCAAGCATCGAGCAAAAGAATTGCACTGGGACGAGTTTCTTGAACGGCAGTTCCGTGCCCATGATACGCGGCAGGATTTCGTAAATCGCGCCAAGCAGAATCATCATGGCGAAGCCGAGGATTTGCAGCTGGATTTGCGCCTGGCCGACCCAGGTGAATTCCAAAACGCGGCTGTATTTCGGGCAGCCGATGGTAGCGAGCATCACGGCGGAGACGAGAAACATCACGCTGCCGAAACGCAGATAACAAAAGTTGCCGCCGAAGCATTTGACGTTTGCACCAATCAAAATATTTTTCAGCAGCACGGCGACGGCGAGGATGGGAATAATCAGTAGCAGCGAGGCGAACGCACTGATGGTCGGTAACCACGCTGGAACCGGCGCGCCGGCGGGAATGCCAAGCCATGTGCCAAACAGAATCAACGTCCAGAACGTGAAGAGCGCGTAGAATCGGCTGTTGAGCGGGCGATTCGAAATTTTCGGCAGGAAATAAAACGCCGCGCCAAGACCAACGAGCGCGAGCCAGACAAAAATCAGATTGTTCGAAAACCACCAGTTGATGATGGGCTGAGCGACACCGCGCACGGGATGCGTCGAGCCGAGGAACAAATTTGCCGTCGAGTAAATCCACGGGAACCAAAGCAGCGAGGCGAGTAGGAACCAGTGCGACGGATACAGTTCGCGTTCTTTGCGCTGGGCGAACGTGGCGACGGCGCTCACGGCCACAAGCACGAAAGAAACACCCAGCAACATCGCGCTGGCGCGGGGAAATTCCAACCAAGTGTAGCCGGTTGAATTGCCAGAGAGAATTCCGCCGACGCCGACAAGCACGCCAAGATGCCAAAGATGCGCGGCGGCAACGGGGACAATGGGCAGCGCGAGTTCCGCCTGACTCAAGCGGCAAAAAATCCAAAGCATCACGCCGAGCGCAGCGGGAATGGCAAAACCATAAACGAGCAGGTCGTTCGCAATCGCAATGGTGTGGCCATAGGTCAGACACGGGCAGGCGGCGAACATTTCCGGCTTGTGAAACGTGAGCGAGGCGATGAGCGAAAATAACAGACCAAGGATGAGCCACAGCCCAGCACCGTTGAACAGCACGAGCAGCGGCACGCGGCACGAAGCGTCAATCTTCGCGGAGCAGACTGAATTGTTTTCAGCGGGGTTCATTCAAAAGAAACGGCTTTCACCGGGGCAGCAGCTTTTTCGGCACGCGATTTCAAATTAGCGCGGGCGGCAGACGGATTCGCCCACGTCTGTGCGGCGAGTTGCATCGCAGTTTCAATTGGCAACCGCACGATGCCGCGCTGGTTGTCAATCACAGCGCTGGTGTTCAAAGCTTTTTCCTCGGTGGCGGAAATTTCCGCGAGCGCCTTGCTGCGTTCGGCGGCCCGGTCGGCATCAATCGCGGGCGCTTGGATCGCGAGCTTGGCAATCACGCCCAACGCCACGAACAACACGACGGCGATGATGAAGCCGACGGCAGCGCCGGACGAATTGCGGGATTGTTCGGGAGTCATCATTTGGCACCTGCCTTGTTGGCCTCAACGAGGTCGTTGACGATATTTTGGCTGACACCCATCGCTTCGAGCAGGCGAGGGTCGCGCTGCGGATACGGCGGGTGGGCGTTGAATTTTTTGATGAAAATTTTCCCAAGCAGTCCGCCCATGAATAGCAGGCAGCCGATGTGGAGGAACAGCCATTTCACATGATGGCCGCCCGGATGCCACGCGGGCAAAATGTTGAACGCGAGGTCCGCGAAGTGCATCACAGCGATAAGCACGCAGACCGGAATGAGAACTTTGAAATTCGTTTTCGTGTGCACCGGCAGCAGCGCGAAAAACGGCACGAAGAATTTACCGACGATCAACGCCATGCTCAACCACCACCAACCACCCTGCTCGCGGATGAGATACCAGAAGGTTTCTTCGGGCACGTTGGCGTTCCAGACGACGAAGTATTGCGCGAACTCAGTGTAAGCCGAGAGCAACGTAAAGCCGAGCAGCAGCACGCCTATGAAATAAAAATAATTCTGTTTCAACACCGGCGTCAAAATCCCCTGCCGCAGCAACGCGACGGCGATGACATAGACGAACGCGAGCCCCGCCCACACGCTGCTGGCGAAGAAATACACGCCATACATGGCAGAGAACCATTGGTATTGCAGCGACTTCATCCACAGCGCGGCGGAGAAGGTCAGCACCAGCGCGAAAGCCACGATGCCCCAGCCCGCGTGGAAGCGCATCTTGTGCGTGCATTCGGCAGCGCCGGTTTTGTCCTGTTGCAGCGAGAGCGAACGCAGGCGCGACGTGAGCAGCCACCACACGGTGAAGAAAATTCCTGACGTGACCCAGAAGCCGACGGTGCTGAAAACCGGCTGGCGCGCGGCGATTAAATTATTGGTAGTAGGATTTTCCGCGAGCCAAGAATAAATCTTCGGCGCAAGTAATCCGATGGGCAAAAATAAAACCGCGAGTGCAGGGAACAACAGCGACGCGAGGTGTTCGCAGAAGCGGCGGATGCCTACCGACCAACCGGCATCGGTCAGATGATGCACAAGGACGAGGAACAGTGCGCCCAGGGCAACGCTGTAATAAAACACGAATGCCAGCAACCACGCGAAACCAAATTCGGTTCCGCCATTGTGCTTGATGCTGGCCACGAAGCCGATGACCGTCAGCACGGCACCGATGACAAGCATCGCGCCGGGCAGCGCGCTTTTCAGCGCGGGCGTCGTTTGGTTGGATGACGGCGAACTCATAAAATTATTTCAAATCGTCTTTCGTTCCAAGCCAGCTCAATTGCAATGCGCGGAGATACGCCACAACTGCCCAGCGGTCTTCCGCCGGAATCAACGGGCCGACCGCGCCCATCGTGCTCTTGCCGTGCGTGATGACGTTGAAAATTTCGCCGTCGGTCATTTCTATGATGCGCTTGTCGTGCAGGTTCGCCACCGTCGGCATGACGTTCAGTTTTTTGGTGATGCCATTGCCGTCACCCAACTTACCGTGGCAAGCGGCACAGTAAATATCGAAACGGTCGCGGCCGCGCTGAATGAGTTCCAAATTCACCACCAGCGGATTGTTTTCAACGTAGTTCGTCGAGCCGACAACGTGTCCGGTGTTGAACGCTGAATCTTCGAAACGATACACCGCGCCGTTTGCCGTTTGAATGGCTTCGCTGCGCGCCACCGTGCCAGCTGGCGGCAATTGCGAGCTGATGCCGTTGGCGTAAAAATGATTCGGTTCCATCGGGCGCAACTTCGCCTGACGATCCATGTCGGGGAATAATTCTGTTGGCGGCTTGCGCGACATCTTGCCCTGCAAGCCGAGCGTGCCGAAGCCCGCCACGCCGATGGCGAGGCCGACCAAAACGATTGATAGGATGATGCGGATCATTCCTGGTCCTCCACAATATCTACGTGTGAACCGCCCAGCGATTCGAGCAGCGCTTTCGTCTGGGCCACGCAGAATTTTTCGTCCTTCGCACCGACCACGATGATGAACTTGTCGCGCGATGCGCCTTCAAAACGTTTCTTGAACAGCAGCGGATGATGCAGGCGCGGAAACTGGTTGAACGCTATCATCCCGATGAGCGCACCGCCCGCGGCGCCCATGATCATCATGATGTAGGACGGAACGAACGTCATCGGCGCGCTGAACAGCGGCTTGCCGCCGACCATGACCGGATAATCGAACGCGTTCGTGAACCAGATGAGGCCGAAAATTTGCGCGAACATGAATGCGCCGCCCGCGAGCGACACCCAGCCGACGAGGGAATTTTTGAAACCCATGACCTTGTCGAGGCCGTGAATCGGAAACGGCGTGAAGGCTTCCCAGCGGTTATAGCCTTCGGCGCGAAGTTTTTCACCCGCGCGCAGCAAATCGCCGGGCGTTTGGAATTCAGCCATGAGGCCGTAAATCTTTTCGCTCACTGATGGCCTCCTTTCTTCGCACCACCCAGCGGATGATGCGGGTCGCCTTGCGGTGTTGCGCCTTTGACTTCAGAGATGGCGATCATCGGCAGGAATTTCACGAACAACAGATACAGCATGAAGAACGCACCGAGCGTGCCGATGAAAAGACCCACGTCCCAAATCGTCGGGTGATATTTCGCCCAGTTCGCCGGCAAGAAATCTTGATTCAACGAGCCGATGACGATGACGAAGCGTTCGCTCCACATACCGACGTTGATGAGCAGGCCGATAATGAACAACCACGCCAGATTCGAGCGGACTTTTTTGAACCACAGCAATTGCGTCATGCAGACGTTGATGCCGATGAGCATCCAGCCGAACACCATGTAGTTCTGCCCAAAGAAGCGATGACCGAACACCCAGCGTTCATAAGGATCGCCGCTATACCACGCGATGAAAATTTCGATGAGGTAGATGTAATTGATGATGAGTCCGCTCACGAGCGTGAGCTTCGCAACCTTGTCAATGTGGCTCATCGTGATGATGTTTTCTAAGCCGCATGCTTTACGCAGCGGAATCATCAGCACGAGCATCATACCGAAACCGCAGAATACCGCGCCGATGACGAAGTAGAGCGGGAAAATCGTCGCGTGCCAACCTGCGAGCTGCGAGGTGCAGAAGTCGAGACCGACGATGGAACTCACGGTGAACACGAGTAGCGTGCAGAGGCCGCACAAAACGGTGTAGGCTTTTTCGTAGTTATGCCATTGCCACGCGGAACCCGTCCAACCCATCGCGAGGATAGTGAAAATTCCTTTCCGCAAACGTGTCGTTGCGCGATCACGAAACACGGCGAAATCAGGAATCATTCCCATGAACCAGAACAGAGACGACACCATCAAGTAAGTGTTCACCGCGAACACGTCCCACATCAGCGGCGATTTGAACTGCGGCCAGTTGCCGTTGGAATTCGGCACGGGAAACATATACCAGTCGAACCACGCGCGACCGAC